>NZ_JAIBNX010000070.1:5781-21112 GCF_026130045.1 Micromonospora sp. CPCC 205371
CGGGGGGCCCCTCCCCCCCTCCCCCTCTCCCCGACTTCTCCCCGCTGCTGCTCAAGCGCACGATCCAGATCGCGGGGCTGGCCCGCGACACCGACCTGCGCGGCCGGCTGCTCGCCCAGGCCGACGTGATCTGGGACCACCTGGAGCGGCGACGGCTCAAGAGCGGTCCCGGGCACGCGCTGTGGGACCAGCCGTCCGGCGTCTTCCCTCAGGTCGACAGCCATGGCGACCAGCCGTCCTGGTATTACACCGAGCGCGTGGTCGAGTGCCTGGTGACCGCTGCCAACCTGGTCAGCCGTCCGCCGCTGCGCAGTGAGATGCTCACCGAGCTGGCCAGCGAGCTGCTCAACGAGGCCGACCATCTCTTCGACCGTGAGCTGCTGGGCGGCGCGGGCGAGGCCGGCCCATCCCTGCGCAGCTCGCTGCAGACCGCGCGGGCCAGCCTGCGCCGCGCTCGCGACGTGCTGAGCGACCGGCCAGGCACCGCGTTCGTCCTCGCCAGCGACGTGCTGCGCGAGTTGGAGCAGCTCGCCGCGGCGCGGCAGGACGTCTTCGAGGTGGAGTAGATGCTGGTCTTCGCCACCTCCGACAAAGGCGGCACCGGGCGCTCGGTGACCAGCAGCAACGTCGCGTACCGGCGGTCGTTGCAGGGCAGCGACGTGTGCTACCTCGACTTCGACTTCGGCTCGCCCACCGCCGGCACGATCTTCAACGTCGACTCGGCGGCGCGCGGCACCACCGAGGGCGGCCTCCACTCGTACCTGCAGGGCCGGATCTCCGACCCACAGATGCTCGACGTGTGGACCCAATCCGACCGGCCCAGCCTGCGGCACCGGCCGCCCGGCGCGGGCCGGCTCGTACTGCTGCCCGGCGACAGTGGCGGCGGCGAGTTCTCGGTCAACCACGAGGTCGTCGGGCGGTGCGTCAGGCTGCTGCGCCGGCTCGACGAGGAGTTCGACCTCTGCCTGCTCGATCTGAGCGCCGGTCGGTCGTACGCGACCGAGATGGTGCTGGCCGCGACGGCCGAGCCGGAGATGCGGGCGGTGACCGCCCGCTGGCTGGTTTTCCACCGCTGGACCCGCCAGCACATCATCGCGGCGTCCGGCCTCGTCTACGGCGAGCGCGGCATCATCGAGGCGGGCCGGGTGTGGGGGCACGATCCGCAGGAGCTGATGGACTCGATCCGGTTCGTACGCACGGCGGTGGTCGACCCCAACTCGGTCGAGCTGGCCGGTCTGCGGCCCTCACAGGTGGCGTGGCTGCGCGACTGCAATCGTGATCTGCAAGAGCTGGCGAGCCAGCGCAAGGTCGGGCGCACCTCGATGCTCGGCGTGATCCCGCTCGACCCGGTGCTCCAATGGCGCGAGCAGCTGATCTCCGACAACGACGTGTACGCCCGCCAGATCGCCAACCGGGAGACGATCGACGCGTTCGACTCGCTGGCCAAGCGACTGACGGAGGACGCCGCGTGGGAGACGTTGTAGCCGACGCCGTATTCCGCGAGGCCGCCGCCCAGCCGCGGGGCCAGCGCGTCCCCATGTCGCACCTGGCGACCGAGGCCCGCCACCTTCGATCGAGCTCGGCCACCTGTACATGGAGGACTTCCTCGCCGGCCCAGAGCGGCTGCGCGCGCTCTTCGCGCAGGTCGCGCCCTGGGCCGCCACCGCGCGTCAGACGGCCGCCACGAGCGGAAAGGCGCGCGTCAGCACCTGTTTCCTCATCGACGACTACTTCAGCCGCTTCAAGACACCCGCCCAGGTCATCCCCGACGTGCTCGACGCCGCCCGCGAGTGCGGGCTCGAGATCGACTACGTGGCGCGCGAGTCGTCGTGCGTAGAGGCCGGCGGCGTACCGCTCGCGAAGCTGGTCGAAGGCCGGCTGGTGGCCGACCCGCCGCCCGAGACCAACGGCTCCCGCCCGCCGATCACCGAGAGCGGCTGGCTGTGCAACGGGCAGCGGTCGCCGGTGAGCGGCGCGATGGAGGCGATGGGCGGCTTCCGGAATTGGGCGCCGCCGGTGCAGAACGCCGCCAACCGGCACTCGATCTTCGTCGACGTCGAGCTGTGGGACGAAGGGCCGCGCGGGCGCGTCTGGTCCTGCCCCTACCTGGCCGCCGTGTGGCAGTTGCTGCGGCTCGGCATGCTTCGCAACGAGGGCGAGCCGGTCGCGGTGCCGACACCGTCCACAGGGGAGTTCCACGAGGATTGGGACAGGCTTCCCGCGGTGGTCAAGATAAACCCGAAGGCGGCACCGTTCAGCGCCTACCGCACCTTGTCGGTGCTGGCGACCCGGTTCCTGCCGATCGAGGTGGCGGTGCGCACGATCCTCAGCCAGGTGTGGCCGGACCCCGAGGTGTCGCGCCAGGTGGCCGACGCGGCCGAGCGCGACGGGGTCGAGCTGCCCGACGAGCTGGTCGGCCGCGTCCAATACGTCTTCACATGACCATCTAGACCCCTTTTGGCGTCAGGCTTCGCTATCCCGGCACCAGGCCGCGTCCGCCCGCGTCCGCCGCCGCCGCGCCGATCAAGGGCAAACGCACGTGGTTCGATCTCAAAACCGCGTGCATTCGCCCTTGATCCACGCACATGCCCTTGATCGACGACGGTTCGGGGCAAGTTCAAGACCAGGTCCGAAATAGAGCTACCGCGACGTCCGCCGCCCGCAAGACCGCCGCCCCGCGGCCTCGCCCTCCGCGTTCCCGAGACCCACCCCGCACGGGGATTGACTGTGAATCGCGGAGGGTGAGGCCGCGGGAGCAACGAGCCTGCAGCACGACGGACGTCGCGGCAGCTCAAAGCCCGATCCTGAATATGACCGAAATCTTCATCGACCGCCGAGTGAGGCCGCGGCGCTGCGACTGGCGGCCGATCCAAACGCCGATCAAGGGCATCTGCATGGATCAAGGGCAGATACACGCGGAAAAGAGATCCAACCACGTGCATTCGCCCTTGATCGACGGGACCAGACGCCCGCGGCACGCGGCGCCCACCGCGCGGCCGGTGGGGGCGGGGGGCGGGCGGGGCGGGGGGTACGTGACCTCGGCGGAGGAGTTCCAGAGGTCTTCGAACTGGCGGATCAGGTCGCGTACGCGGCTCTCGCGCCGCACCAGACGCGTGTTGACGATCGTCGGCTTATGATCACCCTCCATTCTGGACGCCGGTGTCGTCTCGTAGCTGATCTCCTTGTCGAAGAGCACGAAGTCGAACAGCGAGCTCTTGCGCAGCCGTGGGTTGGTGCTCGGATCGAGGATGCGCACGTCGATGCCCATCTCCTTCTGCCGGCTGCACTCGGCCAGCAGCCCTGAGTCTTTGGCCAGGTCGGGCTGGTCGATGATGAACACGCGCCGGATGCACACCCCGCGGCGGACCGCGTCGCGCTGCGCCTCCAGGTAACGCTGCCCCAGGTCGCTGACCCACAGCCCGTCGTCGGTGAATCGCGCCCCACCGGCGTCGACGGTGGTGAGGCTGGTGGCGTCGATGGTGACGCGGGCGTTGCGCGCCAGGCCCAGCAGCCAGTCGCGGTCCTCGCCGTCGTACGTGACGTCGGAGCCGGCGCCCAACTCGCGCAGGAACGCCGATATGCGGCCGATCTCGGACTGGGCGAACTCGTAGACGATCGGCGGGCACGTCGGGTCGATCCGGGTGGAGTGCCGCACGAGTTGCGTCACCAGGTCGGTGCGGACCGCCGACGCCTCGACGAGGCCGAAGAGCTCGGTCGCCTCGTTGATTTTGGAGAACTTCTCCTCCACAAGCTTCTCGATGGTGAGGAATTTGTCTTGCACGAACGCCTCGGTGCGGGAGGAGTGTTCGCTCAGGCCTTCCTCGACGGCCGAGAGCCGGTTGTCGAACTCGGTGAGGAAGTCGACCATCAGGGTTACGCCAGCGACGAACGCGGACAGCAGGATCGCGTAGATCTCCGGCTGGTCGGCGAGGTTACCGATGAAGTACGCCAGGCCACCGGTGAGCAGTGTGAGCACGACCTTGCGGATGATGCGCCCGCGTACGTCGACGGGCCTCACGGCCGCACCTCGCTGCGCGCCGCCTCGCTCAACAGCGCCACCGTGCCCGCAGCCAGCTGGTCGCGGATGCGGTTGACGGAGGCTTCCCACTGCCGGCTCAGCCCGGGACGTCGCTCGACGGCGTCCCAGACGGACCGGTCGACGCGTGCCGCCGGCATCCACAGGTGTAGCAGGTGGTCGATCGCCGGGCCGAAGCGGCGGATGAGCTGCACGCGGTCGACGGCACCGATGTCGCTGCCCTCGATGAGTCCCTGCAGGCAGGTCAGCAGCCAATCGTGGAGTGCCAGGTCTTCGCACACATCCGCGAGGTCGGCGGGGTCTCGGCCGTTCATTGGCAGTCGCAGCGTGCGCAGACCGCGCTCTTCGATGCCAAATTGGATGACGGCCTCCTCCCGAGGCGTGACGACCGCCCAGCGCAGCTTGGAGCGGCTGGTGCGAAGGGGTGCCCGCTGGTCGAGGTGATGGGAGGTCTGCACCTCGTGCATCACGTCGGCGCAGATCGCGCCCAGATCAAGGCTTTCGGGCGGATGCCCCTCGGACAGGAACCCGTCGGCGAGGTCGTTCCAGTCGACCTTGCCCAAGGTCTCCAGGACGCCGGGGTGGGCGAGGTAGTGCGGCCACGGCAGCCGGCGGTCGGCCGCACTGCTGGTCAGGCTGACGAACGCCGATCCTTGCAACACATGCCCGCCGGTGATCGCGGCGCGCGCGGTGACGGTGCCGATCGCGCGATGCCGCGATCCAGATGCGGAGGTCAGGCGGCAGTCGATGCCGCGCAGGCGTTCGGGCGAGACCGCGTATTGCACGGGTCGCTCGGATCGGCGTACGCGTTCACCCTGGATCAGGGCGAGGATGTGCGCGCACCGGTCGCGGGACACCGACGTCGAGTTGCGCAGGAATCCGGTGTGGACCTCGCCCAATGTGAGCATCGCACCACCACTTCAACCCGCCGACCGAACCAATCGATTGGATCGCATGGTATGCGGTTTGCGCAACCTATTGGGCACTCTCCGTATTCCTCGATCGAGAGATGCCAGTTAATGTCAAACTCGTGACACTCGCCTTGGTAGACGTACTCGTGATCGGCGCCGGCGTTTCCGGCTTGACCACCGCTGTGTGCCTGGCCGAGGCCGGCTACGCGGTCCGGGTGTGCGCCACCCGGCTGCCCCGTGACACTACCTCCTGCGCGGCAGGAGCACTGTGGGGTCCGTACCTTGTGGAAGAAGACAATCGGGTCGAACGGTGGAGTTTCGAGACCAGGCTCGCACTCGAATTGCTGCACGGCGCCGGTGTCGGCGTCCGCCTGGTCCGCGGCATCGAGGCTGCACGCTCCACTGTGGAGCCCCCGAGCTGGGCGACCACGCTCGACGGCTTCGCCGTTTGCCGCCCCGACGAGCTGCCATCCGGATACGCCAGCGGTTGGTGGTACCGGGCGCCGATCGTCGACATGCCCGCCTACCTGGACTACCTGGCGCGGCGCCTCGCCGCGGCCGGTGGCAAGGTCGAGATCGGCGTGGTGACCTCGCTCGACGAGGCCACCACGCAGGCGCCGATCGCCGTGAACTGCACCGGATCGGGGGCTCGCACGCTCGTGCCGGACACCGAGGTCACGCCGATCAGCGGCCAACTCGTCGTCGTCGACAACCCGGGCGTCGAGCACTTCTTCGCCGAGTACGGCCACGGACCCGAGCTGACGTACATCTTCCCGCACGGCGACAACGTCGTGCTCGGCGGCACGGCGCTGCCGGGCAGGTCCGACACCACACCAGATCCCGTCGCCGCTGCGGCCATCGTGGACCGCTGTGCCGCCGTCGAGCCGCGGCTGGCGAGTGCGCGGATACGCGACGTGCGGGTTGGTGTGCGCCCGAGCCGGCCGCGGGTGCGGCTGGAGTGCGTCGAGATGGCGGGTCGCCACCTCATCCACAACTACGGCCACGGCGGCTCCGGCGTCACCCTCTCATGGGGTTGCGCCCGAGACGTCCTCGCCCTCGTCAACGACCTCGCATGATCAGGGCGTCCTTCAAGTCGTTAGAACGACTCGAAGGACCCCCTGATCACTAAAGGGGTTACGCGACCGAGCAGCTCACTGTCGGCGCGGACCCACTGCCATTCGCCACGAAGCCGAACGTCGTAGACCCGTTCGCGTTCAACGCGCCGTTGTAGTTGGCGTTTCGCACCGTGAGGTTGGGCGCGGTGCCTGTCACCGTGCCGTTCCACAGGTTGCTGACGCTCTGGCCGCTGCCCAGCGTCAGCGCCACGGACCAGCCAGGAATCGCGGCCGTGCCGGTGTTGGTCACGGTCACCTCACCCTGGAAGCCGCCGTTCCACGTGCTCGTCGAGCGGTACGAGGCCGAGCAGGCGCCGGTGCCGGGGTTCGGGCCGGGGCTGGTGGTCGTCGGGTTGGGCCCCGGCGAAATGGTGCCCTGGCCGGGGCCGATGCCCGTGACCTCACCGTTGCCGCCGTCGAAGACCACGTCGGAGCAACCGAAGAAGTTCTCGGCACTGTCCGAACGCACCCACCGGGAGTAGATGATGTGCCGGCCACTCTTGCCCGCCGGCAGCGTCCCGGTGAAGTAGTAGTGACCGTCGTTCGAGCCGACCGCGCCGCGCTGCGGCGGGTTGGTCACCGTCAGGAACGGCTGCGACTCCAGGTCGCTCCACGCGAGCGGCCTGGTCGGGCTCCAGTTGTTGTTGGTCACATAGAAGTAGAACGTGCCCGGGTGATGGGCCCAGTTGCTGTACCGGAACTCCATCGTGCGCCCGGCCGTGAGGTGCGTTGTCGGCCAGTCGGTGCGCGCCAGGTTGTACGCCGAGAACGTCGTGTTGCCGCCGCTGCACAGCTGCCCGTCCGGCACGAAGCCGGTCGTGCGGCCGGCCGCGTCGGAGCGCAGCACGCTGAACCAGTTGTAGAGCGGGTTGGCGCCGCCCTGGGCGACCGCCGCCTGACACGCGGGGTTGTTCGGAATGATCTGGCCAGTCGACGAGAGGCCGTCCTGCCAGCACAGGCGGGTACGGCTGCCCGGGATGATCGCGGCGCCGTGCGCGTCGGCGGCATCGGGCGTGATCACAGTCAGCACGCCGGCTGCCACGACAGCGGCCGCGGCGGCAGCCGCAGCCCTGCGTAGGAGTTTCACCTTTGGTCTCCCTTTTGTGGGTGGGATCGCGGAAGGGAGATGCAGACGGTGGCACACGGGCTTCGCGCACCGTCCGATCTCGGACGCACGCGCCTCTCAACATGGCCCTGCCCGGCAAACGTCGGCGGCGCGTCAGCCCCCACGCCGTCGGCATCGACATTGCACCATGAATCGATTACATCGGCAATAGCCGACCATCGATGCGAGTGTTAACAGCTACAGGCGGCCGGAGAGCTCCGCGTACCCCCGCCGCACCGCCACCAGCGCGGCGTCCGGGCCAAACGGCGCCTTCGCCGCGACCCGCTCCGCGGGCGCGCCGTCGGCGTGCCCGTCGCGGATCACCCAGTCGAGCGCCGCAAGCTCCTCGTGCTGCCCGCGCACGAAGTTCTGCCCCACCACGGCGCCGTGGCCGGGCACGATCGACGTCGCGGGCGTGGTGAGACGCAGCAGCGCGGCCACCGTCTCCGGCCACTCCAGCGGATAAGCGTCGTCGAACGCCGGCGCCGCGCCCTCCTCGACCAGGTCGCCGGCCACGACCACGTCGGCGTCGGGCACGTGCACGACCAGGTCACCGTCCGTGTGCCCACGACCGAAGTGATACAAGATCACGGCGCGTCCGCTGAGGTCCAGCGTGGACTCGTGCCGCACGGTCGCGTTCGGCGCCATTATGGCTACCGTCAACAGCTCCTCGGCGATCGATGGCGCGAGCCGCAGGGCCTCCTCGTAGGCCGCCCGCCGCACCGCTTCAGCGCGGTCGCGCAACCGCCCGGCGGCGCTGGCGTGCCCCCAGATCGGCCGCGGTGGGGAGGCCGGTAAGCCAGGGTCAGCAAGAACAGCGTTTCCAAAGGTGTGGTCGAAGTGGTGATGGGTGTTGACGATCGTGAGCGGTGCCGGAGTGACCGCCCGCACCGCCGCGGCCAGCTCGCCCGCCTGCGCCTCGGTGGCCAGCGTGTCGACCAGGATGGCCTCACCGTCGCCGATGATCAGGGTGGCGTTGACGTCCAGCACCGGATAGCGCAGCACGTAGACGTCGTCGCCGACCTCGGCGAACTCAGCCCTGCTGGCCAAAGGCCCGCTCCACGAACGTGTGGCGGTCGACCAGCACCCGCTCGACCCGGCCCTCGGCCACAGTGGTCTTGCCGTCGATGACGACCACCTCGAAGAGCAGCCGCCGGCCGTCGACCTTGGCGAGCTTGGCCAGGGCGGCGACCGTGCGTCCGACGGGGGTGGGCGCCTTGTGGTCGAGCTCGACCCGCACGCCCACAGTGGTCATGCCCGGCGCCATGCGGGTGGCGGTCGCGGCCACCGTGGCGGCCTCGGCGAGCGCGAGCACCCGGGGCGTACCAAGCACCGGCACGTCGCCGGAGCCGACCGCCTGGGCGGTGTCGGCGTCGGTGACGGTCAACTCCACGCGAGCGGTGAGGCCGGGCGCGAAGCCGGGGTCCGGCTGCTGTTCCATGCGCTAAGGGTATGCGCTCGGGCTGTGTTCCGACGATGAGTAGGGTCGGACTATGAGCGACGTGTCCAGCCTGGTCGGCACCCGGCTCTACCCGGTCGCCTAACCTGGACGCCGATGTCCGCGACGATCACGCCGGCGCCCGGCGCGCCGCCCCCCGACACGCCGCCGTCCGAGGCCGGGCGGCGGCAACGGTTGTTCGCCATGCTGGTCTGGGCGTTCGCCTTCACGGCCGGCTGGCTGCTGATCGGCTTGCCCACCGACCCGCTGTACGCGTTCGGCTGGCTGTGGACCGCGACGATCGCATGGCGCATCGGGCAGCCGTGGCGCTCCCATCTGAGCTTCGCGCGCGACTGGCTGCCGATCGTGCTGCTGCTGGTCCTCTACAACCTGTCGCGCGGGTTCGCGGACAACGGCGCCACGCCGCACGTGCTGGAGCTGATCGCCTTCGACCGGTGGATGTTCGGCTGGGCCACCGCCGGCGAGGTGCCCACCGTGTGGCTTCAGCAACACCTGTACGACCCGGACAAGGTGCACTGGTGGGACGTGCTGGTGAGCTGGGTGTACTTCTCCCACTTCGTCACCGCCCTGGCCGTCGCCGTGGTGCTGTGGCTCACGTCCCGGCCACGGTGGGCCGCGTTCATGCGCCGCTGGGTGTTCCTGTCCGTCACCGGCCTGATCACGTACTTCCTGTACCCGGCCGCCCCGCCCTGGTGGGCCGCACAGTACGGGCTGCTGCCCGACGTGGTGCGGATCTCCACCCGCGGCTGGCGGGCGATGGGGATGCACGGCGCCGGCAATCTGCTCAACGTCGGTCAGGTGGCCGCCAACCCGGTGGCCGCGATGCCGTCCCTGCACACCGCGTTCGCCCTGTTCGTCGTGGCGTTCTTCCTGAACAGGGTGCGCAAGCGCTGGTGGCCGCTGCTGCTGGCGTACCCCCTGGCGATGACGTTCACCCTGGTGTACGCCGGTGAGCACTATGTGCTGGACGTGCTCGTGGGCTGGGCGTACGTGGGGCTCACGTTTCTGATGGTGGGGCTGGGGGAGCGGTGGTGGGCGGCGCGCCGAGCTCGGCTCGCGGCTGAGTCTGCTGGGGCTGAACCGGCCGCGGAAGCGGAGCCGGCCGGAGCTGCCGCGCCCGCGCCTCACGGGAGCGCCGAGCCAGCTCAGCCGCCAGCCACCACGCCTCGCTGAGATCCCGGTCGCGGGCGGCGGCGCTCTGCCCGCCGGCCGTGTCCGCGTACACCGTGGCGAGCCGCAGGCGGCGCTGCAGCGGCCCTTGCACCACCCGTACGCTCTGCACGCGGGCGTATGGCACGATCACCATCTGCCGGGTGAGCAGGCCGTCACGCGACGCGATCACGTCGTCGGTGAGCGCGATGCCGATCACCGGCAGCGCGAGCGGGTGAAACCACCTCGCCCGATCCGGTGGTGCTGAGAGCGGCAGCCCGGTCAGCGTGAGGTTGGGCAGCACCTCGGCCAGTACCCGCTCGCTGGTCGGCGGGTCACCCACCGGCAGCAGCCGGTCGAACGCCTTGCTCTCCTCGCCGCTCGACGTCGCGAAGCCGGCCACGTCGAGCCGCATCCGCAGCCACCGCTTGCGCCGCCACAGCAGCGGCCAGGTCACGCCGACCCCTTGGACGCGGTCGACCGGGATCGTCTGGCTGCGGGTCTCCAGCAGGCCGCCGCGCAGCCGCAGGCCGGCCTCGCCGCGGGCGATCCGGAAGTTCCAGTCGACCAGCACCCGGCGTACGGGCTGGAGCAGCACGCCGGCCATCGCGGTTACCGTGCTGGCGACCGCGATGAACGACCACGTCGCCTCGAACGCGAACTGGAGCACCACGAACGCCACGCCGAACGGCATGAACAGCGCCTGTGGCGTGAGGAGCTGGCTGACCAGCAAGTCCCGGCTGGTGACGGTGTGGATCGGCTGCTCGACCGGCGCCATCGCGGGGGCGTCCGGCGTGGCGGGCGTAGCGGCGCCAGCGCGCCCCGCCAGGGCCAGCAGGCGTTCGCGCAGCGCCACCGCGTCGGGCATTGTCACGAACGCCAGCGGCGCCTCGGTCTTGGCGCCGCCGACCACCTCGAGCCGCAGCTCGGCCAGGCCGGTGAGCTGGGCGAGCAGCGGACGGACCACCTCGACCGACTGGAGGCGCTCCAGCGGGATCGCCCGGGTGCGCCGCCACAGCAGGCCCTCATGTATCCGCAACTCCCGACCCACCACGTGGTAGCCCGTGTTGGCCCAGCTGACTATTCCAACGACAAATTGGCCCACGAGCAGAGTGAGCACGGTGACCACGAACCAGCCCAACCCGAGCTGTCCGAGGGTCTGCCAGGACAGCGCGGCGATGATGACCACGAGCGCCCGGCCGCCCCGCAGCAGCGGCGTGAGCGGATGCAGCCGCTTCCTCGGCTCGGTCGCGACGGCCTCGGCGGGAGGGCTGGCGGGCTCCGTCGGGCTCATAGGCTCGGTCATGCGCCGCCGCCCGCAGCCGCCACAAAGCGGATGGTGCCGCCTGAGCGCAGCGAAGACCGGGATTCCAGCGACCGTAGCGACTGGCGGCTACAGGGCGGCACAAGGGGCGCATGACCCGCGGGAGCGGAGCGAGCGCCAGCAAGCAGGGTGCTCACAGGCCCTCCGCCCGGTCTTCGCCGAGCGCGGTGAGCCGGTCGCGCAGCCGGGCCGCCTCCGGCGGGCGCAGGCCGGGCACCTTCGCGTCGCTCGCCGCGGCGGCGGTGTGCAACTGCACGGTCGCCAGGTCGAAGAGGCGCTCCAGCGGTCCCGCGGTCACGTCGACGAACTGCATCCGCGCGTACGGCACGATCGACAGCCGCCGGACGAGCAGGCCGTGCCGCACCAGCAGGTCGTTGTCGCGTTCGGCGTATCCCCACGAGCGCACCGACCGCACGCTGACGATCGCGTCCCAGATCGCGAACACGGCGATCAGGGCCATGCCGAGGCCGAACAGCCAGTGACCCGTCAGCGCCCAACCAACCCCAACCGCGGCCGCCACGACAGCCGTGGCGATCCACACCCGGATCAGCTCGACCCAGATGAGATCACGGGAGACGGGACGCCAGTCGACGGTGTCGGGCCACGGTTCGAGCGCATCGGTCGGCGCTTCCGTTGGGGTCACCCGTTCAGGCTACGTTCCCGGGTGCTCTTCCACCTCGCGCAGGAACCCGCGGACCCTCAGGAACTCGCCCAGCGACTCGCGATGGGCCTCGCACGCGAGCCACGTCTTGCGGCGCTCGGGCTCGTGCAACTTGGGATTGTTCCACCTCAGGGCCCAGATGGCGGGCTCGGAGCAGCCGCGAGCGGAACACTTCACGGCTGAAGTGTAGGGCGGCAGGGTGAAAGAAAGAGCGCCGGGCGGCCACGGGGGAAGCCGCCCGGCGACGGCTGAATCGTACACGCGCAAAACCCCTTTTTGTCTACCCGTACGCCGTGCCTGTTTGGGCAGTTCCGGTGCGCCGTTCGCGCTTCGGGTTCCGCGGATTTCCGGCGCTCCACCGTCGGCTGGTTAGCTGGGCGTGTAAGGCTAGGTGGGGCAGCGCCCCGTTGCCCGACTAGACGCCTCGTCGTTGACGCCGCACCGCAGTGGAGGACCGGTGGCCCAGCCGACCACGCCCGCATCCCCTGAGCCGTCCGCCGAACCGCTGGCTCCAATCACCACCCCCGCCGAAGACGCCACCACGCTCGAACGCGCGTTGTTCGAGGTCAAGCGCGTGATCGTCGGGCAAGACCGGATGGTCGAGCGGATGTTCGTCGCGCTGCTGGCGCGCGGCCACTGCCTACTGGAAGGCGTGCCCGGCGTGGCCAAGACGCTCGCCGTCGAGACCATCGCCAAGGTCGTCGGCGGCACGTTCGCCCGCGTACAGTTCACCCCCGACCTGGTGCCGGCAGACATCGTGGGCACCCGGATCTACCGGCAGTCGTCCGAAAAATTCGACGTCGAGCTGGGCCCGGTTTTCGTGAACTTCCTGCTCGCCGACGAGATCAACCGGGCGCCGGCCAAGGTGCAGTCGGCCCTGCTGGAGGTCATGTCGGAGCAGCAGGTGTCGATCGGCGGCGAGACGCACGACGTGCCCAACCCGTTCCTCGTCATGGCGACCCAGAACCCGATCGAGCAAGAGGGCGTGTACCCCCTGCCCGAGGCGCAGCGCGACCGGTTCCTCATGAAGATCCTCGTGGGGTACCCGACCGACGCCGAGGAGCGCGAGATCGTGTACCGGATGGGCGTCAGCCCGCCCGAGCCCAACCCGGTCTTCACGCCTTCCGACCTGCTCGCGCTGCAGCGCAAGGCCGACCAGGTGTTCGTGCACAACGCGCTGGTCGACTACACCGTCCGGCTCGTACTGGCCACCCGCGCCCCCGCCGAGCACGGCATTCCCGACGTGGCGCAGCTGATCCAGTACGGCGCCAGCCCGCGCGCCTCGCTCGGCATCGTGCGCGCCACCCGCGCCCTCGCCCTGATGCGCGGCCGCGACTACGCGCTCCCGCAAGACGTGCAGGACATTGCGCCCGATATCCTCCGGCACCGGCTCGTGCTCAGCTACGACGCGCTCGCCGACGACATCCCCGCCGACCACATCGTCGCCCGCGTGATGGCCAACGTGCCGCTGCCCAGCGTGGCGCCCCGGCAGAGCGCGGCTCCACCGGCCGCCCAGCCGTCGGGGCCGCCGGCGGGCGTGGGTACGGGCGCGCCGCAGCCCGCGGGCGCCTGGCCCGGCAAACTGCCGTGAGCCCGTTGGACGCCCAGACGACGGCGCGGGCGGACGCCGTCCTCTCCCGGCTCCAGCTCCTCGTCACCCGCAAGCTCGACGGGCTGCTCCAGGGTGACTACGTGGGGCTGCTGCCGGGGCCGGGCAGCGAGGCGGGTGAGTCCCGCGAGTACCGGCCCGGCGACGACGTCCGGCGCATGGACTGGCCCGTCACGGCCCGCACCACGCAGCCGCACGTGCGCCGCACCGTCGCCGACCGCGAGCTGGAGACCTGGCTGGCCGTCGACCTGTCGGCCAGCCTGGAGTTCGGCACCGCCAAGTACCTCAAGCGCGAGGTCGCCATCGCCGCCGCCACCGCGCTCACCTACCTGACCGTGCGCGGTGGCAACCGCATCGGCGCGGTCGTGGGCACAGGCTCGGAGACGGTACGGATGCCGGCCCGCCCCGGCCGCAAGGAGGCACAGGGGCTGCTGCGCGCCATCGCCCGTACCCAGGTCAAGCCCGGCCGAAGCGACCTGGGTGCCCTGATCGACCGGCTCAACCGCCCACCGCGCCGGCGCGGGGGGGCGGTCGTCATCTCCCGCTTCCTCGCGGTGGCCGGGCAGTGGGGCCGGGCCGTCCGCAAGCTCGCGGCGCGCCCCGCCGTGCTCGCGATCGAGATCGTCGACCCACGCGAGCTGGAGCTTCCCGACGTCGGCGTGCTCACGCTCGTCGACCCCGAAAGCGGCGCGCTGCACGAGGTGCAGACCGCCGACCCCAAGCTGCGCCGCGGGTACGCCGAGGCCGCCGCCGCACAGCGGACAGCCATCGCCCAAGCCCTGCGCGGCGCCGGCGCGGCACACCTTCGACTGCGCACCGACTCAGACTGGTTGCTGGACATGGTCCGGTTCGTTGCCGCCCAGCGGCATGCACGCACCCGAGGAACCACGCGATGATCCGTTTTCTGCAACCGTGGTGGTTGCTGGCGCTCCTCCCGGTACTGGCCATCGCCGCCGCGTACGTGTGGCGCCAGTTCCGCCGCCGGCAGTACGCCATCCGCTTCACCAACGTCGACATGCTGCGCACGCTCGCGCCAAAGGGCCTCGGCTGGCGCCGCCACGTGGCCGCGGGCGCGTTCCTGATCGCGCTGCTCGCGCTGGCCACCGCCATGGCCCGCCCCTCCGTCGACCGCGAAGAGCCGCTGGAGCGCGCCACCATCATGCTCGCCATCGACGTTTCGTTGTCGATGGAGGCCGACGACGTGTCGCCGAGCCGCATCGAGGCCGCGCAGGAGGCCGCCAAGCAGTTCGTCTCCGAGCTGCCCGCGACCTACAACCTGGGCCTGGTCTCGTTCGCCAAGTCGGCCAACGTGCTCGTACCGCCGACCAAGGACCGCCCGTCCGTGCTGTCCGCCATCGACGGGCTCACCCTGGCCGAGGCCACCGCCACCGGCGAGGCCGTCTTCACCTGCCTGGAGGCCATCCGCTCGGTACCGGCCGACGGCGCCGCCGGTGCCCCGCCGGCCCGCATCGTGCTGCTCTCCGACGGCTACCGCACATCCGGCCGTTCGGTCGAAGAGGCCGGCGCCGCGGCGGCTTCTGCCAACGTGCCCGTGTCGACGATCGCGTTCGGCACCGACGCTGGCGTCGTCGACATCGGCGGCCAGCTCCAGCCGGTACCGGTCGATCGGCTCGCGCTCGCCGAGTTGGCCGAGACGACCCGCGGTTTCTTCTACGAGGCGGCGTCGGTGAGCGAGCTCAAGCAGGTCTACGAAGACATGGGCAGCTCCATCGGCCATCGCATCCAACCCCGCGAGGTAACCCAGTGGTACGCCGGCTTCGCGCTGCTCTTCGCCTTAGCAGCGGCCGCCATGAGCCTCCTCTGGACCAGCCGTCTCCCCTAACCCCGCCCCGCCCTTCGCGCCGCCCCGCTCTCCGCGCCGATCAGAGGGGTAAGGGCTCCGCCCGGTTACGAGGCCTCGGGGGGGGGGGGGCGCGGCGGCGGCCGCTGTCCAAGGGCCAG
>NZ_JAIBNX010000070.1:21122-26120 GCF_026130045.1 Micromonospora sp. CPCC 205371
GCCCTACCCGCCCGCGGCACGAACAGCCCCCCGGCCGCGGGAGGTCAGAAGGGCTGTGGGCGGCCGCGCCGCGCGGCCCGCGCCGATCAAGGGCGAATGCACGTGGTTCGATCTCTTTTCCGCGTGTATTTGCCCTTGATCGATGCGATCTCCCTTGATCGCCGCGGGGGCAGGCCGCGCCCGGCCGGCCATGCTGTGTCGGACTGCGGTGCCATGTGGGTGGGCGCGCAGACGGATGATGGCGGTACGTCTTCGACGTCGCGCCATGCGCCGCGACCGGCACATGCCGTCGTCGGCAGCGCCGCCGTGGTGTGGCCGTGGGCGGGCGTCAGACGAGTACGAAGAGGACTACTACCCAGACGGCGGCGAGCGTGAAGCCCAGAGGGGCGAAGTAGCGGTTCATGGCGGATCTCCCGTGGTGACAGGGCACGAAGACACGCCCGGTCGAAACCGGGTGGCTCAGAAGGGAGGGCGCGCGGCCCGGCTATGACTGGGAGGATCGCTATCTCGCACAGCGATCACCTCCATAGGTCGTCCGGGCTCAGAACCGTGCGACATCGTATACCCACGAGGTGACGGGTGCCGGTACGCGGCGACCAAAATCACCCGAAGGCCGGTAGCCATGCCAGCCGTGCGGTCACCCACGCCGGTCCGGGTGGTTTTCCGGCGTCGGGCACGACGCCGGAACGAGGCTATTCGCCCACGGCGACCAGGCCCGTCTCGTAGGCCAGCACGACCGCCTGCGCCCGGTCGCGCAGGTTGAGCTTGGCGAGGATGCGTCCAATGTGGGTCTTCACGGTCTGCTCGGCCACTACGAGCTCGCTGGCTATCTCCGCATTGGACCGTCCACGTGCGATCAGCCGCAGCACCTCGGTTTCGCGCGGCGTGAGCGCGTTGAGTGCGGTTGGGCGAGGGCGGTCGCGGCTGGGGCGCGCGGCGAACTCGGCGATCAGCCGCCGGGTCACCGACGGTGCGAGCAGCGCCTCGCCAGCCGCGACGACTCGCACGGCCTGTACGAGGTCGGCGGCGGGCGCGTCTTTGAGCAGGAAGCCGCTCGCGCCGGCCCGCAGCGCCTCGTAGACGTAGTCGTCGAGGTCGAACGTGGTGAGGATCAGCACGCGCGGGCGCTCGCTGCCGGGCTGGCGATCGCCGATCAGGCGACGGGTCGCTTCCAGACCATCGAGGACCGGCATGCGCACGTCCATGAGTACGACGTCGGGGTCGAGGCGGCGCGCGGCGGTGACCGCGTCGGCACCGTTGGCGGCGTCGCCGACCACGAGCAGGTCGTGCTGGGCCGCCAGCAGGGCTCCGAAGCCCTGCCGCACCATTGCCTGATCGTCGACGATGAGTACCCGGATCATGTCTGGTCGTAGGGTAGCCGGGCGTCGACCTCGAAGCCGCCGTCGGTCGTCGGTGCCGCCTCGAACTCGCCGCCGAGCAGCACCGCCCGCTCCCGCATCCCCGCGAGCCCGTGCCCCTCGCCGGCGGCCTCGGGTGCAGGTTGGGCACTTGGTCCATTGTGGACGCGGATGAGGAGTTGGCGGCTCCACGGGCGGATCTCCACGCGCACGGGGGGACCCCGCGCGTGCCGGGGGGGGTTGGCGGGCGCCTCCCGGACGGAGCGGTTGGCGGCCAGGGCGGCCGGCTCGGGTGGTTCGGGGCCCTTGGCGGCGTCCAACTCCACCTCGACGCCGGCGCGGCGGGCGGTGGTCACCAGTTCGGGCAGGTCGGCGAGGCCCGGTTGCGGCGCCTTGAGCGGCTCGGCGGCGTCGCTGCGCAGCACGCCGAGCAGCCGGCGCATCTCGGTCAGCGCGCCTCGGGCCGCCCCCGCGATCCCGGTGAACTCGTCACGTACCGGATCGGGCAGGTCGCCGAGGCGGTAGGGGGCGGTCTCGGCCTGTACGGCGATCATCGACATGTGGTGCGCGACCACGTCGTGCAGCTCGCGTGCGATCCGGGCGCGCTCCTCCAGGACCGCGCGGCGGGCCTTCTCCAACTCGCTGACCTCGGACTGCTCGGTGAGCGCCCGCTTGATCCGGGCATTCCGCCCGATCAGGTCGCCGACCACGACGACGACGGTGTAGAGCAGCGCGACACCGGCCTGGCTGCCGGGGTCAACGAAGATCCAGACCGGGATCAGGGTGATGAGGCCGATCCACACCACGATCGGCCGGTCGACGCGGGCGGAGACGACCAGCAGCACGACGAGGCTTATCGCTATCTGCGTGGGCGCCCACGGCCAGACGTCATTGTCGCGGTTGAACGTGCCGAACAGCTGAGCCACCATCATCAGCCGCCAGGCCACGAGCGGCCGGGAGAGCAGGAAGGGTAGCGGCAGCACGGCGAGCACGCTCAGCAGCACAGCGGCGGCCAGCGGCAGCCTGCGGTCGCCGTGCAGGTACTGCACCGTGACGACGCCGAGCGCGACGAGCAGGATCGCGCCCAGCGACGGCAGCCGCCGCCAGCGCGGCCCCAACTCGATTGGCGGATAGTCCGGGCCGCCGAGGGTACGGCGCAGCCCCTGCCAGGCCATGCGGAGGAACGATCCCACTGTGGCAGGCTACGGGCGGTGACCGGCGCGGTCGTGATACCACGGTGCCAACCGCAAGGTCATACCCCGGTAATGTCTGTGCGGCACGCCCACACGACGTAGGGGGACACAATGTCGCGCACGGTGCTGGTGACCGGCGGCAACCGGGGGATCGGGTTGGCGATCGCCCAGGCGTTCGCGAAGCAGGGCGACCGGGTGGCCGTCACGCACCGGGGCTCCGGGGCGCCCGAAGGGCTGTTCGGCGTCCAGTGCGACATCACGGACACGGCGTCGGTCGACGCGGCGTTCTCGACGGTCGAGGCGGAGCTGGGGCCGGTCGAGGTGCTCGTGGCGAACGCCGGCATCACCGACGACACGCTGCTGCTGCGCATGTCGGAGGAGCAGTTCACCCGCGTCCTCGACACCAACCTGACCGGGGCGTACCGGGTCGCCAAGCGCGCGGCGACCAAGATGCTGCGGGCGCGCTGGGGTCGCATGATCTTCATCTCGTCGGTGGTCGGCCTGTACGGCTCGGTGGGCCAGGTCAACTACGCCGCCAGCAAGGCGGGGCTGGTTGGCGTCGCCCGGTCGATCACCCGTGAGCTGGGCAGCCGTAACATCACCGCCAACGTGGTGGCGCCCGGCTTCGTCGAGACGGATATGACGGCCGTGCTGCCGGAGGAGCGCAAGGCGGAGTACCTGAAGGCGATCCCGGCGGGACGGTTCGCCGTCGCCGACGAGGTGGCCGCCGCGGTCACCTGGCTGGCCGGCGACGCTGCCGGGTACGTCTCCGGGGCGGTCATCCCGGTCGACGGCGGCCTGGGCATGGGGCACTAGCGGTCCGTACGGAGGCCCGGTCGACGGCGGGCTGTGATCCACCGCGCATGGGGCACTGACTCTTTGGAGGGTTTCGAGTTGTCTGGACTGCTGGCCGGTAAGCGGCTGCTTGTCACCGGGATCATCACCGACCAGTCGATCGCGTTCTCGGTCGCGAAACTCGCCCAGGAGCAGGGCGCCACTGTCGTGCTCACCGGGTTCGGCCGGCTGTCGCTGGTCGAACGGATCGCCAAGCGGCTGCCCAACGAGGCGCCGGTCATCGAGCTCGACGTGCAGAACAAGGAGCACCTGGACGGGCTCGCCGACAAGGTACGCGAGCACGTCGACGGGCTGGACGGCGTCGTGCACTCGATCGGGTTCGCGCCGCAGAGCTGCCTCGGTGGCGGGTTCATGTCGGCGCCGTGGGAAGACGTGGCCACCGCGCTGCACGTCTCGACGTACTCGTACAAGAGCCTCGCCTCGGCCGTGCTCCCGCTGATGGGCCGGGGCGGTGCGTTCGTCGGGCTCACCTTCGACGCGCAGCTGGCCTGGCCGGTGTACGACTGGATGGGCGTCGCGAAGGCCGGCCTGGAGTCTGCGTCCCGCTATCTGGCGCTGCACCTGGGCAGCCAGGGCATCCGCAGCAACCTGGTCTCCGCCGGTCCGCTGCGCACGATGGCGGCCAAGTCGATCCCGGGCTTCGACCAGTTCGAAGACGAGTGGGTCAGGCGTGCGCCGCTCGGCTGGGACCTCGGCGACCAGGAGTCCGCGGCCAAGGCGTGCCTGGCTCTGCTGTCGGACTGGTTCCCCGCCACGACGGGCGAGATCGTCCACGTCGACGGCGGATTCCACGCGGTCGGGGCGTAGGGCCTGTATCAAGGTGGGGGCCGGAGCGAGGCGGAGTCCAGGCGTTGGCTGGGGCCGCGCCGGGCGCGGCAGGATACCGGTGTTGTATCCGGCCGTGACCGGGGTGGGTCCAGGCGGCGTCTGGGCCCGCCGCAGCCCGGTCATCCACCTTGATACAGGCCCTAAGGCAGGATAGGGGCATGGCGTACGACGCGTTGCTGCTGGTGTCGTTCGGCGGGCCTGAACACCCCGACGACGTGCTCCCCTTCCTCGCCAACGTGACCCGCGGCCGAAACGTGCCGCCGGAGCGGCTGGCCGAGGTGGCGGAGCACTACCAGCACTTCGGTGGGGTGTCGCCGATCAACCAGCAGTGCCGCGACCTGTTGGCGGCGCTGCAGGCTGGTTCCGACAAGCCGGTCTATTGGGGCAATCGGAACTGGCATCCCATGCTCGCCGACACCGTCGCGCAGATGCGCCACGACGGCGTGCGCCACGCGCTGGCGTTCGTGACGAGCGCGTACGGCGGATACTCGTCGTGCCGGCAATATCTGGAGGACATCGCGGCGGCGCGCGCGGCGGTCGGGCCCGACGCGCCAGTCATCGAGAAGCTGCGGCACTTCCACGACCACCCCGGCTTCGTCGAGCCGCATGCCGACGCGGTACGGGCGGCGCGCGCTACGCTGCCCGCCGGCGACGTCCGGCTGGTGTTCACGGCGCATTCCATCCCGGTTTCCATGGCTTCCACGGCCGGTGGTGGGTGCCGGGCGCGGGGCGCCCGGTCTGAGGACAGCCGCGGCCGCGGCCGG
>NZ_JAIBNX010000070.1:26130-37948 GCF_026130045.1 Micromonospora sp. CPCC 205371
GGTCCCGGGGCCGGCGCTGCCTGGACTGAGCAACGCGCCGACGAAGTCGGTGCGCGGCGCGAGGGAAGGCAGCGCCCCTCAGGCCCCGGGACCAGGGCGAGCGGAGCGAGCGCCAGCCAGCACGGTGGGCTCTATGAGAAGCAGCTCAACGAGACGGCCGCGCTGGTGGCCGCGCTCGGCGCGCCCGACCTGCCGTGGGACCTGGTGTGGCAGAGCCGCAGCGGCCCGCCGCACGTGCCGTGGCTGGAGCCGGACGTCAACGACCACCTGCGGGCGCTCGCAGACAAGGGCGTGACGGGCGTCGTGGTCAGCCCGATCGGGTTCGTCTCGGACCATCTTGAGGTGATCTGGGACCTAGACAACGAAGCCGCCGACACCGCGCGGCGACTCGGCATGGCGTACGCCCGCGCGGGCACCCCCGGCACCGACCCGCGCTTCGTGGCGATGGTGCGTGACCTGGTGCGCGAGCGCGTCGGCGCGGGTACGCTGCCGGCGCAGGGCACGTGTCAGACTGGATGCTGCATCAGTAAGGGAGGCCGATCTTGACTGATCGGCGGAAGCCGGTGGAGAGCTGGCTTACGGACATGGACGGTGTGCTGGTCCACGAGGGCCAGCCGGTGCCGGGCGCACCCGAGTTCATCAACCGGCTTCGAGCATCCGGCAAGCCGTTCCTGGTGCTGACCAACAACTCCATCTACACGCCGCGCGACCTGCAGGCGCGGCTGACCCGGATGGGCTTCGAGGTGCCCGAGCACGCCATCTGGACGGCGGCGCTCGCCACCGCGCAGTTCCTCGCCGACCAGCGGCCGGGCGGCACGGCGTACGTCATCGGTGAGGCGGGGCTCACCACCGCGATGCACGCGGTCGGATACATCCTGACCGACTTCGAGCCCGACTACGTGGTGCTGGGTGAGACCCGCACATACAGCTTCGAGGCGATCACCAAGGCGGTACGGCTGATCAATGGCGGGGCGCGGTTCATCTGTACGAACCCTGACCCGACCGGCCCGTCGACCGAGGGTGCGTTGCCGGCGGCCGGTTCGGTGGCCGCCATGATTTCGAAGGCAACGGGTGTCGAGCCGTACTTCGTCGGCAAGCCGAATCCGATGATGATGCGGTCGGCGCTCAATACGATCGAGGCGCATTCCGAGACGACCGCGATGATCGGTGACCGGATGGATACCGATATATTGTGCGGATTGGAGGCGGGGCTGGAAACGATCCTCGTGTTGACGGGGATCAGTTCTCGCGTGGAGGCCGAGCGCTATCCATACCGCCCGTCACGCATCATCAATTCCGTCGTCGACCTGCTGGACGAGATCTGACGCGGCGCCGCCTTGACGGTGGGCGGGCCGGGTTTCGCGTTTTCTGCGGTCAGACCATCCGGACATGGTCGACGATTTCCTCGATTCGCTTTCGCCAGTGACCGCCACGCGCCCATGACCAAGCGATGGCATCCGGTGCACCGAGCAGGCACTCCTCCTTAGCGAGCAGGTGATAGAAGGCCAGTCGAGAATCTGTTTGCGTCGCGTGTCGCTCTCTTTGTGCAGATGGATGCGGCATTGGCGCGGCAGGATGAGCGATCTCATCGCGCTGCGTGCCGCGGATAATTGCGATGGCGCGAGAAGCGCCGCGACCATGATGTAGCGGCGCTCTTTCGTCTCGTCGGTAAATGCGTGAAACGGCACGGCCTGATTGGTAGCACACAGAAACCCTGGCGCGCGCCCCCAGAAAGGTGACCAGCGCTGGCGGCGTGCGCCGATCAAGGGCACCTGCATGGATCAAGGGCGAATGCACGCGGAAAAGAGATCAAAGCACGTGCGTTTGCCCTTGATCGGCGGCAAGAGGGGCGGAGGGGCCGCGGGGGCGCGGAGCCCGGCGGGGCGGAGGGGCCGCGGGGGCGCGGAGACCGGCGGGCGGCGGAGCCGGGCGGGGTTACTCGGGGCGTAAAGGGGAGTTGCAGGAGGCTACTAGGGCGCGGCGGCACGCCATCGTCAAAGGGCGGAGGGCGGCGTCGCGTTGTTGGGCCTCATAGCCGTTTACCGCGCCGCCGGGCGCCGCGTGCTCGGCGAGCGCCAGCACGCGGTCGAGGACGCTCGCCCGAGCGAACAGGCGGCGGGCGCGCGGGTCGAAGCCGGGCGGCAGGTCGATACCGGAGTCGGGGCGGCGGAGGGCGGCGAGGGCGCCAGCCAGCTCGGGCCGCCACTGCGCCACGTCGAGCCGGGTGAGGGCGGCGGTGGCCTCGGCGAGCGCGGCCGACAGGTCGGCTTCGGCCTCGGCGGCGGTGGGATCGCCGGCGGGCAGCGGGGCGTCGGGCAGCGGGTACGCGCGCCACAGCACGGTCTCGAACGTCACGCCGGAGCCGGACGTGTGGGTGCGAACCTCGGGTATGAAGCCCAGGCCGCGCGCCACGACGGCTTCGCCGGCGATGAGTGCCGCGCCGGTGAACGGGTTGGCGCTTGCTCCGCTCCCGCGGACCCGTGGGCCCGAAGCGCGACGCTCCTCGGCCCAGGCGCCGCCGGCCGCGGGACCGGGCAGGCCGCGCGGGTCGCCGGGCGCGGGCAGCGCGAGCCGGATGTCGTCGGGGCTCAACTTGGACAGTGCCGGGAGCGCGTCGCCGAGCGGCACGTCGGTCCACGTGCCTGGTGCGTCGGCGACCAGGTGCTCCTCGTCTCCGGCGATTTCGTCGGCGACCTCGTCGTACGGCACCAGTCCGGCGCGCCACGCACGTACCCACGCGACGAACCGGCTGGACCGGCGCGCCGCCAACGTCGCCGCTGCTGCGGGGAACATGCGGCAAGAGTACGTGCTGGCCGCTGCCCTGTCTCGGTTGCGGCGCGTCTGCGTGGTCCGGCGAACCCACGGCGCTAGCGTCCGATTCATGTATGGGGAGGATGTGCTCGCTGGCAACTGGCGCCGGCGCAAGACGATTCCGGAGGTCGATGCCGACATCGACCTCGTGGTGGAGGACGCCGATTCCGGGTTCTGTGGTGCGGTGGTGGGGTTCGAGCTCGGTGCGGTGGTGCTGGAGGACCGGTACGGCAAGCGGCGAAACTTTCCACTGGAGCCGGCAGCTTTCCTGCTCGACGGCCAGCCGGTGACTCTGCGCCGCCCAGCAGCGACGCCGAGGCAGGCGGTCCCTAAGAAGACGGCCTCAGGCTCGATCGCCGTCGACGGGGTGCGCGCGCAGGTTGCGAAGGCGAGCCGGATCTGGGTCGAGGGCCTACACGACGCCGCTCTGGTGGAACGGATCTGGGGCGACGACCTGCGCATCGAGGGCGTGGTGGTCGAGCCGCTGGACGGCATCGACGAGCTCGCCGCGGCGGTGCGGGACTTCTCACCGGGACCGCGGCGGCGGCTGGGCGTACTGGTCGATCACCTGGTCGCGGGCTCGAAGGAGAGCCGGATCGTGGCGGCGGTCACCTCGCCGTATGTGCTGGTCACGGGGCATCCGTACGTGGACGTCTGGCAGGCGGTGAAGCCGGCGCGGCTCGGCCTGCGGGAGTGGCCGGTGGTGCCGCCGGGTCAGCCGTGGAAGGAGGGCGTCTGCCGGGCGTTGGGCGTGGCGCAGCCGGCCGACATGTGGCGGCGCATCCTGTCCACAGTGAACTCGTACCACGATGTGGAAACGCCGCTGATCAACGCGATGGAGCGCCTCATCGACTTCGTCACCGTCCCGGAGACGCCCTCCTAGAAGCGGACCGGTCAGGCGAGGCTGATTTCGGTACCGCTCACGTTGATGTCGGCCGCGGGCAGGGCCGACTTCGCGGGGCCACCCAGCACCGAGCCGTCCGTCAGCGAGAACGTGCTCTGGTGGCACGCGCACGTGATGGCCTCTGTGTCGATTTTGGACACGAGGCAGCCCTGGTGGGTGCAGACGGCGCTGAACGCCTTGAAGTCACCCTCGGTGGGCTGGGTGATGACGACCTTCTCATCCTCGAAGATCTTGCCGCTGCCGACGGGGATGTCGCTGGTGCTGGCGAGCGCGTCCGAGCCGGTCGAGCCGGAGTCGGCGGAAGCCGAGGCGGATGGCGCCGCCGAGGTGGCGGTGGTGGAACCGGACGAGGTGGAGGCGGAGTCACCCGAATCGTCGGACCCGCACGCCGCCACCAAGCCGACCGTACCGACGGCGCCGGCGGCCAGGACGGTACGGCGGGCGAGTACGCTTGGTTGAGCGTTCATCTTCATGTCGCGTAAGCATGGTGGGCCAGCCTGGACGGCAACTGTGCTGAACCTGTGGATCAGCTGAAAGCCTTAAACTCAGGCAAGCCGGTGCGGATCGCGACTGAACACGAATGTCGCGATATCTAGTGCTTCGACGGCACCATTCGCATCCCGCCGGACGCGCAGCGTCTCGCCATCGTTGCTGCCCGACCGGCCACGCCACTGATCGGTGCCGGCGGGCGCGAACCGCCACGCCGCACGCCCTCCACGCACCATCACCAGCTCGCTGGCGGCACCGTCCCAGGACGCCTCGTGCGCCAGCCCCATCCACCACCACTGCCCGCACAGCTCGGCCGCCTCGGGAGGCGGCGGGGCGGACGGGCGCCACGCGGGCGCGGCCGGAGCCGGCTCGCTGTCGAGCACGGTCGTGAGGATCGACCGGCCCACCGCCATCGGCACACCGTATGCGTTGGCGTAGGCGACCACGCCCGTGCGGGATGGGCGGTGCACGACCAACGTCGACACATATCCCGGCATCGAGCCGCTGTGCCCGATCAGGACGCGCTCGCCGACCCGGTACAGCTCGGGGCCTAGGCCGTGGCCGGAGGTCCACGAGTCCAGGTCGCTCATCACGACCGGCGCGCACATCTCGGTGAGGGTGTCGGGGGCGAGCAGGTCGGGCGACGGATCGGCGAGGAACGCGGCCCACTTGGCGAGGTCGGTCGCCGTCGACCAGAGCTGCCCGGCAGGCGCCATGGCACCGGTGTCTGTGCGCGGCTCCTCGTGCAGCGTGCCGTGCCACGGGTGCACGACGTACCCGCGCGCGAACGGCTCCTCCGGGTGGTACGTCGTGCGGTTCATGCCGAGCGGCCCGAGCAGCCGGTCGGTGAGCAACTCGATCCAGCGGCGGCCGGTGATGCGCTCCAGCACCGCGCCGAGCAGCCCGTACGCCAGGTTGGAGTAGTGGTACGTGCGGTGCGGCGGGAACGCGATCTTGTCGGCGGTCAGCCCAGCGAGCAGCGTGTCGACGTCACTGCCCTCGGTGCGCTCCCACCACCCGGGACTATCCGGCTCGCGCTGGAGCCCGGCGGCGTGCCCGAGCAGCTGGCGTAGCGTCACGCCACCGACGGGCGTGCCGGGCAGGTGCCGATACAGCAGGTCGTCGAGCGCGAGCCGACCCTCGTCGCGCAGCTGCATGACCAGCGTCGCGGTCATGGTCTTGGAGATGGAGCCGATGCGGTACTGCACCCCGGCGTCGGGGTGTGGGTGCTCGCCGGCACCGGTGAAGTGCTCCAGCTTTCCGTCCCGCACCACGCCCGCCACCAGCGACGGAGCCCGGCCAGCCGCCTGGGCCTCGGCCACGAGCACGTCGACCTGCCGGGCGGTCGCGGGCAGCAACGAAGGCAGCAACGACACGATTGGATACCTCCCTTATTGGGGGTCAACGCGCTCGGACCGCCGACGTTACCGTTCCGCTGCTCGCTGTATGTGCGCCAGCGTGACACGATCAGGGTGTGGATGCCGTTCTCTGGATCGTTCTGGGCGTTGTGCTCGCGGTCGCCGAGATGTTCACGTTTACATTCGTTCTGATCATGCTCTCGTCGGGTGCCTTCGCCGCGGCCATCGCCGCGGCGCTCGGAGCCGGCGTAGCGGTACAGGCCATCGTCTTCGCGGTGGTGTCAGCCCTCGCGCTGCTGGCCGTCCGGCCGGTGATCAAGCGGCACCGGCAGTCGGCACTGGAGTCGGGCGAGACGCCGATGGGTGTCGAGGCCATCGAGGGCGCGACCGGCCTGGTGCTGGAGCAGGTTGACGCCGATCACGGCCTGGTCAAGATCGACGGTGAACTGTGGAGCGCTCGCGCGTACGACGGCACGCAGGTGTTGGAGGCGGGGGAGCGGGTGCGGGTCATAGAGGTGCGTGGCGCCACGGCGATGGTGTGGCGGGACATCTAATCGGGGAGCTGAGATGGAGTTAGTGGTAGCACTTGTCGTAGGGCTGGTCGCCCTATTCGTGGTGATAACCCTGATCAGGTCGGTGCGGATCGTGCCGCAGCAACGCAACTTCGTGGTGGAGCGGCTCGGCAAGTACCAGCGGACGCTGCGGCCGGGCCTCAACGTGCTGGTGCCGTTCGTCGACTCGGTGCGCACGAAGGTCGACCTGCGCGAGCAGGTGGTCAGCTTCCCGCCCCAGCCGGTGATCACCTCGGACAACCTCGTGGTCTCGATCGACACCGTCCTGTACTTCAAGGTGATCGACCCGGTGAAGGCGACGTACGAGATCGCCAACTTCCTGCAGGCCATCGAGCAGCTCACGGTCACCACGCTGCGCAACGTGATCGGCTCGCTCGACCTGGAGAAGGCGCTCACCAGCCGCGAGGAGATCAACCGGCACCTGTCCGGTGTACTCGACGAGACCACGGGCCGCTGGGGTGTCAAGGTGACCCGGGTGGAGATCAAGGCGATCGAGCCGCCGCCGAGCATCCGCGACTCGATGGAGAAGCAGATGCGCGCCGAGCGCGAGCGGCGGGCGACGATTCTCACCGCCGAGGGCCAGAAGCAGGCGCAGATCCTGAACGCCGAGGGTGACAAGCAGGGCGCGGTGCTGCGGGCCGACGGTGACCGGCAGTCGCGGATTCTCCAGGCCGAAGGCCAGGCCAAGGCGATCCGCATGGTATTCGACGCGATCCACACCGCCAACCCCAGCCAGAAGGTGCTGGCGTATCAGTATCTGCAGGCGTTGCCGCAGATCGCCAACGGCCAGGCCAGCAAGGTGTGGATCGTGCCAGCCGAGCTCACCAAGGCTCTCGAAGGACTCGGTGGCGCGCTCGGTGGCCTCGCCGCGACGGCCGACGACGCGCCCGAGTCCGTCCTCGACGCCGGTGCGGTCGAACGCGAGGCGGCCGAGGCCGCCCAGTCCGCGGCGGACGCCGCGCAGGAGGTCCAGCAAGAGGTGCACGAAGCCGAGCGGCAGGCCACTGGCGCGACTGGGCAGCGGCCGCGCGGACTGCCCGCACCCGACCCGGTATCGCCGTCGAGCCTGCTCGGCGCCGAGGACACCAAGCCGGAACGCGCCTGAATAGTCAGAACGGTCCACATCGCGCCCCGGCGCCTGCCACGATCAAATGGATTAGGTGGTGCCCGGGGCGCCGGTGCGTCTCCGGCCGGGCGGAAGGCGGTCTGCCCATGACTAACGCGGCGAAGCACACCCGTCCAGCCGGACCGACGACGGCCCGCGCGACACCGTCCCGCACCGGTTCCCCGGTGTCCCGGGACGGCCCGCCCACCAACGTGACGTGGGCGTGGTCGGTACGCCGTTTCGGCCGCGTGCTCATGTGGACGCTGCCCGCGTACGCGGTGCTCTTCGGCGGGGTCACGTTCGGCCGGATGGACGGCGGCGGACCGGCGCCGTACCTGGCCAACGGCCGGCTTCTGCACCTGATCGGCTGGGTGGTGGCGACCTGGCTCGGGCTGGTGGCGCTGCTCGCGATCGCCTGCCTGCTCGCGGCCGCGCGTAGCCGGCGCAGCGCTGCCGCCGGGCTGCTGATCGGCCTGACGGGCATGGCGCTGCTGCTCCCGTTCGCCGCGCTGCCGCCGGACACGGCGGTGTACGGCTGGGACGCCCGCCGCCTTTCGCTGGTCGGCGCCGGCGTGTACAGCCTCGGCTGGGTGCTCGCCGGCTGGGCCGTGGCCCGCTCGAAGCTGTTCTCCAAGGGGGACGGCCTGCTCCTGATGATGGCCGGCCCGATGCTGGGTGTGGGCGGGCTGCTGGTCGGTCCGCTCCAGACGGTCGGGGCGATCTTCGTGCTGGCCGCCGGGATCGGCATGGCCTGGACGGCCGGCCACCTGGTGCCGGCTCCGCGCCGCGACGCCACCGCTGAGGCGGGCCCGGCGGGCGGCGGCCGCGCGGGGGGCGCCCCCCGCGCCGGCCACCCACTGACCCGTTAGAGAATCGCGGGTGTGGAGCTGATTACCGACCCGCACGACGAGCGGATCGCGGACTATCGCGCGCTCACCGACGTGGAGCTGCGCACCCGTTGGGAGCCGCCACACGGGCTCTTCATCGCCGAGGGCGAGCTGGTGCTGCGCAGGGCGCTGCGGGCCGGGTACCAGCCGAGGTCCTACCTGGTCGACGAGAAACGCGTCGGGCAGATCGCCGACCTCGGCGAGGCCCCGGTCTACGCCGCGAGCCAGGACGTGCTGGAGAAGGTGACCGGGTTCCACGTACACCGTGGAATGCTGGCGTCGTTTCACCGGCGTGCGGCGCCGGCGGCGGCCGATGTGCTCGCGGCCGCGCGCCGGGTCGTGGTCCTCGAAGACGTCAACAACCACACCAATCTCGGGGCGATCTTCCGGGGTGCCGCGGCGCTCGGCGTCGACGCGGTCCTGCTCTCGCCCACCTGCGCCGACCCGCTGTACCGGCGCAGCGTCCGGGTCAGCATGGGCGAGGTGTTCGCGGTGCCGTACGCGACCCTGTCGCCCTGGCCGGACGCGCTGGAGCTGGTGCGGCGGGCCAGGTTCACGCTGCTGGCCCTGACGCCCGCGCCGGACGCGGTGCCGATCCAGCGGCTGACTCCCGGCCAGCGCGCGCGGGCGGCGCTGCTCGTCGGCGCGGAGGGCGCCGGCCTGACGCGGCGGGCGATGGAGGCCAGCGACGCGCGCGTCGTGATCCCGATGCGGCGCGGTGTCGACTCTCTGAACGTGGCCGCGGCCGCCGCCGTGGCGTTCTGGGAGCTGGGTCGGGAAGACTGATCACGTGTTTCCTACCGTGCGTGAGGTCATCGCGCTGGACCCGGTGCGGCACGGCGAACCGCGCGTCGTGGCCGCCGGGTCCGAGCTGGACCGGCCGGTGCGGTGGGTGCACGTCGCCGAGGTGCCCGACATCGCGACGCTGCTGCGCGGCGGCGAGCTGGTGCTCACCACAGGCATCGGCCTGCCGGCCGATGACGAGGGGCTGCGCGCGTTCATCGCGGACCTGGCCGGCGTCGGCGTCGCCGGCCTGGTCGTGGAGCTTGGCCGGCGGTACACCGGCAGCCTCCCCAAGGTGATGGTCGCCGCGGCCGAGCGGCGCCGGTTGCCGCTGGTCGAGCTGCGCCGGGCCACGCCGTTCGTGCGGATAACCGAGGCGGTGCACGCGCTGATCGTCGACGCCCAGCTCACCGAGCTGCGCGCCACCGAGGAGATCCACCAGCGGTTCACCGAGCTGTCCGTCGAGGGTGCCGAGCCGGCCGAGGTCGTACACCAGGCCGCCGAGCTGTCCGGCTGCCCGGTGGTGCTGGAAAACCTGTCCCGGCAGGTGCTGGCGTACGACACCGCCGGCGACAGCGCCGAGCTGCTGCTCGACGGGTGGGAACAGCACTCGCGGCGCATCCAGCCGGCTGGGCGTACCGCGTACGACGCCGGATGGCTGGTCACGACCGTGGGCGCTCGCGGGCAGGACTGGGGCCGGCTGCTGCTGCGCTGGCCCGGTGCCGAGGCGCCGCCCACGCGCCTGTCGATCCTGCTGGAGCGGGCCGCCTCGACCCTCGCGCTGGGCCGGCTGATCCGCCGTGACGCCGAGAGCCTCGAACGCCAGGCCCACCGCACCCTGCTAACCGTCCTGCTCGACCACAGCCGGCCGGTCGACGAGGTCGCCCTGCGGGCGCGGGCGCTCGGCGTGCCGCTGGAGCGCCACCCGCTGGTGGGCGTGGTGGTGCGGCACCGCTTCGACGATCCGGTGCCGCCGGTGCGGCTGCGTGACCTGTCCGAGGCGGTCGGGCAGGCGCTGCGCGAGGCTTCGCTGACCGGGCTGACCTCCGCGCTCGACGAGGCGGCCGTGGGCGCGCTGGTCGCGCTGCGCGGCGACGAGGAGCGGGCACTGTCCGCGTTCGCCGTCGCTCTTGACCGGGTACGCGGTGACGCGGCACCGCCGGTCATCGTGGCCGCCGGATCGCGGGTGGAGGAGCTGCGGGACGCCCGGCGGTCGCTGGTCGAGGCCCGGCAGGTGGCCGACGCGGCTCGTCACGACAGGCGGGACGTGCCGGTTTTCCGGCTGCCCCACATGGGGCTGGCCGGCCTGCTGCACCTGCTGCGTGACGAGCCGCGCCTACAGACGTTCGTGGAGCGTGAGCTGGGCGGGCTGCTGGCGTACGACGCGCGGCACCCGAAGGAGCAACTGCTCGGCACCCTGCGGGCATACCTGGACAGCGGGCGAAACAAGTCGGCGGCTGCCGCGGCGACGCACCTGTCCCGCCCAGCCCTGTACGAGCGGCTGGCCCGGATATCCCGCATCCTGGGCGTCGACCTGGACTCGGTCGAGGCCTGTCTATCCCTGCACGTGGCGCTGCTGGCCCTGGAAGCGGTCAGAGAATCGAACATGAAACATTGACGCTTTTCCAGATCATCTCTTTACTGGTGGGTAACATTCGCGGTCGAAAGGACGCCCGATGCGCTCACCGTGGAGAAGACGACTGGCCCTGCTCGCTGTACCGATGCTGCTGGGTGGCACGGTTACGTCCCCCGCTCAGGCGGCGGCGCCATTGCGGAACGTGTTGATGGTCGGCAACGCGTACGCCGGCACCGTCAGCTTCATCGACGAGCAGACCTTCGCCAACCTCGGCTCCCTCAACGTCATCCCCGACCTCCAGCGGCGCCTCGACGAGATGAACCTCATCGAGCGCGCCGCCTACGAGATCGTGCGCGGCCAGAACGGCGACAAGTTCGTCGACGACATGTTCCTGTCGAACGACGGGAAGGTCATGTACGTCTCCCGCGCCAACCTGCCCGACGTGGTGGCCATCGACCTGGTCACGCACCGGCAGCTGTGGCGCTTCAAGCTCGAGGGCTATCACGCCGACCACATGGCGATGTCGCCCGACGGCACCAAACTCATCGTGTCGGACACCACCGTCAACGAGGCCCAGGTGATCGACGCCCGCACCGGCACCGAGGTCGCCGAGTTCCCGACCGGCACGTACCCGCACGCCAACGACTACTCGCCCGACGGCACCAAGCTGTACAACTCCAGCATCGGCACCGTCTCGCTTCCACAGTGGATGGAGTGGGCCAAGGGTGCCCGGCAGCTCACCGTCGTCGACCCGGCGACCTTCAAGGTCACCCGGGTGTACAACTTCGACCATGGCGTCCGGCCCGCCGTGTTCACCGCCGACAACAAGACCATGTACGCCCAGCTGTCGTACCTGAACGGCTTCATCGAGTACGACCTGGTGTCCGGGCGGATCGTGCGTACCATCCAGATGCCGCACGGTTCCGACGGCGCCTCGATCCACCCCGACGACTACCCGGGCAACTCGGCGCACCACGGGATGGCGATGTCGGGTGACAGCGCGAAGCTGTGCATCGCCGGCACGATCGACGACTACGCCGCGATCGTGTCCCGGCCCGGGCTGACGACCGACCGGATCATCCCGCTGGGCGATATCCCGTACTGGTCACAGACCAGCGCCGACGGCAGGTACTGCTACGTGTCGCTGAGCGGCGAGGACGAGGTGGCCGTCATCTCGTACGCGACGGCTCAGGTGGTGGCGCGCGTCCCGGTAGGCGACTTCCCCCAGCGCGAACGCAACGGCAAAGCCGCCCCCGAGGCCCTGGCAGCGTTGGACGCTGCCGCCGGCTAACCACCCCCGTGATCAGGGCGTCCCTCAAGTCGCTATAACGAC
>NZ_JAIBNX010000071.1 GCF_026130045.1 Micromonospora sp. CPCC 205371
CCGCCTGCGCCCCGCGCCCCGCCTGCGCCCCGCGCCCCTCGGGCGCGCTCCCCGCGGGCGCGCGCTCCCCGTCCCGCGCCCGCCCCTTTCCCGCCGATCAAGGGCAAATGCACGTGGTTCGATCTCTTCTCCGCGTGTATTCGTCCTTGATCGATGCGATTCACCTTGATCGGCGCCGCCGATCACCTGCGGCAGCACCGACTCGGCGCCCGGAGCCGGCCTCGGCCCGCGGGACCGGATACCGCGACCTCCCCGAACGGGCCGACCGCCTAGGCGCACTGGTCGTGGTCGGCCAGGACCTCGCCAATCACCCGCTGGTTTACGAGACTCTGCTGCGGGTCGCTAGTCCCGGCCAGGACCAGCATCGCCTTCCAGAGCGCCCAACCGCGCGCCCGCGCCCACGCCCCCGCGCCGTGACCGACCGCCTCGCGAAACGCGCGCCGGCTGTCGCCGGAGAACATCGTCCACGCGATCACGAGATCACAGGCCGGGTCGCCGACGCCCGAGGTACCAAAGTCGATGACCGCGGCGAGCTTTCCGTCAGCGACCAGCAGGTTGCCCGCGGCGATGTCGCCGTGGAACCACACCGGCTCCCCACGCCACTCGGCGGCGAGGGCGGCATCCCATACGGCGGCGGCAGCGACCGTGTCGATACGCCCCTCCAGCGCGACCAGGTCCCGCCGCACCTCGCTGTCGTAGTAGGCCGGCGACGCGCCCCGGTGCCAGCTGTGCTCTCCGGCGGGCGGGCCGCCGGCGGTGTCACACCGTTGCAGGGCAAGGATGAACTCGGCCACCGAGACCGCGAACGCCGGCATGTCGTCGATGCGACCCGGTTTGGCCGGCTCGCCGGGCAGCCAACCTCGCACCGACCACGGAAATGGGTACCCTTCGCCCGGCTCGCCCGTCGCGAGGATCGGCGGTACGGCGACGGGCAGTTCGGGCGCTAGTCGCGGCAGCCACTCGTTCTCCTTGGCCACGGCCGGCACATAGCCGGCTGCGGTCGGCAGGCGCGCCGTCATGTCGTCACCCAGGCGGTAGGTGCGGTTGTCCCACCCGTCGACCTCGACAGGCGTGACCGGCAGATCGCTCCACTGCGGAAACTGGGCGGCGATCAGGCGCTTCACCAGCGCGGCATCGATACCCGCACGACCGTCAGCGCTGGTCGTCCCCATACCGTGATCATCACCCGTGGCGCCGCCGCCCGCCAACCGAGTTACCGCACTCCACACGTTTACGCGCCACACGTTTACGCGCCCCGCGCACGGCCCCCGCCACGCCCCCCGCGCACGGCCCCCGCCACGCAGCCCGCGCACGGCCCGCCCCACGCGCCCCGCACACGGCCCGCACCACGCAACCCGCGTCCGGCCCGCCCCACGCGCCCCGCACAACGCGGCCCGCGTGGATCAAGGGCAAACGCACGTGGTTCGATCTCAAACCGCGTGCATTTGCCCTTGATCCACGCGAACGGCCTTGATCGGCGGCGGCCTTCCGCCAGGTGGTTACCGGGCCGGGGGTCTCGGCGGACCGAACGCGATGGCACGCGCCGTCCACGCTCACCACCCGCGTTCGACAGCCCGACGGATACAGCCCGGTCGCGCGGACCGCCACCCCAGCGGCCGTACCAATACTGCTCCTGCTTACCAGCGGCGAACACAGTGCGTGCGGCATCCGCCCACCATCAACGGCCCACGCTGGCCCGGCAGCCCCTCACCGCCGAGGGTCCGTGCGAACTTTTTCGGGGTGTCGGCGTGTCGCATCCGGCGTGGCGCCCGCGCGGGCACCGATCACCGCACAAACGTACGAGAATCAATACGTGCGGCAAACGTTCGAGCAGCTACGGGACCTGACCGGCCAATGCGCCGGCACCCCAGTCTGGTCGCTGCCCGACACCGACCTCATCACCGCCCTGCACGCGGTGCACGACGCGGAGCAAATGCTCACCGCCATCAAACTCCACCTTGTCCGCGAGATCGACGGCCGCAACCTACCCATCGCACAGCAGGCCGCCAACACCGCCGTCTGGCTCCGCGAACAACTACACCTCAGCATCCACACCGCACGCCGGCTCGTCGACCTCGCCCAAGCCGTCGACAAGCGGCCGGTGCTCGACGCCGCCCTGTCCACCGCGGCGGTCACCGTCGAACAAGCCCAGATCGTCGCCAAAACCGTCCGCGACCTGGCAGCTGAGGCCTCACCCGACGTGGTGGACCTGGCCGAGAAGACCCTGATCGAAGACTTCGCCGACTGGGAACCAGCCATATTCCGTAAAGCCGCACAGCGGATTCTGGCCCACGTCGCACCAGAAGTGGCCGAGGACGCCGACCGACGCGCCGCGGAGCGGGACGAGAAGCGCGCCCAGCAGACTCGGGCGTTCACACTCACCAACAACGGGGACGGCCGGTTCCGCCTTACCGGCTGGCTGGACGCCGAGGCCGCCGCCACCATCAACGCCGCCCTCGACCCGCTGTGCAAACCCGACGGCGAGCGGACCGCGACCCAACGCCGCGCCGACGCCCTGGTCGAGGTGTGCCGGCTCGCGCTACGCACCGAGCAGCTGCCGGCCAATGGTGGGGATCGGCCGCAGGTCGTGGTCACCGTGCCGTATGACGTGCTGCGTCAGGAACTACGCCACGGGCAGCTCGACACCGGGGAGTCGTTGAGCGCACAGCAGGTGCGGCGGCTGGCCTGCGACGCCCACATCATCCCCATGGTGCTGGGCGGCGACGGGCAGATCCTGGACGTCGGACAATCCCGCCGCCTGTTCACCGGGCCGCTACGGCGGGCACTGGTGGCCAGGGACGGCGGGTGCGCGTTCCGGGCTGTGACCGACCACCACGGTGGTGCGACGGGCACCACATCACCCACTGGACGGCCGGCGGAAGGACCGCGCTGGACAACGGGGTGTTGTTGTGTGGATATCACCATCGGCTCATCCACCGCGGGGACTGGGAAGTGCGGATGGCCGACGACGGCAGGCCCGAGTTCATCCCACCGGCCTATGTGGACAGCGAGCGCAAGCCCCGGCGCAACACCTACCACCGGCGGACATAGGCCGGCAACCGATCGCCAGGCGCTCCAACGCTCCCGCACGCCCGGGATCGACACCGCCAGCGTCGCGCACTGGCTCGGCCACGTCACCATCCGGGCGCCCCAGGCCCATCTTCACGCACGTGAAACTGAAGCGCTCGGTCCCTCGACTGCTTCCAGCGTGTCGGGAAGGCCGCGTCCTATCCCACTTTGAGAGCCAGCTTCCCGACGTAGTGATCGTTCAGGGCGCGATGCGCTTCCTGGATTCGCTTGAACGGGAAGGTCCGGGCGACGTGGACCTCGAAGGAGCTCGCCTCGATGATGGCGTTTAGCCGATCGGTGCCGGCACGGCTTACATCTCCGTCGTAGTAGGACACCATCGCGCTCGGCGGCGTCACAGGCACGGGCACGACACCGTTCGGCCAAGCGATCCGTCCCGAGTTCTTGACCGCGCGAAGAGACCGCTCGGCGGTTTCGCCTCCCGCGGTGACCAGAGCAGCATCGAGCCCGCCTGGTGCGAACTCGAAAGCCGCAGCCAACACATCGTCCTTGCGACCGTCGACGACGTCGTCGGCGCCCAGCCGCCGGGCCAGGGCGACACCGTCGTCACCGGAGGCCACGGCCAACACCCGGATGCCGCTGTGCCGCGCCAGCTGCACAGCCATGTGCCCGATACCCCCGCTGGCCCCGAAGACCATGAGCGTTCCGTCCGGCCGCAGGCCGAGCAGATCGAGGCCGCTCAGTGCGGTCAAGGCATCCCAAGGCATCGCGCCGGCCTGTTCGGCCGTCAGCCGGTCGGGCACGCGCGCCACGAACTCCGCCTCAACGACGCCGTACTCGGCGTAGAAGCCGCCACGCTTCACCGGGTTCGTCGAAGCGTATACACGCTCGCCCACGTGGAACCGGGTGACGTTGCGTCCGACCGCTGCCACCGTGCCCGCCGCGTCCCAGCCGAGAACATAGGGGAAGGTGGACGCGACACCGAAGGCGCCGTCGTAGCCCCCCGCCCGCTCGACCGCGTCCCAGGACGCGACCCCCGCGAACTCCACCCGGATGAGGACGTCGTCGTCGCCGACCTCGGGGAGCGGTATCCGGCGCGACGAGAGTTCGTCGACTCCGCCGAACCGGTCAAGGACGACCGCGTTCATCTGCGGCTCTACGATCGCGCCGCCCCCTGAGCGCTCAATCCTGCTCTCCATCGACCCTCCCCGTTACTTGAGTGAATCAAGGATCATTGGATCACAGCTATTTGAGCGAATCAAGTAATTGTTCTAGGCTACGAGCGTGGCACTGCCGAACGGACCCGTAACCACCTCGTCCGAGGCCGAGGCCGCCTTGTTTGACCTCGTCGACGTATACGACCGCGCCTACGAGGCGGCCGCAGCCAAGCTGTCGCTCAGTCCGGCGCAGGCTTGTGTACTCGGCCGACTCGACGAGCGACGCGGCATGGGCGCCTTAGCCGAGGAACTCGGCTGCGATGCCTCCAACATCACCCAGATCGTCGCGCGTCTCGAAGCGCTCGGCCTCGTCACCCGTGAACCGAATCCCCGGGACCGCCGTGCACGACTCGTCGCGCGAACCCCCCGAGGTGACGAGACCAACCACCGGTTCGCAACGGCCTTCACCTTCGCCCGCACGGCGGTCGGACGACTCTCACCCGACGAACAGGACCAGTTGACGGCGCTGCTGCGCAAAGCACTGGGCTGACAAGCGCCCCGCGGCCCCACCCAATCAAGGTCCCTCTCAGGCTTCGGCCCAGGCGCCTAGCTCGTTGCCGCTCGGGTCGGTGAAGTGGAAGCGGCGTCCGCCCGGAAAGTCGTATGGACCGTTGACCACCTCGCCGCCGGCCTTTCGCACCGCCGCGACGGTTTGGTCGAGGTCGGTGGAGTAGAGCAGCACCAACGGGCCGCCGCCGCTTGGTCGCGCCTCTTGGTCAAGGCGGAGGCCGCCGACCTCGCCGTCGTGGCCGCGGATGCCGGCGGAGCCCGGGCCGTCGGCGTTGGACTGCCCGGCGGACGCCTCGGTGTAGAAGCGTTTGGCCTCGGCGAGGTCGGTGACCGTCAGCTCGATGTAGTCGATGGTGTGATGCTGGTGCGGGTTTGCCTCAGACATGCCCACATTCTGCACGCACGGTACGACATTCCACCGTCATGGCGAGCTGAGCAGGTCGACGCGAGCACCCGCGAGGTCGTGGAAGGCTAGCAGCGCCTCGCCTTCGCGCACGACCGCGTCGCGTTCCGTGGATGAGAGCGCGCGTAGCGGCGTGATCTGGAGCGTCTCGGACGCGATGGTCCAGGTGCCGGCGACTCGACCGTCGACGAGCAGCACGCGGGCGCCGGCCACGCTAAGGCCGCGGTGTTCGTGGTCGATGATGCGGCTGCGGTCGTCGTACGCGAGCACCGCGTTGTCGAATGCCGGTAGGAAGCGGGGTGAGGCGGGCGTTTCCGGGTCTGGCAGTGGCGCGTCGAGCACGTCGAGCAGCTCGCGCCCGCGCTCGTCGCGAAATGTTCGCACTCGCGGGCGCAGGCGCTGCACCGACTCGCGCAGGCCGCTAAGCCCGGACCAGGCGCGGATGTCGGCGCTGGCCGCCGGCCCGTACGCGGCCAGGTAGCGAAGCACGAGCGCGTCCAGCGCGTCCGGGGTCGCGTCGACGAGCGGCTGCCCGAGCCACACTTCGATCGTGGTGTTGTGCGCCGGCGCCTTCTGGCCCCAGACGCCGCGCGGTGGCACCTGCACGAGCGGTACGACGCAGCTGAGCGCGTCGCCCAGGTTGCGCGGCGTCGCACCCGGCCAGCGGTCGGCGAGCGCGCGCCCTACCTCCGACACCAGCCGGGGCTGCTCCTCGAAGTACGGGCGGCCGGCTTTCGCCAGCTCTTCGAGGTCGACGCCGGGTAGAACGCGGCGCAGCGTGGTCCACATCCGTCCCACGATCACGGGGGCGAGCAGCGGGCGCATCACGAGGCAGTCGCGGGCGGTCAGCAGGTGCAGCGTGCGGCGCATGACGATGGTGCGCACGGCGCGGCGGCTCTCCAGCAGGCCGACGAGCTCGCGCGGCTCGAACCCGGCCACGCGGCTCCACAGTCCCACGTACGGCTCGAGCGGCTCCTGGGCCTGCATCCCGACCAGGTGTTCGATCGCGTCGGCGGCCGTCACCTGGCGGCGGTCGAGCAGCATCTGGCGGGCGAGAAGGGCGCGGTTCAGGGCGCGGGCGTCGAGCACGACCCGCAACGTTATCGCAGAAAACGGTTACGGCACGACCTAGGCGCGCACCACCACCGGCGCAACCGACTCCCGTACCACCACGTGGGTGCCGAGCACGACGTGCTGCTTCTCCCCCGGGTTCAGGGCGAGCCGCACGGCGGTGCGCCCCAGTTCCTCGGTCGGCACCCGCACGGTGGTCAGCGGCGGGTACAGGTTGGCCGCGAGCGGGATGTCGTCGTACCCGACCACCGACACGTCCTGCGGCACCCGCCGGCCGGCCTCGCGCAGCGCTTCATAGACGCCGGCGGCGACCATGTCGGTCGCGGCGACGATTCCCGTGACGTCCGCGCGCTCGGCGAGCAGCGACCGTGTCGCCGCGCAACCGTCGGCCTGGGTGAAGGCGGCGGCGCGGAGCAGGGCCTGGTCGACGGGGACGCCGTACTCCTCGTGCGCCCGCGTGAACCCGCGCATCCGGTCGCGGCTGGTGGTGTGGTCGAGCCGGGCGAGGCCTACCGCCGCGACCCTCCGGTGCCCCTGCGAGAGCAGGTGGCTGGTGACCGCGTACGCCCCGCCCTCGTTGTCGTACTCCACGACCGTGGTGGGCACGTCGGCGCCGAGCGAGGGCCGGCCGCACAGCACGAGGCGTGAACCGGCCTTGTCGAGCGCGTACGCGAACTGGATCATGCGTTCGCGGTACTCGTCGTTGAGGAACCCGCCACCGACCAGGATGACCGCGTCCGCGCGCTGCTCGCGCATGGCCTCGACGACGGCGAGCTCGCGCGCGGGGTCGCCGTGGGTGGTGCAGATGAGGCAGAGCCGCCCCTGGGCGGTGGCCTGGTGTTCGACGCCCTTGGCGACGTACGCGAACGATGGGCCCGTGACGTCTTCCATGACGAACGCGACCAGCCGGGTGCCGGCGCCCTTGAGCGCGCGCGCCTGGGCGTTGGCGACGTAGTCCAGCTCGCGGATGGCGCGCTGGACGCGGCTGCGCGTGGTGGCGGTGACCGGGTAGTCGCCCGTGAGCACCCGCGAGACCGTCGCCGGTGACACCCCCGCGCGGGCCGCCACGTCCTTGACCGTGGCCCGCTCATTCCGCCTGTCGCTCACGAAGACTCCCGTCGTTCTATGAAATCGTTCTCCACCATAGAGGTCTGTTGTTACCACCGCATCAACCTGTTCATACTCTTGACACCGCCCGATGGTCGCAGTTAGGTTCCTGAACACCAAAGAGAACGTTTTCTATCGCCTAGCTCACAGGATCGGACGATGAGCGCCTTACAGACCAGGGAAGTACGGCGGGCGGCCTCGAAGCCGAAGCCCGCCGCACCGGCGCGGCGGCCACGGCCGCTGCGCGGCAACCTCTGGGTGGGCCTGCTCGCGCTGCCCGCCATCGCCTTCTTCGTGGTGTTCGCGTACCTGCCGATGGTGGGCCTGATCGTCGCGTTCAAGGAGTTCAACGTCGCGGACGGCGTCTTCGGCAGCCCCTGGAACGGGCTGGACAACTTCCGCTACTTCTTCTCCTCCGGCGAGGCCGGCCGCATCCTGCTAAACACGCTGCTGCTCAACACGCTCTTCCTCGCCGCCACCCTCGCGGCCGGCATCACGCTCGCGCTGATGCTCAACGAGATCCGCGGACGGTTCTTCAAGCGGGTGGCCCAGTCGACGATCTTCTTCCCGTACTTCGTCTCGCCGATCGTCATCAGCATCATCCTGCAGGTGCTGCTGGCCGGCGTGGGCGGCTCGGGCGGCGCCGTCAACGACGCGCTCGCGGGGTTCGGGCTGCCGACCGTCGACTGGTACACCCAGCCCGGCCCGTGGCCCTGGATTCTCACCGTGGTCAAGGTGTGGCAGATGGGCGGCTACCTGAGCGTCATCTTCCTCGCGGCCATCACCTCGATCCCGGAAGAGGTCTACGAGGCCGGCGCGATCGACGGCGCCAGCCGCGCGCAGATGGCCTGGCGCATCACGATCCCGCTGCTGCGGCCGACCGCGGCGGTGCTGCTGGTACTGGGCGTCGGCCGGATCTTCTACGGCGACTTCGGCACGATCTACGCGATCGTCGGCGACAACGGCACCCTCTTCCCCACCACCGACGTCATCGACACGTACGTCTTCCGCTCGCTACGACAGCTCGGCGACTTCGGCACGACCGCGGCGGTAGGGCTCTTCCAGTCGGTCGTCGGCTTCATCCTCGTCACGGCCGCGGTCCTGATCCAGCGCAAGTACGCCAAGGAAAGCAGCGTCCTATGAAGACGGTCAAGAAGCGGAAGCTGGAACCGTTCACCATCGTCAGCATCATCGGCGTCGGCTTCTTCATGGTGCTCTGCGTCATTCCGTTCTGGATGATCATCTCGGGCTCGTTCACATCCGAGTCGAAGCTGGCCACCACGGGATACAGCCTGATCCCCCAGCCGTTCTCCACGACCGCGTACGAGATGATCTTCACCGGGCCGACGGTCGCCGAAGCCTACTTCGCGAGCATCTTCATCACCGTCGTCGGCACCGCGCTGTCGCTGGCCGCCACGTCCGGCATCGCGTGGGTGATCGCCCGCCGGCTGCCGGGCATCAGCCGGCCGATCGCGATCTTCGCGTACCTGCCGATGCTGTTCAGCGGCGGCCTCGTGCCCCTGTACCTGCTCGTCACCCAGTACCTGCACCTGCAGAACAGCTACTTCGCCGTCATCCTGCCCCTGCTGGTCGCGCCGTTCCTGGTCTTCATCCAGGTCAGCGCGTTCCGCCAGCTACCCGAGGCGATCCTCGAGTCGGCACGCATCGACGGCGCCGGCGAGTGGCGGATCTTCTTCCGCATCGTGCTTCCCCTGTCCAAGCCGATCCTCGCGGTGGTCGGCCTGTTCTACGCGGTCCACTACTGGAACGAGTGGTTCACCGCGCTGCTGTTCATCACCGACGTCCACAAGTACCCACTTCCGCTGCTGCTGCAGAACCTGATCCAGAACGTGTCGTTCTCGCAGATGTTGCCCACCAGCGCCGGGCAGTCCCCGCCGGTATACCAGCTTCGGCTCGCGCTGACGGCCGTCACCATCGGCCCGATCCTGCTCGCCTACCCGTTCGCCCAGCGCTACTTCGTCAAGGGCATCACGCTGGGCGCCACCAAAGGCTGAATTCCCCAACCCCCATTTTCCGGAGGCCACCATGTCCATTTCCCGACGCCGACTGCTCGCCGCCGGTGGCGGACTGTCCATCGCGGCCCTGTTCGGCGCCGCCGGCTGTGGCGGCGGCGAGGACGACAGCGGGTCCGGCGACGCGCTCACCGTGCTGCTGCCCGGTGACGTACCGCCCGGCTGGGACGCCGTGCTCAACGCCGTCAACGCCAAGCTCAAGGCCGACCTCGGCTTTACGATCAGCCCGCAGTTCACCGCCTGGGCCAACTACAAGAACCAGGCGCTGTTGAAGTTCACCGCGGGCGAAAGCTTCGACACCGCGCTCCAGGCGCGCTGGCTCAGCATGACGCAGCTCGTCGCCAGCAAGTCGCTCGTCGCGGTCGACGAGATGCTGGCCAGCGGCGAGTACCCGAACCTGTCCAAGACGCTCGACCCCAAGCTCATCGAGCAGAACAAGTGGTCAGGCAAGCTTTACGGCATCCCGCAGGTCAACGCCGCCGCACGCATCCAGCACTTCAACATCCGGCAGGACCTGGCGGAGAAGCTCGGCTTCAGCGACATCACCGACTACGCGACGCTGGAGCGGCTCTGGTACGCCGTCAAGCAGAAGGAGAAGAACGTCATCCCGATGGCGGTCAACTCCAACATGCCCGACCTGCTGATCTCCAGCGGCCAGCCGGTCGGCCTGTTCAACCAATACAGCTGGGAGAACCCGCGCCCCACCACGCAGGCGTTCTCCGGCGACTCGCTCCCGTTCGTCCTCGCGGCGGACGCGCGGCAGACCGGCTCGTCACGCCCGGTGCCGTTCTGGGAGGGCCCCGGCATGATCGAGGCGCTGCGCGCGGTGCGGCGCTACTACCTCGACGGCATCATCAACAAGGACGCCCTCAACGTCGACACGTCCACTGTGAACAGCCAGTTCGAGTCCGGCCGGTACGCGTCGCGTTGGGCGATCACCGACGGTCTGTCGTCCAAGTCGTCGGCGACGGTCGCCGCGGCGGTGCCGGGTGCGCGGCTCGCCAACGTGGTCCCGCTGCGCGGTGGCACGGCCGCCAGGCCCTACCAGACGTTCCAGGCCGACAACTTCGTCGTGCTCAACGTCAAGGGCGGCAGCAACGAGAAGGCCATGCAGCTGGAAGACTGGCTGTCCATCAAGGCGAACCACGACCTAATCTCGTACGGTGTGGAGGGCACCGACTGGCGTCCGGTCGGCTCGGACAAGTTCGAGCAGGTCACCAAGTACACGTTCCCGGGCTTCGCGCTGTGCTGGCGCGCCGACCTGGAGCTGAAGATCAAGGACATCACGGAGTCGGAGGACGCCTGGTTCACCTGGGCGAAGGACTACGACAACTTCACCGTCGACCCGTTCGCCAGCTTCATCCCCGACCCCGAGCCGATCAAGCGGGAGGACGCGCAGGTCGTCGCGGCGATGACCCAGTACGCCAACCCGCTGTTCGTGGGCGCCGTCGACGTCGACAAGGGGCTCGACGCCCTCAAGAAGGCGCTCGACAAGGCCGGCCTCGCCAAGTTGCAGGCCGAAATGGAGAAGCAGGCGAATGAGCACCTCTCAGGACGGTAGGCCCCGGGCGGTCCTCGCGATGCGGCGCGACCTGCCGCCACGGTTGTTCGACCGGCCACTGTGGACCCGGTTGCACGACCTGGTGGCGGTCGCACCCGACCTGGTGCTGGACGACTTCGACACCGGTGTCGGCTTCCTGGCCGACGCCGAGATCCTGATCACCGGGTGGGAGTGCCCGCCCATCACAGCCGCGGTGCTCGACGCCGCACCGCGGCTCACCGCGGTCGTCCACACCGGAGGGTCAGTCAAGGCGCACGTAACCGAGGCATGTTGGGCGCGCGGCGTGGTCGTCTCCAGCGCCGCCAACGCCAACGCGCTGCCCGTCGCCGAGTACACCATCGCGGCCATCATCCTGGCCGCGAAGGGCGCGCGGGAGCTGGAGCGGGCGTACCGGGCGCGACGCGGTGGCATCGAAACGCTGACCGGGTACCCGCGCATCGGCGGGTACCGGCGCACGGTCGGCGTGGTCGGTGCGTCGCGCATCGGGCGGCGGGTCATCGAGCTGTTGCGCCCGTTCGACTACGACGTGAGCCTCTACGATCCTCTCGTGGACGCGGAGGAGGCCGCGAGGCTGGGCGTGCGCCTGGTCGACCTGCCCGACCTGTTGCGGGGCAACGACATCGTCACCCTGCACGCGCCGTCGCTGCCCAGCACCCGGCACATGATCGACCGGGCCGGGCTGGCCAGCATGCGCGACGGGGCCACGCTCATCAACACCGCGCGGGGCGCGCTGGTCGACCAGGACGCGCTGGTGCGCGAGTTGGTCACCGGCCGCCTGCACGCGGTGATCGACGTGACCGAGCCGGAGGTACCGCCGGCCGACTCGCCGCTCTACGACCTGCCCAACGTGGTGCTGACCCCGCACATCGCCGGTGCGCTGGGCAACGAGTTGCACCGGCTCGGGGCGTGCGCGGTCGACGAGGTCGGCCGTTATGTCGCCGGGCTGCCGTTCGCGCATGGCGTCGCCGCGCATGAGCTGGAGTACACGGCGTGATCCGTAACCCGATCCTGCCTGGGTTCCACCCCGACCCCTCGATCCTGCGGGTCGATGAGGACTACTACATCGCCACGTCCACGTTCGAGTGGTGTCCGGGCGTGCAAGTGCACCACTCGCGGGATCTGGTGCACTGGCGGCCGCTGGGCGGCGTCCTCACCGACCGGCGGCTGCTCGACCTCACCGGCGTGCCAGACTCGGGCGGCGTGTGGGCGCCCGACCTGACCTACGCGCACGGCCTCTTCCACCTCGTGTATGGAGTCGTCGACACCTACGCGTCCGGCTACAAGGACGTGCGCAACTACCTCGTCACCGCGCCCTCGATCGACGGGCCGTGGTCCGACCCGGTGCCGCTGCCGGGGCGGGGCTTCGACGCGGCGCTCTTCCACGACGACGACGGCTCGACGTGGCTGCTCGGCATGGTCTTCGACTCCCGGCCGGGGCACGGGTTCTCCGGCATCGACATCCAGCTGCTGGAGCAGGGCCAGCCCGTGGGCGCGTCGAGGTCCATCTTCGAGGGCACGGTGCCGCTCGTCGAGGGGCCGCACCTGTACAAGGTGGACGGCTGGTACTACCTGATGGTGGCCGAGGGCGGCACGGGGTACGAGCACGGGGTGACCGTCGCGCGCTCGCGTGACCTGTTCGGGCCGTACGAGCCCGACCCCAACGGGCCGACGATGACCGCCCGGCACGATCCCGCGCTCGCCCTGCAGAAGGCCGGCCACGGCAGCCTCGTGCGGACCGGCGACGGCGCCTGGTACATGGCGCACCTGGCCGCCCGGCCGTACACCGAACGCGGGCGGTGCGTGCTGGGCCGGGAGACCGCGATCCAGCGCATCGAGTGGGTCGACGGCTGGCCGCGGGTCGCCGGCGGCGTGCCGGCGGTCGAGGTGCCGGCGCCCGACCTGCCGCCGCACCCGTGGCCGGCACAACAGCAGCCGTGGAGCACGCTTCGGCGGCCCGCGTCGCCCGACTGGCTGACCGTCTCGCCCGACGGGCGTTTCACGATCCAGGGTGGACAGTCGCCGTACGGCACGCGCACGCCCAGCCTCGTCGGGTGGCCGGTCACCGACACGCGGTGCTCGCTGGAGGCCACGATGGCGTTCCGGCCGGGCTCGGTGCACCAGGCGGCCGGCGTCACCGGGTACTACAACTCCCGCAACTGGTACTTCCTGTGCGTGACCGCCGGCGGGCTCGACCTCGTGGTCAGCGACAAGGGCGCCCGCACCACCCACCGGGTCAGCGACGACGTGCCCGCGCGGGTGGCTCTGCGGGTCGAGTTCGACGGCCCGGTCGTACGGTTCGCCACCGACACGGGCCGCGGTTGGCAGGCCGCCCCCGTGGAGCTGGACGCGACCGTGCTCTCCGACGAGTACGCCGACGAGTTCGTCGACGGGCAGGTGCGTGCGTTCGGCTTCACCGGCGCCTTCGTGGGGCTGTGGGTGCAGGACCTGGCCGGCGAGGGCGCGGTGGCCGAGTTCGACACCGTGGCGTACCGGGCGGGCTGACGTGCGTCTGCACTGCCGCGAGTCCGGCACCGGCAGGCCGCTGCTGCTCGTGCACGGCTGGGGTGGCGACTCGCGGGTCTGGGACCCGATCCCGCTGCCCGGGTATCGGGTGGTGGCCGTCGACCTGCGCGGGCACGGCCGTTCACCGGTACCCGATGAGGGGTATCGCCCGGCGGACCTGGCCGCCGACCTCGCGGAGCTGGCCACCGACCTCCGCCTGGGTCCGGTCGTCGCGATTGGACACTCCATGGGCGCGCAGGTCGTCACGGCGCTCGCCGTCGAGCATCCCGGCACCGTCGAGGCACTGGTCGTCGTCGACCCGGCGTACGGTGCGGACGAGGCCGAGGAGCGGCTTTTCGAGGAGCGGCTGTCAGCGGTACGGGAGGGTGGCCCCTCGGCCGTGACCCACCTCGGCGACCTGCCGCCCGACATACGCCGGCAGTTCCTCGCCACCCCGGCGCATGTGCTCGCCCAGTGCTACGCCGGCATGTACACCGACCCGGGCGCGTTCGGTGCCCGGCCGGCCGCCGAGCGGTACCTGCGGCGGCGCACCTGCCCGGTGCTGTGCCTGCGGTCGCTGGCCGAACCGGCCGCGTGGGAGGCCGCGCTCGGCGGTCATCCGCTCTCACGCGTGGTGGTGTGGGCGGGCACCGGCCACTTCCTGCACCTCGAACGCCCGGCGGCCTTCGCCGCCCTGGTGACGTCGTGGCTGTCCACGCTGGGGCGTGTGCGAGGCTGACGGCGTGACGGAAACCCCGGCAGAGTCGCCCGTGCTGCATCGCGCGGCGCGCATCGAAGACGCGGTGCACGAGGTGGTCGAGCGCTGGCTGCGGCGGCGCGGCTGGCTGAGCACGATCGTGCCGTACGCCGGCTACGGCGCGCCCGGCTGGGTGCGGGTGATGGGCCGGATCATGGTGACCCGCCCGGGTGGCGCGCCGCGCAAGCGCCCCGGCAAGGTGCGCGGCTGGCGCAGCTTCACGACGGTCTCGGCGAAGGACGCGCCGTTCGTGGTGGAGGTCGCGGGCAAGCGGTACGAGGCGCACGCGAACCGGGGCGGGTTCATCGACCTGACCGTCGACGCCGACCTCGAACCTGGCTGGCGCAGCGTGCGGCTCTCCATGCCGGAGGGTGGCCCGGCCGATGGTGGCGCGGTCGACGCACCGGTGCGGATCGCCGATCCCGCCGTCCGGTTCGGGCTGATCTCCGATATCGACGACACCGTCATGGTCACCCGCCTCCCCCGGCCGTTGCTGGCGGGGTGGAACACGTTCGTGCTCGACGAGCACGCCCGCGCCGCCGTCCCCGGCATGGCCGTTCTCTACGAGCGGCTCGTCACCGCGCACCCGGGCGCCCCGGTGCTGTACCTGTCCACCGGCGCGTGGAACGTGGCGCCCGCCCTGACCCGGTTCCTGTCCCGCCACCTGTACCCGGTCGGGCCGCTGCTGCTGACCGACTGGGGGCCGCAGAAGGACCGGATCTTTCGCAGCGGCAAGCAGCACAAGCTGGCCGCGCTGGAGCGGCTCGCCCGCGAGCTGCCGTGGGTGCGGTGGCTGCTGGTCGGCGACGACGGCCAGCACGACCCGGAGATCTACCGGACGTTCGCGGCGAGCCATCCCGAGCGCGTGGCGGCGGTCGCGATCCGGCACCTGTCGCCGACGCAGGCGGTGCTGGCGGGCACGCTCCCCTCCGACGCCGGCAGCGCGCCCGTCGAGTCCGACGAGGCCGGCAAGCGCTGGCTCGCGGCCCCCGACGGCGCCGGCCTCTGGTCTCTCCTGGAGGGCACCGACCTCGCCGGCTAGGACGGGGGCGCGAGCTCGCTGGTGTAGGTCACCAGCCGGCGGCCGGTCACGTCGTACACGACCAGGCGGCCGTGGGACAGGCTGGCGGAGCGGAACGAGAAGACGCGCCGCTCCGGGTACAGGGCGAGCAGCGGGATCTCGCGCGGTGGCCCGCCCGGCGCCGAGTGGTACTCCAACCGGCCCACCCGCGCGTCGACCACGCCATTGACGCGCACCTTCGTCTTCTCGGCCGTCACCGCGAACCGGATGGCTCGCGGCCCCAGGAAGTCGGCGCAACTGAGCTCGTCGCGGCACGCGTAGAAGTACCGCGGGTTGCTCGTGTGCTCCCAGCTGTACGCCTTGAAGGTGGGATCGGCGGCCGCGGGCAACGGTTGCACCGCGACCACCGCGAGCGCCGTCGCGGCGGCGGTGGCGACCGCCCAGCGGCGGGCTCGCCGCACGGCGCCGCGATGCGACGCGGCCACGACCGCGACGCCGCCGAAGCCCAGCACGCAGACGGCGACGGTGCCGGCCGCGCGGGCGTTCTCAAGCGCGAACTGGATGCCGGGCGTCAGCGCGAACCCGCGCAGCACCACGCCGAGCGAGACCACCATCGCGGTGAGCAGCGCGACGCCGGCCAGCCGGCGAGCCGTGCCCTGTGTGGCGATGAGCAGCATCGCGGCGAGCACCGGCCAGATCTGGTGGTGCGTCCACGACACCGGTGAGGCGGCCACGGTGGCGCAGCCCACCAGGACGGCCGCGCGGGCTATGTGTCCACTGTGCTCGATCTGGCGAGCGCGCAGCAGCGCGATGCCGCAGATGACGGCGACGAGCCCCGCCCACACGAGCGGCAGCGCGCCTGGCGACAGGCCCAACCGGAGCAGCGCGCCCTGGACGGACTGGTTGCCCAGCGAGGCGAGGTTGCCGATGCGGGAGGTATCGGCCATCGTGCCGGTCCAGAACGCCAGGCTCTCCGACGGCAGCAGGAGGGCGCCGACCGCCGCGCACGCCACGAACGCGCCGACCGCGCGGGCCGCGTCTTTGGGCCGGCCGGCGACGAGGAAGTAGACGACGAACAGCAGCGGCGTGAGCTTGATGGCGGCGGCCACGCCGACGAGCAGCCCCCGGTAGCGGGCCGGTGTCAAGCCGGTGCCGTCGACCAGGGCCAGCAGCACGATGAAGACACTGACCTGGCCGAACCGCAGGTTGCTCTGGGCGGGCGCGGACAGCAGCAGTCCACATGCGACAGCCGCGACCACGGCCGGGCGGCCGGCACCGCAGACTCGACCGACGAGCGCGCCGATCGCCGCGAGGGCGACGATCGTGGCGGCCAGCCACGCGGCCTGTAGCGGTCCTTCGGGCACCAGTGCGATCGGCCAGAGCACGACGGCCGCGAACGGCGGATAGGTGAAAGGGCCGCCGTTCTCCGCCACGAACTCGTACAGCGGCCGGCCGTCGTGCAGGTGCCGCATGGCGCCGTAGTAGATGTGCAGGTCGGAGAGTTTGTCGTCGCGCCGCGTGACCAGTACACAGGACACCGCCGCTACCGCGGCGAAGGCCCCCCAGAGCGCGAACGCCGCCTTTCGTCCCCCGTAGCCCATCGCTCCATCATGGCGTGTGGCGTCGATCCGTGCCCGCCCCCGCGGCGAGAAGCGCCGCGCCGGGCCCTGCCAGGCGCGGCAGTGCCACCGCCGTGCGGCCGGTGAGCAGCAGCAACAGCGCGTCGATCGGGCCGCGCAGCTCCTCGCCCTCACCGGCCGTCCAGTCGGTGTCGCTGGCGACGAGCCGCACGCCGCGCAGCTTGCGCCGCGCCCAGAACGGCCAGCCCATCGTCCACACGCGCGTGGCGCCGGCCCGCGCCGCGTCGAGCGGCATCGGCCGGTCGCGGCCGAGCGGCACGGCGATGTCCTGTCCGTGTACGAGGATGTCGAACAGGACGTTGCGGTAGTTGGTGACGGCGGGCAGCGCCCGCGACGCCGCGAACTCGCGCAGCTCGGCCACGATCTGGCTGGTGGGCCGGGTCGCGTGGCGCACCGCGACGTCGTGGTTGAGCCGGTGGAAGCGGCCCCCGGCGCGGACACCCTCTCTGATCATGAACCACACGCCCGGCGGCTGCGACGCCATGGCCACGTGGGCGGCGACGTCGCGCACCCGCCAGCCGTCACACAACGACGGCGTCTCCCACTCGGCGTCGGTCAGGTGCTCCAGCAGGTCGGCGAGGCTGAGCCGCTGCTCGGCGATGACCCGCCAGCTCTCGTTCATGTCCATGGCTAGCTCTCCACCGCGCAGGCCGGGCCGTAATCCAGCCTGGCGGACATCGGTCGCTTGATCTGGATGACGTGCGGCCCGGTGGCGAGCAGCCGCACCGCGTCGAACACGCTCACCGCGTCGGCGCCGGCCGGTGCCGACGTCAGGACCGGCCCGAAGAACGCGTTACCGTCCAGGTGCAGGATCGGCGTGCCGGCGTCCTCACCGAGCGGCCCGCACCCCTCGTCGTGGCTCGCGCGCAGCCCCGCGTCGTACCGGTCGGTGCCGGCGGCCTCGGCCAGCTCGGTGGGGAGCCCAGCCTCGTCGAGCGCGGTGCCGATCACCGCCGGCAGGTCGCGGATCGCCTGGTAGTGGTCCGCGCCGTTGACGAAGATCCGGCGGGCGATGGCGGGGTAGAGCGCGGCCATCGCCAGCGGGCCGTGGTGCGCGACCGCGGCGGCCACGACCCGCCCCGGCCCGCGGGTCTGGGCGAGCAGCTCACGGTAGTCGGGGGGAGATGTCGCGATGCTCGTTGAGCATCGCGAGGCTCATCGGGCGCAACCGCAACGCGATCGGCCGCTCGCGGCTCACCTCCAGCATCCATCGGTACGCCAGCCAGGCGAACGGGCAACAGGGGTCGGCGTACAGGTCGACCCGGCACTCCTCGGTGTCCATGACTGCCCCCCAATTTGGTAAGATTCTTTTACCACTTTAATCAGAGAGTCTGACTAAGTCAACGGAGGATCGGTGACTGATACGCCGCTCAACCTGGGCCTACTTCTCTTTATCCCCTATCGGGCGATGGAGAGCCGAGTGTTCGAGGCCATGGCGGAGGCGGGCTTTGGCGATGTCACCCCGGCACAGGCGCGCGTCTTCCAGCGGATCGCCCCCGGCGGCAGCCGGCTGACCGACCTGGCCGAGCAGGCGCAGATCACGAAGCAGTCCGCCGGCTTCCTCGTCGACCAGTTGGAGCGCGCGGGGTACGTGGAGCGCGTGCCCGACCCCACGGACGCGCGCGCCCGGCTTGTGCGCATCTCGGAACGCGGCGCGCGGGCCATCCCGATCGCGGCCGCGGTCGTCGCGAAGGTCGAGGCCGAATGGGAGGCGCACCTCGGCAAGCAGCGCACCCGCCAGCTCCGCGAGGCCCTCACCCGCCTACGCGAGATCACCGACCCCTACCGGTAACAAGCGCGGCTACACGGCGGTAGATTCGAGCGATTACCACGGGCCTGCCGCGCACCCGCGCCGCGCTCGCCGACGATCTGAGGTCGCTCGGGGTGCGGCGCGGGTCCGTGCTGCTCGTCCACTCTTCGCTCAAGTCGCTCGGATGGGTCTGCGGTGGCCCGGTCGCGGTGGTCCAAGCGCTGCTCGACGCGCTCGGCCCGGACGGCACACTGGTCGCGCCGACGCACACGCCCGACAACACCGACCCGGCCGGCTGGCAGCACCCGCCCGTACCGGAGTCGTGGTGGCCGGTGATCCGCGAGCACACCCCCGGGTTCGACCCGGCGGTCACGCCGAGCCGCTGGATGGGCCTGATCGCCGAGACGGTGCGCACGTGGCCGGGCGCGCGGCGCAGCGACCACCCGCAGGTGTCGTTCGCGGCGGTCGGCCCGGCGGCCGGCACCGTGGTGGCGGGGCACCGGCTCGACGACATGCTGGGCGAGCACTCCCCCATCGGCGCCGTGTACCGGCTCGATGGCGACGTGCTGCTGCTGGGTGTCGGCCACGACAGCAACACCTCGCTGCACCTCGCCGAGTATCGCCAACCGAACCCGCCGCGCAAGCCGGAGGGCTCTGCGGTGCTGGTGCCCGGCGGTGGCCGGGCCTGGGTCAGCTGGGAAGACGTCGCCACCGATGAGGGGGACTTCGCGCGGTTGGGCGCCGCCTTCGAGGAGGCCGGCGGCGCCCGCGCCGGCGACGTGGGTGACGCGACGTGCCGGCTGATGCGCCAGCGCCCGCTCGTCGACTTCGCGGTCGGATGGCTCGCGGCCAGCAGGGCTACGGCGTGAGGAGCGTGCGCACCAGGTCTCTTGGGAGGCCGTGGGTTTCGTGAAGGTCCTGGTAGTCGCGCTCGCCGAGCGGGCCGCGCGACAGGCGCCTGGACACCACGCGGCGCCCGCGCCGCACCAGGTCGCGGAAGCGCTCCTGCTCGCCGAGCAGCACATCGCGTACCGGCTCGACGCCAATGGACAGTCCGAAGTGGTCGATGGTGTGCCGGATCGGCTCGGTCGGCAGGTCGCACAGCGTACGGCCGGAATCCTCGCGCCACAGCGTGGTGAGCACCCGCCGCACCAGCCGGCGCAGTACGTATCCGCGGCCCGTGTTGGAGGGGCGCACGCCGTCACCGATGACCACAATGGATGAACGCAGGTGGTCGAGGACGATCCGGGTGGACGGCTCGTCGAGGGGCCACAGCGGTGACACGGTGGACGTCCACGGCTCGAAGACGTCCACCTCGTACACGGAATCCTTGCCCTGCAGGACGCCGAGCAGCCGCTCAAGCCCCAGCCCGGTGTCGACGCTGGGCTGGGACAGCGGCCGCAGCGTCCCATCCTCCTGGCGGTCGTACCGCAGCTGCACGTGGTTCCACACCTCGACCCACCTGTCGTCGGTGGTAGGTGTGCCGTGCGGTGGCGTGTCACCGGTCCATACGAAGATCTCGGAGTCCGGGCCGCACGGGCCGGTGGGCCCGTTGGACCACCAGTTCTCGTCGCCGGTCAGCTCCACCGGCAGGCCCAGGTCGCGCCAGGTCGAAAGCGACTCCGTGTCCGGCCCGACCTGGCTGTCGCCGCCAAACACGGTCACATGCATGCGGCTGGTATCCAGGCCGAAGCCGTCGCGGAGCAGTTCGAAGCCCCACCGCACGCTCTGCTGGCCGTCGTAGTCACCGAGCGACCAGGAGCCGAGCATCTCGAACACTGTCAGGTGGATGCGGTCGCCCACCTCGTCGAGGTCGGTGGTGCGCAGGCAGCGCTGTACGTCGACGAGGCGGGTGCCGAGCGGGTGCGGCCGGCCGGTCAGGTAGGGCGTGAGCGGGTGCATGCCCGACGTGGTGAACAGCACCGGATCGCCTGGCGGCGGGATGAGCGAGGAGCCGACGACGCGCCGGTGGCCCCGCTGCTCGAAGAACTCGACGAAGGTGCGGATGGTCTGTTCGGTGTTCATGGCGAGATTCCTTCCGAAGGATGGCCGGAAGACCCGCACAGGGACAAAAAAACCGGCGAGCCGTTTCCGGCCGCCGGCGAGAGAGTCAGGACGTCAGGCAGCGGCGACCGTCGAGCTGGCAGCTCGCGCGGTCGCGGCGGTGTGCGTCCTCATGCCTCTACCGTAGCGTGGCGCCCTACCACCGCGCGCGCCCTATTCGAGCGCGCCTGGCCGGCCAGGATGCCACCCAGGACCAGCACGATGCCGGCGATCTGGTGCGGGGCAAGGCGTTCGCCCGCTATGGCGGTGCCGAGCAGCACCCCGGTGACCGGGTTGAGTAGCCCGACGAGACCGACCGTGCCGGCGCCCAGGTGCCGCAGGCCGGTGAACCAGGCCGCGAACGCGACGGCGGTCGCCACCACGGTGACGTACCCGAATCCCAGCACCGCGGGCCCGTCGAGGGCCGGCGGCGCACCCTCGACCGCGAAGGCCGCCGGCAGGAGGACGAGCCCGCCGGCGATCAGCTGCCACGCGGTGAGCGAGAAGACGTCGACGTCCGCGCTCCACTTCTTCGCGAGCACGTAGCCGAACGACGACATCGTCATCGCGGCCACGGAGGCGAGGACGCCGGTGATTTTGACCGCGCCGCCGCCGTCGAACAGCATGAGGCCGACGCCACCGAGCCCAACGAGCGCGCCGACCACCCGGATCGCCCGCGGCCGCTCGGACAGCGCCGCCCAGGCGAACGCCATCATGACGACCGGCGAGGTCGCCATGATCGTCGAGGCGACGCTGGTGGGGAGGGTCTGCGCGGCGACGTACACGAGAGCGAAGAACGCGCCCATGTTGAGCGCCCCGAGCACGGCCGAACGCCACCACCAGGAGCCGCGGGGCAGCCGCCGGCGCACGAGCAGGAGCAGCAGGCCGGCGGGGAGCGCGCGGATCGCGGCGCCCCAGATGGGGTGGTCGGGCGGCAGGTAGCGGTGGGTGACGAGATAGGTGGCGCCCCAGGCGACCGGCGCGAACGCGGTCACCAGTACCCACCGGAAATTACCTTCCACGGAAGCTATAGTAGCTTCCGTGGAAGATATCACCCCTGACGATCACGTCACACGCATCCAGCGGGCGTGGGCCCGCGAGCGGCCCGACCTCGACGTGGCGCCGCTCGGCGTGATCGGGCGGCTGCACCGGCTCGGCGGCCACCTTACCGAGCAACTGCTGGTCGTTTACCGGCGCTTCGGGCTCGGCGAGGGCGAGTTCGACGTGCTGGCCACACTGCGGCGCGCCGGCGAGCCGTTCGAGCGGGCCCCCGGTGAGCTGGCCGCCTTCACGATGGTGACCACCGGCGCGATGACCAAGCGCATCGACCGCCTGGAGCGCGACGGGCTGGTCGCCCGCCGCCCCAGCACGACCGACGGCCGGGGCCGCGTGGTCGCGCTCACCGTCGCCGGCCGCGAGCTGATCGACCAGGCGTTCGCGGCACACGTACGCAATGAGCACCGGCTCATGGAGTGCCTGTCGGCCGAGGAAGCGGCGCAGCTCCAAGGGTTGCTCGCCAAGTGGCTGGCGTGCCTCGAAGGACGGGACACATCGGACGGCGCGTATCAGTCCTGATGCGTGGCGGTGCCCGCGACGCGGATGTCGTTGGTGAGTCCGACGACGCCCGGGATGTTCCTGACGGCCCGCGACGCGGCATCGCTCTGGTGCCCGAAGGCGACGTTGCCCGATAGCGTGACCACGCGCCCGCGTACGCCGGCCCGGACCGTGCCCGCGGGCACGCCGTCCGCCGACTCGAGCCTCCGGTTGGCGATGTCGGCGATGTCGACGTCGTCGACACCGGGTGCGCCCCGGTCGCGCACCACCATCTCGTCGGCGACGGCCCGCACGCCAGGAATCCGCCCCACCGTCCGTTTCGCCACCTGACGGTCGACAGTGGCGTCGACCTCGCCGCGCAGCGTCACCATCCCCGCCCTGACCACGACGGCGATGTGAGCCGTGTCCAGACCGGGGATGCCATTCAGTTCACCGGCCACGTGGGCCTGGATTTCCCGATCGCCCCTGCGGCTCCCTTGCGTCATACCGTCCACCATGACCCCACGCCCGGGAAAGCGCCAGGGCGGGCGGCCCGTTCCGGACGGAACAGGTGTACGGTTGGGCCATCCGGATTCGACGACATCCCACTCCTGAGGTGCCCGCCACACCGGCTTGAACACGAGAGCGGATGTCCCGTCGGATCCACGGGGCCGTCAGCCGCTGTCCAGGGCGATGCACCGAGGAGCAGCACATGGCCTACCTCAGCGACGTGAACCTGCGCGCTGTTCTCGTCGTTCTGGTCGCCAGAGCCGGCGGCTCGATCGAGATCACCAATGAGGAGCTCTACGGGGCCATGATGCCCGGCGGTGGCCACCACGAGAGGTTCCTTCTCGCGGAGACCGAAGTCGGCATCCGGTTATCGATCCAGCCGTCACAACAGGAAAAGGCCGGCTCCAGCTGAACCGGCCCGCCTGCTCGTCGGCGTCCACGCACGAGAAGTAGGGCAGGACGACGACGATGCACGTCAACAAGATCGAGATCATCGCGGTCCTGCGGTCCCGAGGGCTGCATGACAGAGCAGATTGGGTCGACCGCGCGCTTCCCCGCGTCGTCGACACACGCAAGCACAGCTCCCTGCTACGGATGCTCGATATCGAACCCGGTGTCGACGTCGGCCGCTGATCCCGCGCCGCAGGTGTGAAGAGGTTGATCGAGGGTAAACTGTTTTCACAGTTGCTCCAGACCCCGGCGACGTGACCAGACGTCGATCGCCGGGAGGACTCCGTGAGCACCGCCCCCACCGCCGTCACGCGAGCGCGGCCGCGCTCCGGCAGTGACTACGCCGCCTTGCTGGCCGAAGTACGGCAGGCCGGCCTGCTTGACCGGCGACCCGTCTATTACACAGCGAAGACCGCCGCCAGCGCCGCACTGCTGGTCGCCGCCTGGGTGCTATTCGCGCTGCTCGGCGAGTCGTGGTGGCAGCTGGCGATCGCCGCCGGCCTGGCCGTCGCCTTCGCCCAGTTCGGTTTCCTCACCCATGACGCCGGGCACCGCCAGATCTTCCGGTCCCGGCGCGCCAACCACCTGATCGGAGTCATCACCGGCAACCTGGCCATCGGTCTCGCGTTCGGCTGGTGGGTCGACAAGCATCACCGCCACCACGCCCATCCCAACCAGGAGGGACTCGACCCCGACATCGGCGGCGACAACCTGGCCTACACCGGCTCGCAGGTGCGCGCCCGGCGGCGTCTGGGCCGCTTCATCGCCCGCCACCAGGGCGCCCTGTTCTTCCCGATGCTCCTGCTGCTGGCGGTCGACCTGCGGGTGTCCAGCGGGAAGGCACTTGCCCGTCCCGGCTACCGCCGCCGGGTACCCGAGACGCTGCTGTTCGCCTTGCACATCGCCGCATACCTCACCGTCGTGCTGCTGGTGCTCTCGCCCCTCCAGGCTCTGGCCTTCGTGGCCGTTCACCAGGGTCTCCTCGGCCTCTATCTCGGGTCGGTGTTCGCACCGAACCACAAGGGCATGCCGATCCTGTCCAGAGACGACGACAGCGACTTCCTGCGCCGGCAGGTCTTGACCGCTCGCAACGTACACGGCGGGCGCCTGACCGACCTGCTCCTCGGGGGCCTCAACTATCAGATCGAGCACCACCTGTTTCCGAGCATGCCCCGCCCGTCGCTGCGCCGCGCGCAACCCCTCGTCCGCGCGTACTGCGAGAGCCACAACCTGCCGTACGCGCAGACCAGCCTGCTCGACTCCTACCGGCAGGCCCTGCGGCACCTCCGCACCGTGGGTCGCGGCAACGAACCGGTCACGGAGACGCCCGGATAGGGCATCCATGGACTCCGACCGTAGGGCGCGGCTGTCGAGCCTCGTCGTCGCAGGCGCCCGCGACGCACCGGTCGCGGTCCCAGCCGAACGCCACCTCCAACAGGACGGCCTGCATCACCCGGAGGTGGTGCCTGACCGCCCGTCGCGTCGTTACTACCGGACGCCGGACGGCCGGTTTATCGTGTGCCGAGGATGCATGAGATGGCTGGACCTCATCTGGCGGACGTGTTCGTAGAGCTGGCCGACACGCTCGTCGATGACTTCGACCTGATCGATTTCCTCCACCTGCTGGCCGAACGGTGTGTCCAGCTCCTCGGCGTCTCCGCCGCGGGACTGGTGGTGACCGACGAACGCGGCAAGCTCCAGGTGGTCGCCGCCTCGTCCGAACGCACGCGCCTTCTGGAGCTCTTCCAGCTCCAGAGCGACCAGGGCCCGTGCGTGGAGTGCTTCCGCACCGGCCAACCCGTTTCGGTGGCCGACCTGGCCGCGACGGACCGCTGGCCGGGCTTTGCCGCGGCCGCCGACGAGGTCGGCTTCGCCGCCGTGCACGCCGTACCCATGCGCCTGCGCGCCGAGGTGATCGGCGCTCTCAACTTCTTCGACGGCACTCCAGGACCGCTAGATAGCGCCAAGCTGCGGATCGGGCAAGCGCTGGCCGACGTTGCGACCATCGGCCTCCTACAGCAACGCACCATCCACCGACGCGACGCCCTCACCGAACAGCTGCAGACCGCGCTGCGCAGCCGCATCGTGATCGAGCAGGCCAAGGGCGTCCTGGCCGAACGCCTGAACCTGAACATGACCGAGGCCTTCGCGCTGCTGCGCGGCACCGCCCGCGACCACAACCGGTGCCTGTCCGACCTCGCTGAGGCGATCGTCGACGGTACGGAACAGATCCCGCCCGCCTGAGGCACCGCCGGGCTACTCGGCCGCCTTGTCGGAGATGAGCACCTCGGTGGTCAGGAACAGCGCGGCGATCGACGCGGCGTTCTGCAGGGCGCAGCGGGTGACCTTGGCGGGTTCGACGATGCTCGCCTTGAACATGTCAACATACTCACCGGTGGCGGCGTTGAGGCCGTGACCGGCTGGGAGGGACTGAACCTTCTCAGCCACGACACCGCCTTCGAGACCGGCGTTGACAGCGATCTGCCTGAGCGGCGCGGTGAGCGCGACTCGCACGATGTTTGCGCCGGTGGCCTCGTCACCGGTGAGCTCGAGCTTTTCGAACGCGCTAGCCGCGGCGTTGGCAAGTGCGACTCCGCCCCCGGGAAGCAGACCTTCCTCAATGGCGGCTTTGGCGTTGCGTACGGCGTCCTCGATGCGGTGCTTGCGTTCCTTGAGTTCGACTTCGGTGGCGGCGCCGACCTTGACCACCGCGACTCCACCGGCGAGCTTGGCCAGCCGCTCCTGCAGCTTCTCGCGGTCGTAGTCGGAGTCGCTGCTGTCGATTTCGGTGCGGAGCTGGGCGACCCTGCCGGCGATCTGCTCCGCGTCACCGGCACCGTCGACGATGGTCGTCTCGTCCCTGGTGACGATGATTTTGCCGGCCCGACCCAGCATGTCGAGTCTGGCCTTCTCCAGGGTCAGGCCGACGGTCTCGCTGATCACCTGGGCGCCCGTGAGCGTCGCGAGGTCGGCCAGCATCCCCGTGCGGCGCTCGCCGAAGCCGGGCGCCTTGACCGCCAACGACGAGAACGTGCCCCGGACCTTGTTGACGACCAGCGCCGCCAGAGCGTCACCCTCGACGTCCTCCGCGACGATCACAAGCGGCTTGCCCGCCTGCATGACCGCCTCCAAGATCGGCAGCAGGTCGTTCAGGTTCGAGATCCGGTCCTCGACGATCAGCAGGTACGGGTCGTCGAGAACGGCTTCCATCCGTTCCGTGTCGGTGACGAAGTACGGCGAGATGTAGCCCTTGTCGAAACGCATGCCCTCGGTGAGCTCGAGTTCCAGGCCGAAGGTGTTGCTCTCCTCGACGGTGATGACGCCTTCCTTGCCGACCTTGTCCATCGCCTCGGCGATGATCTCGCCGACCATCGGGTCGGCGGCGGAGATCGAAGCGGTGGCGGCGATCTGCTCCCTCGTCTCCACGTCACGCGCCTGGTTCTTCAGGTCCTCGACCACGGCAGCCACCGCGGCTTCGATGCCGCGCTTGAGTGCGATCGGGTTCGCGCCGGCGCCGACGTTGCGCAGCCCGTGCCGCACGAGCGCCTGGGCGAGGACAGTGGCGGTGGTGGTGCCGTCGCCGGCAACGTCGTCGGTCTTCTTGGCGACTTCCTTGACCAGTTCGGCGCCCAGCTTCTCGTACGGGTCGTCGAGCTCGATCTCCTTGGCGATGCTGACACCATCGTTGGTGATCGTGGGCGCACCCCACTTGGCATCCAGCACGACGTTACGGCCCTTCGGGCCCAGCGTCACTTTCACCGTGTCCGCCACGATGCTCATGCCGCGTTCCAGGCCACGGCGGGCCTCATCGCCAAATGCGATCAACTTGGCCATCTGCGTCGTCCTCATTTCGTAGTGCCGGGTGGGCACTGATCGGACCGACCTGCGATGACCGCGACAAACGGTCCCCCTCCGGGGGCTCATCCCATTCGGTTGGCACTCACGCAAGGCGAGTGCTAAGAACAGTCGAACATCTGCCCACTCAAAACACAAGTGGACGCCCAGACGCGGCCGGCCCCTAAAGGCCGGCCCCGTCTTCGGGTACGGGGCGGGCGCCCGTGCCGGGCCCCGTGGTCGGGGTGCCTACCACGGCCGGGGCTATCACCAGCTTGTCGATGTCGGGGGCCCACGCGGACGGGTTGCCGAAGATCAGGCTGCCGTTCGCGGTGGTCAGGGTCACCGGGATGGTGCGCTCCAGGAAGCTGTTCCACGCGTACGTGTACCGGAAGTAGGCGTATCCGCTCCCGCCGCCCGTCTCCGTGACGTTGAGCCGGCGGTCGACGACCTGCGGGTTGTAGTCGTGCTGGCCGCTCAGCTCCGCGTTGGCGTAGGTGACGGCGATGTTGTAGTCGCCGGGCTTGTCGAACCCGGCCGCGCGGGGCACCTCGAACGTGTTCGCGGCACCGTTACCGACGGACCCGATCCCCTTGAGACCCGATGCGTTGCTGCCGGAGTTGTCGGCGTACGTGGTGACCGCCGCCGCGCCGTGGCGGATGGTGTCTTCCGCCTCGATGGTGACCGCGGCGCTGTCGGCGTCCGGGGTGCGGGTCGTGGTGAGCTGCTGGAGCAGGATGCCGTTCTTGGACCGGACCTCGACCTCGTTGATGCCCTGGCTCAGGTGCGCGCGCACGGTGGAGCGCCAGGCACCGGCCCGCCGCGGCTTGAACGTGGCGACCTCCCGGCCGTTGACCGACAGCGTGGCGTCGGTGGCGGCGATGCTGCGGTAGTCCAGCACCAGGTCGTGGTAGCCGGTCTCCCATGCCTGCACGTACGCGTCGGCGCGGTCCTTCCTGCCCTGGATGGAGGCGTACCCCCGGGCGGCCGGCACGTCGTACGTGATGCGGGCGCCGCCGGCGTATCGCAGCGTGGATGCCGGATACACCGTCGGCTCGCCGTCGGTGACGTCGGTGAGCAGGAACTTGTCGAGCGTGATATCGGAGTTCGGCAGCACGTTCGCACCGTCGAGGCTGGACCGCAGCGACAGTGTGTGCTGGCCGGCGGTCAGCGGGATGGTGACCTCGACGCTGCCCCGGTACTGCCACTTCTGGTACGAGGTGAGCGCCAGGTCGGCGGTGTACTGGACGATGGTCGGGTTGGCGCCGTCGACGAAGAGCGCGTGCCGTCCCGGCGTGCCCGGCGTGCCGCCGATCACCTGGAAGCGGTACCGGCCGTCGCGTGGCACGGTGACGGTCCAGTCGGCCTTGGATGTCGGCTTGTTGAACGAGCCGACGTCGTGGCTGCCCGAGGCGAGGAACTTCCAGCCGCCACCACCCAGCGGGTCCTGGAAGTACACGGTGGCGTCGGTGAGCGCGGTGTTCTCCGCCTCGACGCTGGCCGTCCACACCGGACCGGCGGTGACGTCACGGTCCTGGGAAGGCGTGACGAGCACCTGGTAGGCGGCGTACCGGTCGTAGGTGGGCACGTCGAGGGTGGTCGACCGCTTGGTGAGGGCCACATTGTCGAGCGCCTTGACCACGCGCGGCGTGCCGGAGACGCCCTCGGCGCCGGAGATGGTGATCTCGCGCACCTCGATGTCGACCAGGTCACCGAAGACCCAGCGCGGCAGGCCCGACAGCTCCAGCGACACCGGCTTGCTGCCGCCGCCATAGAGGACGGTGGCGCGCTTGTTGCGGGTGTCGATGGCGCCGATGCCCTGGAGGGTGTCGACCGTGTTCAGGGCCGGCGGCGTCACCGCGACCGTCTTGCTGCCTTCCAGGTCGCCGTACCACTTGTACATCCACCATCCGGCGTTGGCGGAGTTGGCGCGGGCGCTGTTGTCGTTGAAGTTGCCGGCGTAGTTCCAGTAGGCGGTCTGCCCGTCGATCTTCAGATCCTCCATGATGGACAGCCACTGGACGAGCTGCCCCGGGGTGCCCATGTCGCGCAGCATCCCGTACTCGGTGATGTTGACGTGGATGGGGTCGATCCCGAGGTCCTTCTCCAGCTGCCGGTAGGCGGCATAGTTGGCGCGGAACGTGCTCAGGTTGTTGATGCCCAGCTCATGCCAGATGAACACGTCGGGCAGCACGTTGTTGGCCTTGGCGAACGTGAGGATCTCGGCGGAGCGTTGCGGCTGCCAGCGGGTGTCGCCGGGGCCGCCGATGCGCGCGTGGCCGAGCCCGTGCCGCGCGTACACCTCCTGGATCTTGTCGTACGTGGCCTTCCAGTCGGCCAGGAACGTGTCTTTGAGCGTGCCCCAGTTGTTGTACCAGTTGCCGCCGTCGGGCTCGTTGAACGGGATGAACAGGTAGTCCTTCGGGCGGGCCGAGCCGGTGGCGACCGCCTCGGTGACGAACTCGACGACCTCCAGGTAGTCCCAGACCCCGTTCGGCGTCGACGTGTAGGTGCCGTTGGCCTGGTTGTAGGTGCGGTCGTCGCCGGGGCGCCGGCCGCCGTTGTACGGCCACTCCGGGTAGTAGTCCTGGACGTAGATGCACATCTCCTTGCCGTGCTTGGCGAAGAAGCCGTCCTCCACTTTGAGCGCGTCGCCGCTGGGGTGCTGCGTGCCGTACGGCGCCTTCTGCGAGGTGTTGGTGATGTGCGCGCCGTTGATGAGTGCCTGGGTGGGCGCCCCGTCGTCGCCGAACCCGTACAGGGTGCCCGTCGCGCCGCCCCGGAAGTCTCCGGTGGTCTTGCTGAAGTCGACGCCGAGCACGTCGGTGGTCTCGTCAGCGGCCGCCGGCATCGATAACGTGCCTCCCACGAGCATGATGACGGCGCAGGTCGCCGTTATCTTGGCAATCCGGTGCATCAAGTCTCCCTACTATTTCACGGCGCCGCTCGTGATGCCGGAGATGATCTTGCGCTGCGCGACCGCGAAGACGGCGATCAGCGGCAGGCTCATCAGGATCACGTAGGCGAAGATGAGGTGCCAGTTGTTGAGGTACAGGCCCGCGCTGGCGACCCGGAACAGGTTCAGCGGCAGGGTGTCGATGCGCCCGCCGATCACGAAGAACGCGTAGAACACGTCGTTCCACACGTACAGGCAGATGAGGATGGTGGCGGTGGCGAGCACCGGCCGCAGCATCGGCAGCACCACCTTGCGGAACACCGTCAGCGGGCCGGCGCCGTCGATCTGCGCGGCCTCCTCCAGCGACTCCGGGATCGTCCGGACGAAGCCGGTGACGAAGAAGATGACGGTCGACATGTAGATTCCCATGTAGACGCCGATCATCCCGATCGCGGTGCCCGCCAGGCCGAGCTGGCGCAGCAGGAGCACCACGGTGACCACCGCCGGCGGCAGCACGATGCCGCTGATGCCGAGGGCGTACAGCACCGCGTTCAGACGGGTGGCGCGGCGGGCCAGTACCCACGACGCCAGGCTGCCGAACGCCAGCACGCCGAACACGGTGGGCACGACGACGAGCAGGCTGCCGAAGAAGGCGGCCGGCACCTCGCCCTCCGTCCACACCTGGCGGAGGTTGTCCCACAGGTGCCATTCGGACGGCAGTGACAGGTCGGGGTTCAGGGCCTCGCCCTGCGACTTTCCGGCGGTCACCACGACGAGCCACAGTGGAATCCCGATGACGCCGGCCACCAGGAGGATCGTGACGACCGGCTGCAACCGCCGCCAGATCCGGGCGTCGCTATTGAAGGAGGAGCTCACAGGACCGCCTCCCGCCTGCGCAGCACGTAGATCACCGGGAACGCCATCAGCGCGACGAGCAGGAACAGCATCAGGCTCATCGTGGTCGCCTGGGCGAACAGGCCCTGTCCGAAGGTGCGGTAGATGAAGATGTTCAGGATCTCGGTCGTGCGGGCCGGACCGCCGCCGGTGGTGGCCTGCACGATGTCGAACCCGTTCATCGAGCCCAGCAGCGCGGTCGCGACGTTGAACGTGACCGCCGGCGCCAGCAGCGGCGACCGGACTCGCCAGAAGGTCCGCCACCGGGACGCGCCGTCGATGCGGGCCGCCTCGATGATGTCTTCCGGGATCGTCTTGAGACCCGCCAGGTAGATGAGCATCGACAGGCCCATCCACTTCCACGCGTGGATGACCGCGACCACCACGATGGTCCAGGTGGTGTCGCCCAGCCACGCGTACGTGAACGGTTGCCCGGTGACCGCCTCGACGAGCTGGTTGAGGCTGCCTTCCGGCTTGAGCAGAGCCTGGAACACGTACCCGACGGCGAGCGCCGACATCAGCACGGGAATGAGGAAGAAGACCCGCGCGATCCGGTTGAGCCGGGTGTCCCGCTCCAGCAGCACCGCGAGGGCGAACCCGAACAGGTTCTGGAAGATGGCCACCAGCACCGCGTACACGACGGTGATGCGCAGCGCCCGCCACAGCGTACCGTTCCCCGCCAGCTCCTCGAAGTTCTCGAAGCCCACCGGGTTGATCTCGGCCTTGAAACCGGACCAGTCGGTGAACGCGTAGATGAAGTTGAACAGCGTGGGCAGGAAGAAGAACACCAGCAGGATCGCCAGCGCCGGCCCGAGAAACCACATCGGGTGCGTCCGGCGGTTGATCCGGCCGGTCGGGCGGCGCCCGGCCCGGGCCACCGACGGGGTCGGCGGTCCGGGCCGGTCCAGTACCGGCGTGGTCTCTACAGTGGACATGTCAGAACCCGGGAGCTCCGGCCGCCTTGGCGAGCTGAGCGAACTGGTCCTGCGTCGCCTGGGCCACCTGCTCCGGCGTCATCGTGCCGGTGATCATGTCGGCCAGGTTGATGTACAGGTCGGGGTTGGCGACCGCGAGCGCCTGCATCGAGCCCACCGAGGTCGGCAGCGACGCGTGCACGGCGAGCAGCGCCTTCGGCACTCCCGGCGGGTTCGGCACGGCGGTCTGGAGCGACACGGTGTTGCGGTCCGCGATGAAGTCGGCGTAACCGGGGCCCATCCAGTACGCCATCAGCTGGCGCGCCGCGGCCTCGCGCTTGCTGTCGCCGGTCTTGAACGCGACCAGCGCGTTGCTCTGGTCCGGGATGAACGTGCCCACGTTGCCCGACGGCGAGATCGGGAAGAAACCGATCTTGGAGTCCAGGGTAGCGGTGTCGGCCTTGGCCTGTAGCTGCCCGAAGAACGAGTTGACCTGCACCACCATGGCGGCCTGGCCGGCGAGCAGCGCCGCGCCCTGGTCCTCGAACTTGGCCGTCTTGATGTTGGAGTTGAACAGCCCCTCGTCGATCAGCGCCTTGTACTTCTTGATCGCGTCGAGGATGGTCGGGTCGGTGAACTTCTCCTCGCCCTTGTTCACCTTGTCCCAGAGGCCGGCCTTCGCGGCGTCGGCGAGCTGGACCTGGATCCACCACTGTGTACCCCAGCGGTCGGCGGCCATCTCGTAGAACGGCGTCACGCCCTTGCCCTTGAGCTGGCGTCCAATCTGGACCATCTCGTCGAAGTTCTTCGGCGTCGCCGTGATGCCGTTGGCGGCGAAGACCTCCTTGTTGTAGTAGACACCCTCGACGGCCGGGCTGGTGATGAGCGCGGCGTACCGGGTGCCGTCGAGGATGCCGGTGATGTCCTTCAGCTCCGGCGCCAGCTTGGACAGCCACGGCGCGTCGTCCAGTGGCTGGAGGTTCGTCTTGGCGTTGATGGCGGTCAGCATCGAGGCGGTCGGCTGCCAGAACGCCAGGTCCGGCTTGTCGCCGGTGGCCACCTTGGTCTGGATGCCCTGCTCGTACGGGTCGGGGATGGTGACGACCTCGACCTGCGCGCCGGTCGCCTGCTGGAAGCCGGCGATCACCTTGCTGGGCACGGTGTTGCTGTTCTGGGCCGCCCAGATCGTCAGCTTGACGCCGTCGAGCTTCGCGGTCGGGTCGGCCCAGGTGGCGGGGGTGTCGGAGGACGTCTCCGCGGCGGGGTCGCTGCACGCCGCGAGACCGAAGGTGAGCGCCGCCGCACAGGCGAGGCTGATCCATCTCTTCATCGCGTTGGTCCTTCTGCGGGTCGGGGAACAATCCGGAATACGCGCGCGGCTGTGGGCTCCGCGCCGGTGGGTGTCACGGTCAGCGAACCGCTGTCCCGGGCCCAGTCAAGGCTCCAGGCGGGCAGCTCCCGCGGGTAGTGAACTTCGATGTCGATGTCCCGGCCGGAAAGGTGCGGCAGGGACAGCGTTGTAGACGCGGTGGCGCCCCCGCGCCGCCACACCGCCAGGTAGGTGGTCTCGCTGGCGCGCAGCGCCAGGCTCAGCCACGGGTCGTCCCAGCCGGGAAGGCCGAGCGGCCACAGCGGTACCGTCGACGCCAGGTCGGCGCGCAGCTCCTTGTAGGCGCGCACGCCGGCGCGCACGGACTCCAGTTGTGCGGCGTCCATGCGGTCCAGGCGCCCAGAGAGGTACAGGCGGCCGAGCAGGCCGGTGACCATGCTGTACGCGAGCTCCTCTTCGGACATTTCCGGTTGCGGGTACGCCCAGCTGGCTGACTGCTCAGGCAGCACAGACATCGGGGCGGCGGCGGCGACCGGCGGGTACCGCACGAAGTCCTGCTGGTCGCTTGTGGACTGGAGCTGGAGCCGCGACAGCATCGCGTAGTCCATGCGCATGGCGCCGGACGCGCAGTTCTCCAGTGTCACGTGCGGATGCCGGTCGAGCAGGCGGTCCAGCCACGCCAGGTGGGCCCGGTTGTGTTCGAGCAGCCCGTCGCCCGCGCTGTCGGCCAGCAGGTCGGTGCCGGCGCCCGGGTCGATGTTGTAGTCGAGCTTGAAGTAGCCGACGCCGAGCTGCTCGACCAGCCGGTCGACCACCTCGTCCAGGTGGGCCACCGCGCGCGGGTGGCGCAGGTCAAGGTGGTACCGGTCGTGCTCGACGACCCGCACGCCGCCGCGCTGGAGGAACGCCTCGTCCGGCAGCTTGTCGGCCATCGGGCTGCGCACGCCGACCACCTCGGGCTCCAGCCACAGGCCCGGCACCATGCCGCGCTGGCGGATGTGGGTCAGGACCTCCTCGATCCCGCGCGGGAAGCGGGTCTGCGACGGCTGCCACTCACCGACACTGTCCCACCAGTGGGCGCCGTTGTCGTACCAGCCGGCGTCGATGACGAACACCTCCGCCCCCGCGTCCGCCGCGGCGTCGATCAGCGGCAGCAGCTTCGCGGTCGTCGGGTCGCCCATCAGCGTGTTCATGTAGTCGTTGAAGACCACGGGCAGCGCGGTCCGGTCGCGGTGCGGGCGCACCAGCGCGCGGCGGTGGGCGGTCAGGGCGGCGACCGCGGCATCCAGCCCGGCCGCCACCGCAATCGATACCGGTACCGTCGTGAAGCTCTCGCCCGGCGCGAGGCGGTGCCGCCACTGGTGGTCGAGGTCGGTGGGGCCAAGCAGCGACAGGTACGCGCCATCGAGCCGCTCCCCCACCTCCCACCGCCAGGCGCCGTTGTGCTCGATCTGCCACAGCCAGGCCGGCCCGCCGCCGCGGTGCACGAGGCCGCCGGTGGGCAGGTGCACGCCGGTGGACCAGGTGCCTTGGCTGACCACGGCGAGGCGACCGCGCCCGTGCTGGCCGTGCAGGGCCAGGTTGAGATCGGGTACGCCGTCGCGTAGCGGCCGCCTCGTCCACCGGCCCTCGCCGAGCCACTCGCTGTCGCCGCGCACCAGATCGAGCTCCTCGGCCGAGTACCCGATCAAGCCGGCGGCGAACGACGTGACGCCGAGCAGCAGCACCGGCGTGTCGCCCTCGTTCGTGATGCGCGTGCGCACCTGGACGGCGCTGACGCCCTCCGCGGACCGGAAGGTGGTCTCGGCCGCGAGGCCGGACCGCTCGTCGCGCAGGTCGATGCGCAGCTCCCGCCACGGGCCGTCGTGGGTCTGCGCGCTCCCGGCGTACGCCAGGCGGCGGCCGATGGCGGTCTCGGAGAAGCGGTGCGAGGCCCGGCCCCGACCCTCGCCCGCGGCCAGCACCTCGACGAGCGGCTGCGTCGCGCGAGTGCGGTGCTGACCTGCCCGGTGTTGGGGGCCGGCAGCAGCCAAGGTTCGCACGGCCACCGGGCCCTCGGAGGACACGTCGACGACGAGCTTGAGCGCCGAGTGGCCCCATACGAGGCTGGTGACGGTGTCCATGCTTGCCCTGTACCTCCATCGATGTGACCGGTCACATGCCGTGTCTTGTGAAGGAGTGTGAACGGTCACATGGCGCGACGGGAAGGGCTCGTTACCGTTTTGTTACCGCTCGATTTCGTGATCAGGGCGGCGGGGCGGTGGACTCGCGGATCACCAAGCGGGGCGGGGCGAGGTCGGACGGGGCCTCCCCCGTGACCGCCGACAAGCAGGCCCGCCCCAGCGCCACGAAGTCCATCCGCACCGTGGTCAGCGCCGGTGTCCAGTACGCGGCGCCGGGCACGTCGTCGAAGCCCACGACGCTCACCTCGCCCGGCACGTCGCGGCCCGCCTCGTACAGCGCGCGGCGCACGGCGAGGGCGGTGTCGTCGTTGCCGCACAGGATGGCGGTGACCTGGGGATCGGCGGCCAGCCGCTGCCCGGCCAGGTACGCCGAGCGCGGGTCCCAGCCGCCCGGCACCACAGCGGGTACCGGCGCCCCGGCCGATTCGAGCACGTCCCGCCAACCGGCCTGGCGCGCGCTCGTGCCGGTCTCGGACGGGATCGCGACGTGGTGCACGGTGCGGTGCCCCAACTCCAGCAGGTGCCGCGTCGCGTCGGCCGCCGCCTGGCGCTCGTCCAGGAAGATCATCGTGCGGGCCGAATCCGGGAGGCCGCCCGCCTCGGTCGCGGCCACGGCCGGCAGGTCGGCCGGCAGCGCCCGCAGCACGCCGGCACCCGCCGAGTCGAACGCCACCACGATCACGCTGCCCGCGCTGGGATCGGTGACGTACTCGACAGCGTGCCGCACGTCGTCGGGCCGGTCCGACTCGACCACCCGTACGCCCACCGCCAGCCCCTTGAGCCGGGCCGCCTCCTCGATGCCCTGGAGCGTCGACGCGTACCCGTAGAGCGTTGTGTCGGCGGTCACCACCGTGACCGCGTTCGCCCGCCCCAGGCCAAGGGCCCGCGCCGCCCGGTTCGGCCGGTACTCCAGCCGGTCGATGACGTCGAGCACCAGCCGCCGCGTCTCGGGGCTGACGTTCGGCGAGTCGTTGAGCACCCGCGAAACGGTCTGATAGGACACCCCCGCGGCGGCCGCCACATCACGGATGCTGGGCGGCGCACCGCCTCGTCGCCGGGCCGGCCGTTCGGAAGAAGATCGCACCACAGCACACATCGTGGGCGTTCGCGCTGTTCGGGTCAAAGACGAGGGCGGGTCCGTCTCACGGCGTACACCGATAATCCCGCCTGGGATGGATGCGCCGGCTGGATTCAGCGTCGACGATGCATTGCATGTCGAACTTTCCCCGGATACTCCGGACAGCCGCGACAGCCCTCGTCCTCGCCGTGTCCGTCACCGCGTTACCCGCGTCCGCGTCAGCGGACACCGACAACCGCGCGCTACGCCAGGCGCTGGCCGCGATCCACGCCGCTGGTGCACCCGGCGCGTTCGCCGAAGCACGCGACGGCGGCCGCGTGTGGGCCGGCGCGACCGGCATCGCCAACCTGACCAACGCCGCGCCGACCCGCCCGCACATGCGCCACCGGGTCGGCAGCATCACCAAGACGTTCGTGGCGACGACGATCCTGCAGCTCGCCGGCGAGCGGCGCCTCGGCCTCGACGACCCGGTCGGCACGCTCCTGCCCGATGTCGTCACCGGCGAGGTTGGCGAGCGGGTGACCGTGCGGATGCTGCTCAACCACACCAGCGGCATCGGCAACTACACCGACGCGATCTTCACCACGCTCGACACTCTGGAGAGCGTGCGGACCATCACGTACACGCCGAAGGAACTCGTCGCCATCGCGCTGGACATGCCGCGCACCGGCGAGCCAGGCGCCACGTACTCGTACTCCAACAGCAACTACATCCTCGCTGGACTGATCATCCAGCGGCTCACCGGCAACGACCCCGCCGCCGAGATCACCCGGCGCATCCTGCGGCCACTGCGGCTCACCGACACGTACTTCCCGGGCGCCGACCCGACGATCCGCCGCCCGCACGCCGGTGCGTACTTCGCCGCACTCGGCGTCCGCGATTTCAGCACCTACAACATGACCTGGGCCTGGATGGCGGGTGAGCTGATCTCCACCACGTCGGATCTCAACGACTTCTACAAGGCGCTGTTCGGCGGCAAGCTGCTGTCTCCGGCGCTGCTCGCGCAGATGCGCACGACGGTGCCGTTCGACCCGTCGACGCCGGAGAGCGGGGGCTACGGGCTCGGCGTGTACTTCATCGACACGCCGTGCGGGCAGATCTGGGGCCACGACGGCGGCGTCGTCGGCCAGGTCACGGTGTCCTGGCACCTGCCCGACCTCGGCCGCCAGTTGACGTACGCCCAGAACTTCAGCCACTACCAGATCACGCCCGAGCTCCACCCGATCGACGCGGCGAGCCAGACCTTCTTCCTGACCGCCCTCTGCCCCGAGGAGATCCCACTCCGCTCCCCCACCTGGTCCCCCCACTTCGTCGATCAAGGGCTAATGCACGTGCTTTGATCTCCGATCCGCGTGCATTCGCCCTTGATCCATGCGAATCACCTTGATCGGCGCGCGGACCGGCGGCGCGGTGCGCGGCGCACACCGCCCGCCGCGCCGCACCGCCCGCGCCCCGCCGCACCGTCCGCGCCGCCG
>NZ_JAIBNX010000072.1:0-5298 GCF_026130045.1 Micromonospora sp. CPCC 205371
CGCGCGCCGTGCGACCCCGGCCGCCCGCCGCCGCGGTTGCCGCGGGCGCCGGCCGAGGCCGCCGCCCGGGAGGCCGCCGCCGCGGCCGGCGCAGCGGTCGAGCAGGCCGCCGCGGTGTTCGGCGCGGCGCCCGTCGTGCTGCTCAAATCGGGCGGCGTCGGCGCCCGCGAGCTACGGCGACTGGCCAAGTCGGCCGGCTGCGGCGAGTCGCAGGTCCGGCTCTGGCTCGAGCTCGGGTACGCCGCCGGCCTCCTCGGGATCACGGAGGCGCGAGTACTGCCGACCGACGCGTACGACACGTGGTGTGCCGCGAGCCCGGCGGCTCGCCTGCGGCCACTGCTCCGTGCCTGGTCACGGCTGCCCGCTGCCCCGCTGGTGGCCGACGCCGGGCCGGCGCTGGTGCGAGACGCGGCCGGGCTGGCCGCCTACGACCTGCGCCCGGCCCTGCTGGACGCGCTGGCCGAGCTGCCCGACGGGCAGGGCGCCGCCGACGGCCTCGCCGAGGTGCTGGGCTGGCGGTCGCCGCTGCTGGCCGATCCGGAGGAGCCCTTGCTCGCCGCGCTGTGGGAGGAGGCCCGGCTGGTCGGCGCCGTCGCGCACGGCGCCCTGACCCCGCTCGGCCGCCCGCTCGTCGACGGGAGCGCCAGCCTGGCCGCCGCGACGGATGAGTTGCTGCCGCCGCCCGTGTCGGAGGCGCTGTTCCAGAACGATCTCACCGCCGTGGTGCCCGGTGCGCCCGCCGCCGCGCTCGCCGACCTGCTCGACGACGCCGCGACCCGGGAGTCGCGCGGCGGGGCGATCACGTGGCGCTTCTCGGCCGCGTCGGTGCGCACCGCGCTGGACGCCGGCCGTACGCCCGAGGCCCTCGTCGACGCACTGCGCTCGGTCGCGGTGGGCGGCGCGCTGCCCCAGGTGCTGGAGTACCTGGTGGCTGACGTGGGCCGGCAGCACGGGCGGCTGCGGGCGCGCGACGTCGGTTGCGTGCTGTACGCCGACGACGCCGCGCTGGTGGCGGAGGTGGCCCGGGCCAGCGCGCTGCGGCCGCTGGGGCTCACGGTGCTGGCGCCGACCGTCCTTACGAGCATCCGGCCGCTCGCGGAGACGCTCGCGGCGCTGCGGTCGGCCGGGTACGCGCCGATCGGCGAAGACGCGTCCGGAGCGGCGGCCATCGAGCGGCCGGCCCGGCGGCGGGCTCCCGCGCCGCGGCGCCCTCCCGAACCGCGCGTGCCACGAGCCGGGGTCAAGCCCGCCGAGCTGGCCGCCCGCCTGCTGGAGGCGCCGGAGTCCGTCCTCCACCACGTGCAGGTGGCCGCGCCACATCTGGGCGACGGCGAGCAGCGGCTGCTGGCAGCGGCAGTCGACGGCGGCCTCGCGGTGACGATCAACTACACCGACGCACAGGGCGCGGTGTCGCGACGAGTCATCGAACCGCTCGACTTGGACGGCCCGATGCTCGCCGCGTGGTGCCGCCTGCGCGACGACGAGCGCATGTTTCTGCTCGACCGCATCGACAGCGTGGCGTCCGCCTGACCGGGGCGCCTAGCCCATGTGCGGGTAGGTGTGGTCGGTCGGCGGCACGAACGTCTCCTTGATGGTGCGCGGAGACGTCCAGCGGACCAGGTTGTGCCAGGAGCCCGCCTTGTCGTTGGTGCCGCTCGCCCTGGCGCCGCCGAACGGCTGCTGCCCGACCACCGCGCCGGTGGGCTTGTCGTTGACGTAGAAGTTGCCGGCGGCGTACCGGAGCGCCTTCGACGCCCAGTCGACGACCCGGCGGTCGGTCGCGAAGACCGCCCCGGTCAACGCGTACGGCGCGACGCGCTCCGCCTGCGTCACCACGTCTTCGAAGCGCGCGTCGTCGTACACGTGCACGCCGAGGATCGGCCCGAAGTACTCGGTGGTGAAGACCTCGTGCTCCGGGTCGTCGCACTGCACGACGGTCGGGCGTACGAAGTAGCCCTCGCTGTCGTCTGCGGTGCCGCCGGCCAGCACGGTGCACGAGTCGGCGTTCTTGATGCGGTCGAGCGCGGCGGCGTGCTTGGCGAACGCCCGCGCGTCGATGACCGCACCGCCGAAGTTGGTGAAGTCGGTGACGTCGCCGTAGGCGAGGGAGTCGGTGACAGACGCCAGCTTGTCGCGCACCCCGGCGTCCCAGAGCGAGCGCGGCACGTACGCCCGCGAGGCGGCAGAGCACTTCTGGCCCTGGTACTCGAACGCGCCCCGCACGAGAGCGGTCACGAGCGCGTCCGGCTCGGCGCTGGCGTGCGCGACGACGAAGTCCTTGCCGCCCGTCTCGCCGACCAGCCGCGGGTAGGTCCGGTAATCGGCGATGCGCTGCCCGACGGCCTGCCACAGCGTCTGGAACGTCTTGGTGGAACCGGTGAAGTGGATGCCCGCCAGGTCGGGGTCGACCAGCGCCACCTCGGAGACCGCGAGCCCGTCACCCGTGATCATGTTGATGACACCGGGCGGCAGGCCGGCCGCCTCGAAGAGCCGAATCGTGAAGTGCGCCGAGAACTGCTGGGTCGGCGACGGCTTCCACACCACCGTGTTACCCATCAGCGCCGGCGCGGCGGGCAGGTTGGCGGCGATCGCGGTGAAGTTGAACGGGGTGACCGCGTAGACGAAACCCTCCAGCGGCCGGTGGTCGAAGCGGTTCCACATACCCGGCGACGACACGGGCTGCTCGCCGAGGAGCTTGTGTCCGAAGTAGACATTGAAGCGCAGGAAGTCGATCAGCTCGCAGGCCGCGTCGATCTCGGCCTGGTACACCGTTTTCGACTGGCCGAGCATCGTCGCGCCGTTGAGGGTGTCGCGCCATGGGCCGGCGAGAAGGTCAGCCGCGCGGAGGAAGATGGCGGCACGGTCCTCGTAGGGCAGCGCGCGCCACATCGGAGCGGCCTTCTTCGCGGCCGCCACCGCCGCGGCCGCGTCTGCGGTCGTCGCGTTGTGCGTGACGCCCAGTACATGCTGGTGCCGGTGCGGCTGCACGACGTCGATCGGGTCGCCACCGGCCATCCGCTGCTCGCCGTCGACGGTCATGGTCAGGTCGAGCCGGTCGGCGGCCAACTCGGTCAGGCGGCTTTGCAGGCTTTCGCGCTCGGCACTGCCCGGTGCGTAGTTTCGGACCGGCTCGTTGCGCGGCGGGGGTACGGCGGAAACGGCGTCCATCTGTGGCTCCTGTAGGAACTTGATCTTTAGTGCGTGGGCGGTAGCCTCGCATGCCATCCTCGCACGCGGCGTACCCTGGGGCGGTGCGTGCCGAGCCTTCCCCCACCCCCGTGCGGCCCGCCTCGCCGCCGGCTCCATCGGAAGAAGCCGCGCCCGGGGCGGCGGTGCTAGCGGCGCTGGCGCTTGTGTGGCTCGCCGCGATGATGTGGTCGGCGCACCGCGTCATCGTCAGCGGTGAGGGCACGCTGGCGATCACGTCGGCCGCCCTGGCGCTGCCGAGCGTGATCTCGGCCGGCATCGTGGCCGGCGCGGGGGTCAGCCTGGCGGTCGCCCACCTGCTGCGACAGCGCGGCACCGTCCGGTTCGTCGCGGCGATCGGCGCGGGCCTGCTCACCGGGCTGGGCGCGGCGCTTGCCGTGGTTTCCAGCTATGGCGGGGGCGAGGCCAGCGCGATCCTGGCCGGCACCGTCGCGGCGGCGGTAACCGTCGGCGGCGCGGTCGCCGCGGTACGGACGCGCTCCGTGATCGGCGCGGTGGTCGCCGCCGGCCTCGTGGTCTTCGCCGTCGGGCTGGTGCTCGACAACTTCAAGGGAAACTTGACCTCGTTCTACGGCGCCGGTGACGATGCGTCGTCGCGACTGAGCGCCGCCGGCTGGGCCGCGCTGACCACCCCCGGGATCAGCGGCGGCGTGGGCGGCCTTGGGGCGGGCTTCTCCCTGCGCTGGTCCCCGCCGCCGGGCGCGGGGGCGCAAGCGCTGCGGTGGCCGGCGTACGCGATCGCCGGAGCCGGTCCGGGGATCGCGCTGATGGTCGCCGAGGTGATCGTCCGGACGCTCGGGAGCCGGGTGCTGTCGCTCGCTGGTGAGGTGAGCGAGGCCGACGGCACGGTCCAGCGCATGCTGGACGAGTCGCGGGTGAACTACGCGCTCGTCGTGCTCTTCGTGGGTGCGATCTCGGCGATCGTGGCGTTCGGCCGGTCGCTTCCTTCTAAGTGAGGGTCTCGAGCTCGCTCACGTCGTACCACTCCAACTCGTGATCTTCGGCGCCGTCGACCGTGAACTGTGCGTCGGGGTCACCGGCCAGCGCCTCCTCGACCACCTCGGCGGGGGGCGGCGCGCCCCCCGCCGCGGCGGGCGCGCGGTCGCGGGTGGGGGGCCCCCGCCGCCGCCCTCCCGCCGCGCGGACGCGTACCGCGCTGGAGCCCAGCTCGTCGTCTTCCCGGTGCACCACGGCAGCCGGCACGTCGGCGGAGACCACGACTCGGCGCCGGGGCGCGTCCGGGTCGTGCCGGAGCAGGCGCAGGGCTCCCTGTGCCGCACGGGTGAACGCGACGTACTCCAGCTCCTCCTCGTCACCCTCGGCGTACCACTCGCGGAGCGCTGGCGTGACCGCGTGCCCCTCCACCGCGCCGAGCTGCCCCGAGGCGCGCAGCGCCGTAAGCATGGGCATGGTGGCTGGCACGTACACCCGGATGACCTGATCTGACACGCCCCAGTTCCTACACCCTTCTAGTGATCAACCATCGACCGGGGCCGGACGCCCGGTGGAACCTGGCGCAATCGATGGCAAACTGAAGCAGTGAACCCCCGCTTCCTGCTGTTGTCAGACGTCGCAGCCGAGCTGAACGTCACCGACTCGCAGGTCTACCACATGGTCCGCAGCGGTGAGCTGCCCGCGATCAAGATCGGTGGCCGGGGCCAGTGGCGCGTCGAGCGCGCCAAGCTGGAGGAGTACATCCAGCGCAAGTACGACGAGACCGCTGAATGGGTGCGTGGGAACCCGCTCGTCGACTGATTAGCGCCCGATTTCCGTGCAACACATTGACGGGCGCCACATTGCGGCCCTACAACGGAGGCTATCGAAGGCAAACGTAGGCAAACGCAAGATCGGGGTGAGTTGCATGATCGCCACGACCCGTCCGCCCATCCGGCTCCGCCCCGTTCCCGCGCTCGACCCGCCGTTCGAAGACGAGATCGGCCAGGAGCCCTGGCACGCCCAGCTCGCGCTCCAGTTCGACCTCACGGGCCGCCGGCAAGCACGGCCCCCGGTGCTCGTTCCGGGCACCGGAGCCGCCGCGGCCCGCGGCCCCCGCCGGGCGCCCCCCACCCGCGGGCCCCGGCGCGCGGGGGG
>NZ_JAIBNX010000072.1:5308-37550 GCF_026130045.1 Micromonospora sp. CPCC 205371
CGCCCCAGCGCGACCAGGCGGCGCGCCGCCAGGCCCGCCCCCGGGACCGCGTTCCGGCCACCGGTCCCGCCCCGCCCGCCGCCCTCGTCGATGCCACGCCACCCGAGGCGCCGGCGCCGGTCGCGTCGGCCTCGCCCGAGGCGCGGCAGGCCACAAAGCGGTTCCTCGACATGAGCCTGGAGATCCTCAACGGCTACCGGCCGACCGGCCACATCCGCTCGCTGACCGTCCCCGGCTGTGCCGAGGCCGTCATCGCGCAGCTCGGCGCCAGCCTCGACCGGGCCGCCACCCTGCGCGGCGGCCAGCCGCCACACGTCACCAAGCGCCCGAGCGCCTTCGTCCGCGCCCGCCGCCTGCACATCTGCGAGCCGTGCCCGGGCGTGGTCGAGGCGGCCGCCGCGCTCGGCCTGGCCGGCCGCACGTGGGCGATGGCTTTCCGGTTGGAACGGCGGCGCGGCACGTGGCTCTGCACCACCGTTCGCACGGTGTGACACAACCCGGGGGCCGCGCTGGTTGGCGCTCGCTCCGCTCGCGCGGGGCCCCGGGTCCTTGGAGGCGGTGCCTTCCCTCGCGCCGCGCACCGACTTCGTCGGCGCGTCGGTCGGTCCAGGCACCACCGGCCCCGGGGCGCTCACCTCCGGAGGTGGGGGGGGGCGCCCCCGCCTTCCCCATGCGCCGCCCGGGGCCCCGGGGGACGGCTTGGGTGCTCCGTGACAGCGCTTGTACTTCTTGCCGGAGCCGCACGGGCACGGCGCGTTGCGAGACGGGCCGGCGCTCGCGGCCGCCGTGCCCTGGCTCGGCGACGGGCGCCGGCCAACGGGCTCCGGGGCCGGGCCGCCGAGACCCAACGCCGGTGCCTGCTCCTGCTGCATGGCCACGCCGCCCGCGCCGGCCTCGCCGTCGATGGTGGGCGCCGAGTACTGGAGCGGCTGCTGCGGACGCTGCCGCCCGAGCCCCTTGGCCCTGATCTCGACGGTGGCGTCATCGGGCATCGGCAGCGGCGCCGGGCCACCCGGCTGCACGGGCGGGGGCGACGACGGCGCCTCTTCGACCTGCACCTCCAGGTTGAAGAGGAATCCGACGGTCTCCTCCTTGATGCCGTCCATCATCGTGGCGAACATCGCGTAGCCCTCGCGCTGGTACTCGACCAGCGGGTCGCGCTGGGCGTAGGCGCGCAGCCCGACGCCCTCCTGGAGGTAGTCCATCTCGTACAGGTGCTCGCGCCACTTCCGGTCGATCACCTGGAGCAGGACCATGCGCTCCAGCTGGCGCATCGCCTCCGTGCCGAGCTCTTCCTCGCGCCGCGCGTACGCCGCTTGCGCGTCTTCCTTGAGCTGGGCGGTCAGGAAGTCCGCGTCGAGGTTGTTCAGCTCGCCGCCGGCCTCGTCCACGAGGTCGTCGACGGTGACACCGACCGGGTACAGCTGCTTGAGGCTGGACATGAGCTGGTCGAGGTCCCAGTCTTCGGGGTACCCCTCGGCGGTGGCGCCGCTGACGTACGCCTCGATGACATCGTTGATCATGTGCTCGACCTGCTCGTGCAGGTCTTCGCCGTTGAGCACCCGCTTGCGCTCGGCGTAGACCACCATGCGCTGCTTGTTGAGCACCTCGTCGTACTTGAGCACGTTCTTACGGATCTCGGCGTTCTGGCCCTCGATCTGGGCCTGCGCGCTCTTGATCTGCCGAGTGACCATCTTGGACTCGATGGGCACGTCTTCGGGGATGTTGAGCCGCTCCATGACCGCCTCGACGGCGCCCGCCCGGAACCGCTTCATCAGCTCGTCCTGCAGCGACAGGTAGAAGCGCGACTCACCGGGGTCGCCCTGCCGGCCGGAGCGGCCGCGGAGCTGGTTGTCGATCCGCCGCGAGTCGTGCCGCTCGGTGCCGAGCACATACAGGCCACCGGCCTCGGCGACCTCCTCGGCCTCGGCGTCACAGGCCTCCTTCCACCTGGGAAGGATCTCTTCGAGCGCCTTGTAGTAGTCGTCTTCGTGCTCGACCGGGTCGAGGCCGCGCTGGCGCAGCTCGTTCTTGGCGAGGAACTCGGGGTTGCCACCGAGCAGGATGTCCGTGCCACGGCCGGCCATGTTGGTGGCGACGGTGACCGCACCCTTGCGCCCGGCCTGCGCGACGATTTCCGCCTCTTTCTGGTGGAATTTCGCGTTGAGCACGGCGTGCGGGATGCCACGGCGGCGCAGCATCTGCGACAGGATCTCCGAATTTTCCACGGAGACCGTGCCGACGAGGACCGGCTGGCCCAGGTTGTGCCGCTCGACGATGTCTTCGACCACGGCGTTGAACTTGGCCTTCTCGGTCTTGTAGATGACGTCGGAGCGGTCGAGCCGGATCATCGGCCGGTGGGTGGGGATCGAGACCACACCGACCTTGTAGACCTTGTTGAACTCGCCGGCCTCGGTCTGGGCCGTGCCGGTCATGCCGGACAGCTTCTCGTAGAGGCGGAAGTAGTTCTGCAGCGTGATCGTGGCGAGCGTCTGGTTTTCCTGCTTGATCTCGACGCCTTCTTTGGCCTCGATCGCCTGGTGCATGCCCTCGTTGTACCGGCGGCCATGCAGGATGCGGCCGGTGAACTCGTCGACGATCAGCACCTCGCCGTCGCTGACGATGTAGTCCTTGTCTTTCTTGTACAGCTCTTTGGCCTTGATCGCGTTGTTGAGGTATCCGACGAGCGGGGTGTTGACCGACTCGTACAGGTTGTCGATGCCCAGCCGGTCTTCGACCTTGGCGACGCCGCGCTCGGTGATCGCGACGGTGCGCTTGGCGTAGTCGACCTCGTAGTCGCCCTCGCCGTCCTTGCCCGCCTGCAACCGGGCAACGACCGCGGAGAACTCGCCGTACCAGCGGGCCGAGTGCTCGGCCGGGCCTGAGATGATCAGCGGCGTGCGGGCCTCGTCGATGAGGATCGAGTCGACCTCGTCGACGATCGCAAAGTTGTGACCCCGCTGCACCAGTTCCTCTGCCGACCAGGCCATGTTGTCGCGCAGGTAGTCGAAGCCGAACTCGTTGTTGGTGCCGTACGTGATGTCGCACTCGTACGCGGCGCGGTGCTCGGCGGCGGGCCGGTTGGGCAGGATCACGCCGACGGAGAGCCCGAGGAACCGGTGAATGCGCCCCATCCAGTCGGCGTCGCGCTGTGCCAGGTAGTCGTTGACCGTGACGATGTGCACGCCGTTGCCGGAGAGCGCGTTCAGGTACGCCGGGAGCATCGAGGTGAGGGTCTTGCCCTCACCGGTCTTCATCTCGGCGATGTTGCCGAAGTGCAGCGCGGCGCCACCCATGACCTGGACGTCGTAGGGCCGCTGGCCGAGCACGCGAGCGGCTGCCTCGCGCGCGGTCGCGAACGCCTCCGGCAGCAGGTCGTCGAGGCTCTCACCATCGGCGAGTCGCTCCCGAAAGTGCTCGGTCTGCTCGCGAAGCTCAGCGTCGGTGAGGTCTGTGTAGTTGTCCTCTATCGAGTTGACCGCGGCAGCGATCACCTTCAGCCGGCGTACCATTCGGCCTTCGCCAGCACGAAGGAACTTTTCCAAAATCGACACGGGTCAACGCTCCCCTTGGACAGTCTGCCGAACCATCGTAGGCGCACCGTGAGGGGAACTGTCAGCCGCGCCTCCAGCCGACCGTGCGGAAGCGGACATTTCACCTGGGGCGAGCACCGAAACAGGTTACGCCAGTCGCGAACGATCCGGCACGATTACCCCGTGACCCGAAAGCGGAATCCAGGTCAGGCGCCATCGTGTGCGGCCACGGCTCCCAGCAGGATCCGATTGTGACCCGCCAAACCATCACGGCGCCCGGTCTCGTGCTCCGCCGGTGGCGGGCCGACGACGTGGACGCGGTCTACCAGGCCTGCCAGGACCCAGACATCCAACTCTGGACCCGCGTACCGTCGCCGTACGAGCGCGAACACGCCCGGCACTTCGTCAGCGAACTCGCCCCTTCGGCGTGGGCGAATGGCACGGGCGCACACTTCGCGGTGACGGATGCGAGCACCGGCGAGTTGCTCGGCTCGTGTGGGCTCGTGTCGATCGACCGCCCGTTGGCCTCGACCGAGGTCGGCTACTGGACAGCGCCGGGGGCCCGGGGTCGGGGTGTCGCCGTCGGGGCGACCCGTGCGGTCTGCCGGTGGGCGTTCGAGGCGCTCGACCTGCGCCGCGTGCTGTGGCAGGCAGCGGTGGGCAACCACGCGTCTCGCCTGGTCGCCCTGCGGTCCGGATTCCGGGTCGAGGGCGAGTTGCGGATGGCCGACGGCAACCCGCTCGGCGGCCACGCCGGGTGGGTCGGCTCGCTGATGCCTGGCGACCCGGTCGAGGTGGAGGTAGGCGAGCTGACCGCCCGCCGGGCCAAGGTGTTCGGTGGCGCCCAGCCGGTCCTGCCTGCCAAGGACGCGACGCTTCGCCGGCCCGACGAGCGCGACATCGACGCGATGGTCGTCGCGTGTTCCGACCCGGACTCGGTGCGCTACACCACCGTCCCCGACCCGTACGAACGCAAGGACGCTGAGGAGTTCGCGTCCCGGCTCGCCCCGCTCAGCTGGGCGCGCGGCGCGGGCGCGATCTTCGCGATCGCGGATGCCGACGACTCCTGGGTCGGCAACATCGACCTGCGGATCTCCGCGGACGACCCAATGGTCGGGGAGGTGGGCTTCCTCGTCGCTCCGGAGGCCCGTGGCCGCGGTTACGCCACGGCGGCGCTGCGGGCGGTGTGCGAGTGGGCATTCACCGACCTGGGGCTCGCCCGCGTGAAATGGCGCGCACAGGTCGGCAACGTGGCGTCGCGGCGGGTCGCGGAGAAGGCCGGGTTCACGATGGAGGGCACACTGCGCGGCGATATCGCCCACCGCGGCCAGCGCCGCGACGCGTGGATCGCCGGCCTGGTCCCTGGGCCGGCGGCGACTGGACCGAGGAGCGCAGCGACGAGGGAAGGAGCCGCCATCCTGGCCCGGGGGCCCGCGCGAGCGGAGCGAGCGCAAACCAGCAGAGTCCCCGGAGATGCCCTGTGACAGGCGCGGCGCCGGTACACGGCGACGGCGTGCTGCTGCGCCGGTTCACCGACGCGGACGTCGACGACCTGGTGGCCGGCTGCAACGATCCGTTGACCGCGCGGTTCATGCCGGGCCTGCCCCAGCCGTACAGCGCCGCCGACGCGCTCTGGTGGATCAGCCAGGGTGCGCCGGCCGCGTGGGCGTCGGGCGGCGCGGCGTTCGCGGTCGCCGATCCGGACACCGGCCGGCTCATCGGCGGCGCCGGTCTCGGCCGCCTGGTGCCGGAGCGCACCCAGGGTGAAATCGGGTACTGGGTTGCGCCGTGGGCACGCCGCCGCGGGGTCGCCACCGCCGCCGCGACGGCCCTCACCGGTTGGGCGTTCGCCCGCGGCTTCGGGAGGCTCGAGTTGCTGACCGACCTCGCCAACGCACCAAGCCAGCGCGTCGCCCTCGCCGCGGGGTTCCAGCGCGAAGGGATACGTCGAGGGGCCGCCCTACGGCGCGACGGCTACCGGGACGACCTCGTGGTCTGGAGCCGGCTGGCCGGTGACCCGCCGGGCCAGAGCCCGCGCCTGCTGCCCGACCCGCCGGCCGGCGGGCTCTCGGATGGGGTGGTCACGCTCCGGCCACTCGGACCGGGCGACGGCGAGTTTCTGTACACGTTGCTGACCACACCGGACGTGACGGCAACCAGCGTGCCGCCCATCGCACCGGATCGCGGCGAGACGGAGTTGCGGTGCGCCCGCGCCGAGGGCCGCTGGCTCGCCGGTGAGCGGGCCGATTTCGTGATCGTTCACGCGCTGACCGGCACCGCGACCGGCAACGTCGGCCTGTACTACGACGAGCCGCGCAGTGGCCAGGCGATGATCGGGTACGCGATGCTGCCGCAGTGGCGCGGCCGTGGTCTGCCCACCCGAGCGGTGCGGTTGCTGGCCGGATGGGCGTTCGCGGGTGCGGGGATCGGCCGCCTGACCGCCGGCACGCGGCCGGGAAACGTCGCGTCTCAGCGGGTGCTGGAGAAGGCCGGGTTCCGCCGCGAGGGGTATCTGCGCGGCCGGCTGCCGGGCCTCTCCGGCACCCGCGTCGACGACGTGGTCTACGGCCTGCTGGCCGCCGACCTGGTACTGGTTCAGACAGCGAGCGAAAGGATGCCGTAGTCGTAGCCCTTGCGCCGGTACACGACGCTGGGGCGGCCCGATTCCTTGTCGAGGAACAAGTAGAAGTCGTGCCCCACGAGCTCCATCTGGAACAGAGCGTCGTCGACGGTCATCGGCTCACCGGTGTGCTCCTTCTCCCGCACGATGTGCCATGGCTGGTCGTCGTACTCCTCCTCGATGACCGGTACGGAAGATCGACTCCCGTTGACCGCTGGAGTACTAGGTAGCTCGGTTGGCAGGCCCGCCGTCGCCGCGGCGACGGAGACGGGCGCGCGCCGGCCGCGATGGACGCGGCGCCGGTCGGCGGCGCGGCGCAGCCGGGTGTCGAGCTTGGAGATCGCGACATCGAGCGCGGCGTAGAAGTCCTGTGCACAGGCTTCCGCGCGAACCACCGGCCCGCGGGAGAACACCGTGATCTCTACGCGCTGGCAGTGGTCGGACTGTCGCGGGTTTCGTTCGTGGAATAGTTCGACGTCGACGCGGATGAGCTTGTGGTCGTAGCGCTCAATCTTTGCGAGTTTTTCGGACACATGAACTCGGTAGTGATCGGGCACTTCAACGTTGCGCCCCTTGACGACGATGTCCACGCGTGACCTCCCCCACGATTGATCTGTGGTGATGTCACCGGCCCGTTGCCGATGACATTGAAGGATTCACTCCTCCTCTCGGCAGCGGGCGCCCGAAAGTACGAGCCGCCCTTGCGGGGTTGAACCCATGGTCATACCCCGGTGAAGTCGACGCTAACTCCTGTTCGGCCGCTCGTCACCCCTCCAGGCGAGACCGGTTCGAGAAGAATCGCCCACGCCGCACGAACGGGTGAAAAGGATATCTAGCCGCCGCGCCTCAACTGTGTCGCTGCGAGTACAGCGCCTGCACGCACCGTCACCCCCGCGCCGGCCAACCGTCCCGAAATGGCCGCGAGTGTCGCTCCTGTCGTCAAAATGTCGTCGACCACGACCACCGCGCGGCCGGCGGCGGCTCGCCGCAACACCGGCGCCCGTCCAGGCGCCATGTGGAAAGCGTCCGCCGACGCCGCAAGCCGCTCGACGCGATCCAGTTCCGCGGAGTCGGCTCGCGACCGCGCCCGCAGCGGGCGCGCCACCGCCGCCGGGCTGCCCGCGCGGGGCAGGCCCCCGGCCGCATGTCCGGCAAGCCGGCGGATGTGGGCGCCATGCCGGCTCCGCGCCGCCCTCGCGGTGTCCGGCACAGGCACAAGGAGTACGCGGACAGGGGCCCCGCCCAGCCGATAGGCGACCACGTCGGCGAGCAGGGCACCGAGAGGCACAGCCAACCCGTGCCGCCCGCGCTCCTTGTACGCCAGCAGAGCCTCCCGCAGCACCCCGGCGTACGGGCCCAGCGCGCCGCACAGCGGCAGGCCCGCAGGAGCCGGGGTCGGACGTGCGGGGCCGGGCCGCAGCGCCATCAGCTCGCCCACACAGGCGTCGCACGCCCCGTACCGCAACGGCACCCGCTCGGCACCGCAGCCGGCGCACCCGGCGGGCAGTACCAGATCCGCGACGGCGGCCCAAACGCCCACGGCGGTCAGTTCATGAAGAAGGGGGCAACGGCGGGCTGCGCGTTGGATGGCCCGTCGACGATCTCATCTGCCTGGATGATCGGCTCCGGCCCCTGCGCGTCGTACCCCTTCCCACCGGCCGCGAACATGATCCTGTTGCCCTCGACGCTGCCGGGACTCGGCGCCCCGACGAGGTAGGTCACCGCGCCCCCGCCCAGTTCGTAGCTGAGGTCAGCGTCGGCCACGCTGTCGATGGTGACCGTGCCGATCGTGCTCTTTCCCGCGCGTAGTCCCACGACGGTCAACTGGCCCTCGCCGCTCCAGGCCACCTCGGTGAGCTGCTGGAGGGTGGTCGTCACACCGCGGACCGCCAGCACCTCCACCGACCGGTCGTCTCGCCCGAGCACGGCGACCCAGAGCCGCCCACCCGCGACGACGGCGAGCCGGCGGCCATCGGGGGCGGCGCTGACCGCACTCACCGCACCCGGTATGCCCGGAAGACCGACCTGGGTCAACCCGCCGCCGTCGAGACCGAACCGATACAGCTTGCCTTGCACCACGACCAGCCCGGTGTCGAGCGGCGCCTTCAACCACACCGGCCGCCCGATCGACTGATTCTCCGGACCGACCGGGGTGAACGAACGCGGACGGTCTCCGCCGTTCGCGCCGACAATCAGTTGCCGCCCCTGGCCCCGCGTGACGACCAGCGCGGCGGCCGTCACGCCGGAGCCGCTGGCCAAGGACGCGAAGGCCACGTCGTGGTTGACCGCGTCGCTGAGCAGCGAGGGCAACGAATCCTGGCCACCGTTGGGCGAGCTCTTCAGCCGGTAGATCTTGCCTTCGAGGATCGCGAACCGCTCGGGCGTCTCGCTGAACGGTCTCACCTGGTTCGCGTCGAGGTACGCCTGGTCCATCGTGATGACCCGGGGCGGCTGCCCCTCGACCTTCACCTCAAGGTCTTTGCGCAGGGATGGCGGCAGCGACCACATGAGCTGCCGGCCCAGGTCTGCCGGATCGTAGTCGGGCGCCCCCGCCTCGGCGGAGAGGCTGATCTCCAGCCGGTCGCCGGTATCGGGCACGGTGCCCGTGCGCTTCGTGCCCGCCGGCAGCCGCCGCACCGCTGGCTGCAGGAGGTCGGAGGGACCGCCGAGCAACCGGTCGAGGATCTCGGTCGGCTGGCCCTCCGGCGGCACCGCTCGCGGCATGTACCGCAGGTCGGGCACCAGCGCGGTGCGCTCGAGGTTCCAGAAGTAGATGGTCTGCGGCTCGTAGTACCCAACGAGTGGGTTGCTGTCGAGCGCGGAGACGTTGAGCAGCAGCACGTTGGGCGGAGCGGTGACGAACCAGCCGCTCTTGCCCTCGACCTGCCCGATCCCGATGGTGTACGACGTCGCGGTCAGCACCGGCGGATTGACGCGCCCGTCGCCGTCGAGCACCCCGACCTGGTCGACCTGGAGCGTGGCGGTCGACGCGCCGTTGGTGTCGTCGGTCACCGTGGTCGAGCGCACCCGCACCAGGTTGACCGGCGGCTCTTCCTGAGACTCTTTGAACTCGTCCTGGACCGCCGGCGCGAGGTAGCCGCGCACCCGCTTGTACGTCTCGCGCGGCTCACCGGCGGCGGTCAGGAGGAAGTTCTGGACGAACTGCTCCCTCGAACCGGCCGACTCCCGGACGGGCGGGGCGTCGCCGACCCCGCCGGCGCTGGCGAACCCCGGCGAAGGGCCCGGTCCGTCAACCCGTACCTCCGTCTCGTCGGGTATGCCGCAGCCGGCCACGCCGAGCCCGATCGCGAGCGTGGCGGCCAACACCGATCGCCGTCTCATCCTCATGCGGTCACCTCGGCCTGCGGCACCAGGCGCAACGGCGACGAGGTGAGCCGGTCGCCCGCGCGCACCGGCAGCGTGAGCCGGAACTGGGCGCCCTGACCCGGCGCACCCCACGCCTCCAGCCAGCCCCCGTGCAGCCGCGCGTCTTCGAGGCTGATCGACAGCCCGAGCCCGGTGCCGCCCGTCTGCCGGGCCCGCGACGGGTCGGCCCGCCAGAACCGGTTGAACACCAACTTCTCCTCGCCCGGCTTGAGCCCGACCCCGTGGTCGCGAACCGTCATGGCCACCGCGGACTCGTCGACGCCCAGGGTCACCCGCACCGGCTTGCCCTCGCTGTGCTCGACGGCGTTGCCAACGAGGTTGCGCAGGACCCGCTCGACCCGTCGAGGGTCTACCTCGGCGATCACCGGTGTGTCGGGCAGGTTCAGGTCGATCGTCACGCCGGCGCGGTCGGCGACACCCGCGAGCCGGTCGACGACCCGACGCACCACGGGCACGAGGTCGGTCGGCTCGGCGTCCAGCATGGCGAAGCCGGCATCGAACCGGCTGATCTCCAGCAGGTCGGTGAGCAGGCTCTCGAAACGGTCGAGCTCCGCCTGCAACAGCTCGGCCGAGCGGGCCACCGCCGGGTCGAAGTCGTCGCGCCCCGCGAAGATCAGGTCGGCGGCCATCCGTACCGTCGTCAACGGCGTGCGTAGCTCATGCGACACGTCGGAGGTGAACCGGCGCTGGAGCCGCGACATCTCCTCCAGCCGCACGATCTGGCGCTGGAGGTTGGTCGCCATCTGATTGAAGGCGGCCGCGAGCTGAGCCAGGTCGTCTTCGCCGTTGACGGCCATGCGCTGGTCGAGCAGCCCAGCGGAGAGCCGCTGGGCGGTGCGGGCGGCCACCCGCACCGGGTTGACCACCAGCCGGGTCACGAGCGCGGCCAGTACGCCGAGCAGCACCACCAGCGCAACGCCGGTAAAGAGCACCATCGTCCGGATCTGGTTGGCTACCTGGTCCTCGTTGGTCAGGGGCGCGATCCGGTACAGCTCGACCTGGCCGAAGCTGGTGGGCACCCGGGAGCCGTACACGAGGTACTTGGTCGAGCCGCCCCCGAGGTCGGCGGTGCGGATCTGCTTGGCCACCTGGCCCCGGACCGCCACCTGTTCTTCGAGATCATCACCGATCAGCGGGCTGACATCGACACCGAGCGGTGCCGCCGTCTTGAGGTTGGGCAGCTCGACGGCCGTCAGCGCCACCATGCCGCCCTGCTCCGGACCGCCGCCGGACAGGTACGTCGCGGTCTGGTTGAGCGTCACCTGGATGTCCGGGTCGTACTGCTGGTCGTAGACGCTCAGCTGGTTCGCCGCGTACTCGACGTCGTCGTGGAGCTGCGACTTGACCCCGGACTCGGTGCCGCGGAGCAGGATGTTGGTGCTCTGCGTGGCCACCAGGTACGAGAAGCCGCCCACGAGCAGGCTGGACGCGACCAGCGTGATGGTGACGACCCGGAAGTGCAGCGACCGCCGCCACGTGAGATGGGCCGGCGCGGCCAGCGCGGCACCCCGCTGGGAGGCGGCCCGCCACCCGGCGCGGGCAGCGGCCAGCGCGCGCTTACCGAGTGCGGAAGCCTTACCGAGCGCGGATGCGGAGGGTGCCGAGAGTGTCACAGTCGGCCCCAGGCTATCCGGTGCCCGCCTTGTAGCCCACGCCCCGGACGGTCAGGATGATCTCCGGACGCTCCGGGTCGGGCTCGATCTTGGCCCGCAGCCGCTGGACGTGCACGTTGACCAGCCGGGTGTCGGCGGCGTGCCGGTATCCCCACACCTGCTCCAGCAGCACCTCGCGGGTGAACACCTGCCGCGGCTTGCGGGCCAGCGCGACCAGCAGGTCGAACTCCAGCGGGGTCAGCTTGACCTCATCGCCGTCGCGGCTCACGGTGTGGGCCGGCACGTCGATGTTGATCTGGTTGCCGGGCGGGCCGATGGTCAGCATCTCGGGCGCGGCGTCCTCGCCCCGGCGAAGCCGGGCCCGCATCCGGGCGACCAGTTCCTTGGGCTTGAACGGCTTGACCACGTAGTCGTCGGCGCCTGATTCCAGGCCCAGCACGACGTCGACGGTGTCGCTTTTGGCCGTCAGCATGACGATCGGCACGCCGGACTCGGTGCGGATCGACCGGCACACGTCGATGCCGCTCATTCCAGGCAACATCAGGTCAAGGAGGACTATGTCGGGACGGTTCTCCCGGAACGCGGCCAACGCCCGCTCGCCGTCGGCTACGAACGAGGGCAGGAAGCCCTCGCTGCGCAACACGATGCCGAGCATCTCGGCGAGTGCGGGATCGTCATCGACCACCAGAACCCGTGCCCTCATGCGTTCAATATTCCACCTCCGTTCAGATCCGTGTGTCCGGCTCCACGGGCGGTTCACCTGCGCATACGACAAATCGGACGATCAACATCGGTCGTCAGGGTGGCCGGGGCGGACCGATTGGCCACACCGTGCCAGGATGGCGCAGTGCTGCCGCTGCGCCCCCTCACCGTCGGCGAGCTACTCGACGCCGCGGTGACGCTGCTGCGAGCGCACGGCCGGGTGCTGCTGCCCGTGGCGGCGGTGCTCGCCACGGCCGAGCAGCTGCTGCTGGCTCCCTTCCGGCGGTCCGCCGACGCTCAGCCACCCGCCTATCTGCCCGACTCGGACCTCCTCGGCTGGTACTGGCTGCTGCTCGCCGTGGGCGCCGCCACGGAAATGACCATCATCGTGCTGCTCGGTGGGCTCACGTCGCGGGCCGCGGCGGCCTCGGTGCTCGGGCAGCCGCTCCCCGCCCGCCGGCTGCTCGACCCGCGCGGCGCCCGGTGGGGACGGGTCGCGGTGGTCGCCGGGGTAGCCGGCGCGGGCATGTTCGTGGCGGCGCTCGCCGGACCGGCCTGGTTCGCCGTGTACGCCCTACTCGGGCTGGCCGCCCCTGCCGTCGTACTCGATCGCCTCGGACCGGGACGGGCGCTGATGCGCAGCGCGGGCCTTGCGTGCCGCGCGGGTCTGCGGGCCGGTGCGGTGCGGGTGCTCGGCTACCTGGCCTGGCTGGCGATACGAGTGGCGCTCGGCTTCGGCGCGGTGGCCGCGCTCGACGCGCTCAGCCTCGACCGGCCGCAGTGGACCGGCCTGCTCAGCGCCGCCGCCTGGCTGCTGGTCAACACGCTGGCCTACCCGACACTCGCCTGCCTCGACGCCGTGCTGCACCTGGAGACCCGGATGCGCACCGAAGGGCTCGACATCCTGCTCTCCAGGGCCCGCCACCACGGCCGGCTGGCCCCCGACCTGCTCGCGCTGGCCCGATGAGCCGCTGGTGGACCGAGTCGGTGGCGGCGCTGGGCGACGTCGTCCCGCTGCCGCTGGCCGCGCTGCTCCTGGTCCTGCTAGCGGGTCTGATCGCCGCCGGCTGGTACTGGTGGCCGGCCTGGGTGCCGCGCCGTCGGCCGGGCTGGCTCCGGTGGCCACGCCTGCGCCTGCCACGCCTGCGGTGGCCCGGGTTCCGCTGGCCTCGCTGGTCCTGGCGCCGCCGCGAGAGCGCACCCGATACGGCCGCCGGCAAGACCCCTGCGGGCCCCGACGAGCTTCCCGACATGCCCGCGGCGGCGTTCGTGTCGCTGGCCGACCGACTCGCCGCGCAGGGCCGGTACGCCGAAGCGGTGCGCGAGCGGCTCCGCGCGATGGTTCGTGAACTGGTCGACCGGCGCATCGTCGAGCACCGTCCAGGGTGGACGGTGACCGAACTGGCTGGCGCGGCCGGAAGGGCCCGACCCGCGGTCGACGAGCCGCTGCGCGCGGCCGGCGGCGTCTTCTCCGACCTGTGGTACGGCCAGCTTCCCGCCACGTCCCAGCACGACGCGCGCATGCGGGAGCTGGCCGACCAGTTGCGGCGGGTGCTCTGATGCGATGGCTCCGGATCGCTGCTCCCCTCGGCATCGCCGCGCTGCTGTTGACGGTGACCGGGATCACGTACGCCATCGAGCAGCCCGACCCGACCGACACCGACTTCCTCAGCCCGGTCAGCGAGGCGCCGATCGGTGGCCGCGCCCTCGCCGACGCCTTGCGCGCCGAGGGCGTCGACGTGCACCGGACGACCAGCACGCTCGACGCCATCGGTGCCGCTTACGAAGGGGACGCCACGCTCTTCGTGCCGGCCCCCGGCGTTTCACACCCGGACTACCTGCGGATGCTGGCGTCCCTGCCGGCCAGCACCCGGATAGTGCTCGTCGACCCGTCCGCACGCACCCTCGACACCGTGGCAGCGCCGGGCGCCGGCACCGGGCGCCGGGGGGCGGCCAAGGCGACCGAGGCGGGCTGCTCGCTCGACGGGGCCCCGCCGGTGCGGCACCGGCCCACCCGACGAGGCCCGCCGGGCCGGCCCGGCGGCGGCGCTGCGGCAGCGGTACGAGGCGGACGGCGAGCTGTGCTACGACTCCGGGCTGGTCCGGACCCAGTGGTCGGCGGCCGAGCTGGTGGTGATCGGAGCGAACGAGCCCTTCCGCAACGACCGCGCCGACGAGCATGGCAATCGCGCCCTCGCGGTCGGCCTGCTGGCCACGCGGTCCACAGTGGTCTGGCTCGACCTGCACGAGCTGGAGGAGCCGCCTCCGGGAGACGTCGCCCCGCCCGGCGCGGAAGAGCCCGAGCGAGAGTCCTCAGAGGACCCCTCGGGCGAGGGCAGCGTCGGAGGCGAGCCAGGATCGGGCGAGAGCGGGGAAGGACGATCCGGCAACGGTTCCGGCCAGTCCGAAGGGGACGGCGACAACGAGGCGGCGCCATCCAGCGAGGAGCGCAACCCACTCTGGGACGCCTTCCCGGACTGGTTCTGGGCGATTCTCGTCCAGCTCGCCCTGGCCGCCCTGGTCGTCGCCGCCTGGCGGGCACGGCGGCTCGGACCACCCGTCAGCGAGCCACTGCCGGCGACCGTACGGGGCGCCGAGACGGTGCTCGGCCGCGGCCGGCTGTACCGCCGGGCCAAGGCGCGCGGGCCCACCGCCGACATCCTGCGTGAGGCGGCACGGCAGCGCACGGCGGCCCTCCTCCGGCTGGAGCCGGACGACGACGGGGAGGCGCTGGCCTCGGCGATCGCCGCGCACACCGGCCGGCCCAGGGACGACGTGGACGACCTGCTGTACGGTCCGTCCCCGGAGACCGACGAGGAACTGGTCGCGCTGGCCGCTGACCTCGACGCGCTGGCACACGAGGTCGGCGCGCCACCCGTGAGGACCGACGAAGGAGAGCAGCGGTGACCCAACCCGCCGACGCCGACCACGCCAGAGCGGCCCTGCACCGGCTGCGCGCCGAGGTGGCCAAGGCCGTGGTCGGTCAAGACGCCATCGTGAGCGGCCTGGTGATCGCGCTGCTGTGCCGCGGCCACGTGCTCCTCGAAGGCGTGCCGGGTGTCGCCAAGACGCTGATGGTGCGCACCCTCGCCGCCGCGCTCGACCTCGACGCCAAGCGCCTCCAGTTCACGCCCGATCTGATGCCCGGCGACGTCACCGGCTCGCTGGTGTACGACCCGCACAGTGCGGCGTTCGAGTTCCGCACCGGGCCGGTCTTCACCAACCTGCTCCTCGCCGACGAGATCAACCGCACGCCGCCGAAGACCCAGTCGGCGCTGCTAGAGGTCATGGAGGAGCGGCAGGTGTCGGTGGAGGGCACGCCGCGCCCGCTCCCCGAGCCGTTCATCGTGGCCGCCACCCAGAACCCCATCGAGTACGAGGGCACGTATCCGCTGCCCGAGGCGCAGCTCGACCGGTTCCTCATCAAGCTGACCGTGCCGCTGCCCGGCCGCGACGAGGAGATCGGGGTGTTGCGCGCGCACCACAACGGGTTCGACCCGCGCGACCTCAAGGCGGCCGGCGTGCAGCGCGTAGCCAGTGCCGCGGACCTGGCCGCGGGCAGGGCGGCCGTGCAGCGGGTTGGCGTCGCCGACGCCGTGCTCGGGTACGTCGTCGACCTATGCCGGGCCACCCGGACGTCACCGTCGCTGGAGTTGGGCGCCTCGCCGCGCGGCGCGACCGCGCTGCTGGGCACCGCCAAGGCGTGGGCCTGGCTGGCTGGGCGCGACTACGTGACACCCGACGACATCAAGGCGGTCGCGCGGGCGACCCTCCGGCACCGCGTCCGGCTGCGCCCGGAGGCCGAGTTGGAGGGCGTGACGCCGGACGCGGTACTCGACGCTGTGCTCGCCACCGTGCCAACGCCGCGGTAATGCTCACCGGCCGGACCGCCGCGCTCCTCGCGCTCAGCGCCGTCACGCTCCCACTGTGGTCGTCGCCGTGGTGGGGCTTGATCACGCTCACCGTCGCGGTCCTGGCGCTCGCGGCGGTCGACGCCGCGCTCGCCGCGCCGCTGCGCGGCGTGCGCCTCCACCGCGACGGAGCCCGCGCGGTCCGGCTGGGCGAAACCGCCGTGGTGACGCTGGGCGTCCACAATGACTCCCCACGCGTCCTCCGTGCGCAGCTCCGGGATTCCTGGGTACCGTCAGCCGGCGCGCCTTTGCGGGTGCACCGGGTCCTCGTCGAGCCGCGCTCGTCAGCCGGCATAGAGACCACGCTGACGCCGACCCGGCGCGGTGACCGCCCAGCGGTACGGGTGAGCGTGCGCTCGTACGGACCGATGGGGCTGGCGTTCCGGCAGCGTGCGGGCCGCCCCGCCACGCCGTCCTGGCGCTTGCGGGTGCTGCCGCGCTTCGACTCGCGGCGCTTCCTGCCGGAAAAGACGGCCCGCCTGCGCACGCTCGAAGGGGCCCGGGTGACCCGGGGACGCGGCCAGGGCACCGAGTTCGACGCGCTGCGCGAGTACGTGATCGGCGACGACGTCCGGTCGATCGACTGGCGGGCCAGCGCGCGCCGTTCCGACGTACTCGTGCGCACCTGGCGGCCGGAGCGCGACCGCCGCGTCGTGTGCGTGCTCGACACCGGGCGCACGTCGGCCGTACGGGTGGGTGACGAGCCGCGACTCGACGCGTCGATCGACGCCGCCCTGCTGCTCGCGGCGCTCGCCTCGCGGGCCGGCGACCAGGTGGATCTCCTCGCGGTCGACACCGCTGTGCGCGCCACCGTCTCCGGCGGCCGCCACGTGCTGCTCCCCCGCCTCGTCAACGCACTCGCGCCGCTCCAACCGTCCCTTGTGGAGACCGACTTCGAGCTGGTGGTCGGCGAGGTGCTGCGGCGCGAGCGGAAGCGGGCACTGGTGGTGCTCTTCACGGCGCTGGAACCGGGCGCGCTGGGCGAAGGGCTACTGCCGGTCTTGCCGCGGCTGGCGGCCCGGCACCGGGTGATCGTGGCGGCGGTGCACGACCCGCTGCTGGAGCGGATGGCCGAGCCGTCCGGTGACCCGTACCTGTCAGCCGCCGCCATCCGGACCCTCGGCGAGCGAGACCGGGTGCGCTCGGCGCTGACCCGCAACGGCGTCACGGTGCTCGACGCGCCGCTCGACGTGTTCCCGTCCCGCCTCTGCGACGCGTACCTGACGCTGAAGCAGGCTGGGCGCCTCTGATACGGCTGTGCCTACTGCCCTCGCTGCGCTCGGGTCGCTCGCGCGCTTTGGTGCCGCTCACTGATGCGGCCAGCCGCCCGAACCGGGTGGCTGGCCGCAGTGTTCCCGCGTGTTAGCGGCAGTGCTGCCAGTGGAAGTGGTAGACGGTCTGGATGCTGCCGTCGGTGGAGTCCATCGAGATGAAGCTGGTCGTCGTGGCCGTGTTGGACGTGCCGGCGCTGACCCGCAGTTCGGTGTTGATGTTGAGGTTTCGCAGTGCGCCACACGGGTGGTAGACCAGCGAGGCGATGTCGGTCTGGTCGCTGGCGAACCAGTCTTCCTCGAACGGCCCGCGGAACGGGTGGCTTACGTAGGCCGTCTGGGACATTCCCTGGAAGTAGTACTGGGCACGCTGCGTGGCGGTCGCGCCGCTTGCCAGCGACGCGAAGCCACGGTAGTCGGCCTTGGCGATCGCGTACGTGAAGCCGGCAGGCACGTGCACGGCCACGTTGAGCTGGCAGTTCTTGCGGAAGTCGGTGGGACGGGAACCGACGCCGACCTGCGCCAGGTACTGGCTGTACGTGACGGTGAAGGCGGTGTTGTCCGGCGAGACGGCCACCGCGGCGGTGCCCGCCGGGCAGCCGGAGCCGTTGACGGTCACGACGTCGATAACAATCTTGTCATTCGGCGGCGGCACCGGGTCGTCGAGCCACCCGACGGCAGACGCTGGCGACGCGACCAGCAAGACGGGGGCGAGCAGTGCGAATACGGCGGCACCAGCAATCATCACCCTACGCATGGAACTCCCTTTCCGATGCAGATGGGATGGTGCGCGCGCTCGGCCATATTATTGCCGCTGATAGAGAAGCGTCAATGGAGTCTTTTTCTGGGCGGAATTCTGTCAGGCTTGTATTTGATTTTGCGCGCCGCTACGCTTCGCCCGGGGGACATCAATATAGATCAATTGATGGCGAGTACGCGACCCGAGGAGTGCCCCATGATCGTCCAACCGACCACAGTGAGACGTCCCATCCTCGTAGCTCTGACCACCGTCCTCGCCCTCTCGCTGTCGGGACCGGCACTGTCGCCGGCCCACGCCAGCGCGGCCGAGGAGAGTGCAGCCCCCACCGAGAAGATCACTCTTGATGTGGTCACCGTCAACGGTTCCGGCTGCCCAGCCGGCACGGCAGCGGTGTCGGTGCTGCCCGACAACACCGGTTTCCGGATCACCTACCGAGACTTCATCGCGCAGGCCGGCGGCGAGGCCAAGCCCACCGACTTCCGCAAGAACTGCCAGGTCAACCTGCTGGTGCACATCCCTCAGGGCTTCACGTTCGCGATCGCGCGCGCAGACTACGTGGGTCGCGCCCGCCTCGAAGCCGGCGCGACGGGCCTCCAGCGCACCAACTACTATTTCCAGGGCTCGTCTGACAACAGCTACGCCGACCACTCATTCGACGGGCCGTACAGGGCGCTTTGGCACACGATTGACGCCACCCCGGTGCACGAACTCGTCTACGCCCCGTGCGGCGAAGTCCGCAGCCTGAACATCAACACCGAATTGCGGGTGGACGAGGGCACCGTGAACCCGACGAAAATAAGCTCCCTCTCGATGCGCTCGAGTGAAGGAAACGTGGAAACAATAGTCCACTTCCAATGGAAGACCTGCTAACCCTCTTTCCCTTTACTCCCCCTCCCCCTCCCCCTCCCTCCCCCGCGCCCCGCCCCCGTCCGCTCCCCGTCCGCCCTCCGTCCCGCCCCCTTCTCGTCGATCAAGGGCGAATGCACGTGGTTCGATCTCATTTCCACGTGCGTTTGCCCTTGATCCATGCAATCGCCCTTGATCGCGCTACGCGCGGGGGGTGCATGCCACCCCCGCCGGGCGTACCGCAAGGGGTCTCGCTGGGGAACACGGACAACGGCCGTGCGCATCGCGACGCGCGCCGGACGCCGCAGCCAGATCGCGCGCGCCGGGCGCTACGGCCAGGTCGCTCCTTGGCCTGCGGCGGCTAACGGACACGCGGCGGACGACGCACCGGCGGTCGCACGCGGGAGGCGCGGCCAGGTCACGCCCCGGGGGTCCGCCGCCGCGCGGCGGGCGACCGGCCGGCGCAGGGTACGCGCCAGCGTCACCGCCAGGCCACACGCCACGTGCCCGCCGCGGCGACGGCCACGGCCGGCGCCGGGTCGTACGTCGGCATCACGGCTAAGTTGCGTACTGGGCGGCGGGCGGCGAGTAGCGGGCACGCGGCGGGCAACGCAGCCGCAGGCTATGCAGCCGCGGGGGTCGCATCCGAGCTGCGTGCCGTGGGCGACTGGCGGGTCGCACAAGGTGGGCGACGGGCGCATCGCGGACCGGGCGGGTGAGCGGTTGCATGCCCGGGGTTCGCGGCCGGGTCGCGCGTCGTGGGCCGCAGGGTTGCGGGCGCGTCTTGGGCGACTTCCGGGACATTGCGGGTCGGACGCGGGTCAAGGTCTGCCAGGATCTGGCGTCCAATTGGCCTATCGCGCGGACGTGGCCGCAAGTACAGGGAAAACGCGGCCTCAAGCTCGAGGCTTGGGTTGATCGGCGAGTTTTCCTGAAAGCGTGCAGTCGCACGATCTTCCAAGCCCTGGGCGCCCTGGGCGCCTCGCGCCGGTCACCCCCGCGGGCCTGTCAGCCCGCGCCCCGACCGGCGTCGGCGGCCGCGCACCGCACACCGCGCACCGCAGGCGACGCGTCGATCAAGGCCGTTTGCATGGATCAAGGGCGAATGCACGTGGTTTTGAGATCAAACCGCGTGCATTTGCCCTTGATCGGCGCGGGGAGCGGGCCGGCGGGGCGGGGAGCCGGCCGACGGCGCGGAAAGCAGGCCGACGGCGCGGAAAGCAGGCCGACGGCGCGGAAAGCAGGCCGACGGCGCGGAAAGCAGGCCGACGGCGCGGAAAGCAGGCCGACGGCGCGGAAAGCAGGCCGACGGCGCGGAAAGCAGGCCGACGGGGCGGGGAGCGGGCCGGCGGCGGAGAGCAGCGCGGTGCCGAAGAGCGGGTGCGGGCGCCAGGAGGTGGGGTTAGGGGAGGTCTGGGGGCTTTTGGGAGTGGGAGGCGCGGGCACCCAGGGTTACGACGTACGCCAGGAAGGCGAGCCACACGGCCGCGCCGATGCCGACACGAAACGCCGCTGGCAACGGCGAGGGCGTCACGAACGCCTCGATCAGCCCGGCCACCGCGAACAAGCCGACCAGACCCAGCGCCACTAGCATCCCGGAGCGGCCCGCCTCGGCGACGGCTCGTCCTCGGCTGCGGTGCGGACCGGGGGCGATCCAGGCCCAGCCGATCCTCAGGCCCACACCGGCCGCCACGTAGATCCCGGTCAGCTCCAGCAGCCCATGCGGCAGGATCAGCCCGAAGAAGAGGTCGCCCCGGTCGTACGAGAGCATCACCCCGCCGACCACACCGATGTTCAGCGCGTTGTTCCACAGCAGCCACAACACTGGCACGATGAGCACGCCCGCGGCGAGGCACTGCGCCGCTAGCCAGGCGTTGTGCGTCCACAGGTGGAAGGCGAAGGTCGCCGGCATGAACTCCGTGTAGTAGCCGGCGAACTCCGACTCCACCAGCTCGCGGGCCGCGTCTTCGCCGATGAACGCGGCGGCGCTCTCCGGATGTCCGGAGACCCACCACATGAGAAAGCCGGTCACGGCCGTGAAGGCCACCGCGACGCCGGTACACCAGGGCAGCGCCCGGTACACCGCCAGCGGGAAGCCGACCGTGAAGAACCGGCCAACCTCGCGCCACGACACCCCGGTGCCGCCTGTGATGGCGGCGCGGGCGCTCAGTACCAGGCGGGAGAGGCGGGCCACCAGCGCCGGGTCGGGCGACCGGCTGCGCACCACGGAAAGGTGGGTCGCCGCCCGCTGATAGAGGGCCACCAGCTCGTCCGCCTCGGCCACGGACAGCCTGCGTCCCCGCGACAGCTGCTCCAGCCGTCGCCACTCGGCATCGTGCTCGGCGACGTACGCGTCGAGATCCACGCCGGACATGGTGTTCACTGGTCGGGTGAACGCGCAAGGGGGGTCGGCGAGCCGTCCCGTCGACGGTCTCGTCAACGGGGAGGCAGTCGAGCTGGAGGTGCGGGTCGCGCGGGTCGGTTCCCGGGTGCTAGCACTGCTCGTCGACATCGCGGTACAGGCTGGAATCGCCCTGGTCCTGGCGATGGTCGGCGGCGCCGTCATCGCCGCGGTGCGTGCCGACGCGGCCCTCGAAGGCGCGCTGCTCACCGTCGGCATCGTGCTCGTGCTGGTCGGTTACCCGGTGATGTGCGAAACCCTGAGCGGCGGCCGCACCGTCGGCAAGCTCGCCGTGGGGCTGCGGGTGGTCCGCGACGACGGCGGTCCCGTCCGGTTCCGCCACGCGCTGACCCGCTCCTTGGTCAGCGTCGCCGTCGAGTGGCCCGGCCTCGTACTGCCACTCGTCACCTGGATCGCGAGCCTCGCCACGATGCTGAGCAACCCGCGCGGCAAGCGCCTCGGCGACCTGGCCGCCGGCACGATGGTCATTCACGAGCGCACGCCGGCCTCCTGGGGCTGGGTGCCCGGCATGCCGCTGCCGCTCGCGAGTTGGGCGGCCACACTCGACCTGACCGGGCTCGACGATGATCTGGCGCTGGCCGTGCGGCATTTCCTGGCGCGCGGGCACGGGCTGGCCGAACCCGAACGCAGCCGTCTCGGCCAGTCGCTCGCCACCGAGGTGGCGGCCGCTACGACGCCACCGCCGCCACCGGGCGTGCCCGGATGGGCCTACCTCGCCGCGGTGCTCGCCGGGGGGGACCGCCGGGCGGGGCACCCGCTGGCACGGGCCCCGCGGGTCACCGCGACGCTCTGGCCGGGCCTGACCGGCACGCCGCGACGCGTGCCGCCCGCACCCCGCCCTGGCGTGCCGGGTGGCGCAGCCACGCCATCTCCGTGGAGCGCCCCGGGCTCGTCGGAGGCGCCCGCGCCAGCCGCTGCCTGGGCCAGTCACCAGTGGCCCACACCGCCGTGGCTGAATCCCGCGACGGATCAGGCGGACTGGACGGGTCTGCGCCCACCTCCGGTGGCCAGTACCCTCAGGCGCTCCGCGCCCGAGGCTCACGACCCGAGCTAGCCCGGCCCGTCGCTGGCGCGCAGCGAATCCACGAAGCGCTGCCAGGCCTCCGCCCGGAATTGAAGGACGGGACCGTCCGGATCTTTGGAATCGCGTACCGCGATCCCGTGCTCTGTGCCAGCGACCTCGACGCACGCGCCGTTCGCGGCGCTCCGCGTGCTGGTCCGCCAGCGTCCCTCAGCAACCATCCGGACTCGCCCCCTGCCATGGTCGAGAACACGGTCGACGAAAAGGGCCGCGCCGTGAGCGTCCACTCCGACGGGCCCTACAGGAAGTATCCGTACCAGTGCGTAAAGAGACAACAGGCCGGCCCGCTGGGTACGCCCGACGGGCCGGCCGTTGGTGTCGGGGTTCTACGAAGGCAGCCCGAACTCGCCCGCCTGGATCGAACGGACGAGGCCGCGCCAGGCCTCGTGACCGAAGTGGAGCACCGGCCCGCTGGGGTCCTTGGAGTCGCGTACGTAGATCGCCTCCGGCAGCTTCGCCACCTCTACGCACGCGCCGTTCGAAGCGCTACGTGTGCTCTTGCGCCATGGCAACCCATGACTACGCGACGCGGGAAACATCCGCGCCACCATCCTCTCGTTTGGACTAATCGGTGATGTCGTTCGCGATGCTGGCGATGTAGCGCGCGGAGTCGCGTGGAGTGAGCGCGGCGTCCCGCAGGCCGTCGAAGCTGACCACGTATCCCTCCACCTCGTCCGCGCGCGTGCGGAAGACACCACCTGTCCGGCCCTCGCAGTACACCAACGGCTGGTCGCCACCGGAGAACCGCAGAATCGTGTACGGGCCACCGAGCGCCGAGTGGGCGCCGGCGTCAAAGGGCAGTACCCGGATGGTGATGTTGGTCCGCTCGCCGGCCTCGTTGAGCCAGTTGAGCTGGCGGCGTAGCACATCCGGGCCGCCAACCTGCCGTCGCAGCGCGCCCTCGTCGACGATCAGCACCAGGTCGGGTGGGGGCTGGCGGGTCAGTACCGCTTGCCTGGCCATCCGCACCTGGACCTTCTGATCGATCTCGACGTCGTCGAACCTGCGGCCGTCGTGGCGCCGGCCGTCGGCCTCGAAGACCGCGCGGGCGTACTCGTCGGTCTGCAGGAGACCCGGTATGAGCAGGGCTTCGAAGACGAGGATGCTGGTGGCTTCGGCTTCGAATCCGATATACGTCTCGTAGGCGTTCGGCAGCACGTCTCCGTACGCCTCCCACCAGGCACGCTGGCGGGCTTGACCGGCCAACGCCCGGATACGTGCCCGGGCATCCTGGGCAAGCTCGTAGACGTCGAGCAACCGGTCCAGGTCTTTGGGCCGGATTCCCGTGTGCGCGGTCTCGATGCGGCTCAGCTTGGATTCTGACCACCCGAGCTCGGCAGCGACGTCAGCGGCCGTGCGATCGGCGCGCAGACGCCGCAGTTCGGCGCCCAGTTGCCGTCGCAGGGTCGTTGGACTCGACTTCACTGCCATCGTGCATACCGTAACGCAAGGCGGCACCCGTAGATGCAACAGGATGGCCTCAGATGCACTTGCATCTTCTGTTCGCAAGATGCACCCTGAAGGGAAGTTAAGGCGACAACGGGGTCGAGGCACCGCAACACCCGAGTCCATGACGACCGACGGAGGCCGCTGTGCTTGACGAACGCACCCTCGCCGCAGACCCGTCCGAGCTTCCCTGGCAACTGGACACTGGCCTGGTCTTCGTCGACGAGCGCCCGATCGTCTTCGCCCTCTACCGCCGGGGTGACCGTGACACTCCCGGTCACGTGGCCGCCTGGCTGCTCGTACTGCCGGATGGCAACGCGATCCTGCAGCCGACCGAGGGCACGCCGGCTCGACCCATCCTCACCACGCTGCACAGCGTCCGTCGCCGGTGGGTCCGCCTGCTGGACGCCGAGTTGGTACAGGTCGTGGGCAGGCAGGCCCAGCACATGCTGTGACACGGGTTCCAAGGCCGGACGGCGGGCCAGGTGGCGGCAAACACCGGCCCGCCGCTCCCTGTCTGGATCTCCGTCTACTGTTGCCGGGTGAAGGCCTTCATTCCGTGGCTCACCGTGTTGGCGGTGATCATCCTGCTCAACGCGATGAAACTGCGGCCGCTGGCTACCGCCGTGGCGGTCGGCTGGCTTGCGTACTGCATCTGGACCTGGGTGCGGCCCAAAAAGCACGATCGGGCCGGGTGAGGCCCGGCCCGATCGCGTCAGGTGTTGCTCAGTAGCGGTAGTGGTCCGACTTGTACGGACCCTCCACTGGAATGCCCAGGTACGACGCCTGCTCCTTGGTGAGCGTGGTCAGCTTCGCGCCCAGGGCGTCGAGGTGCAGCCGAGCCACCTTCTCGTCGAGGTGCTTGGGCAGCGTGTAGACGCCCACCGGGTACTGGTCGAGCTTGGTGAAGAGCTCGATCTGCGCGATCGTCTGGTTGGCGAACGAGTTCGACATGACGAACGACGGGTGGCCGGTGGCGTTGCCCAGGTTCAGCAGGCGCCCCTCCGACAGCACGATGATCGAGTGGCCGTCGTCGAACTTCCACTCGTCGACCTGCGGCTTGATGTTGATCCGCGTGACGTCGTCGCGCTTCGCGAGGCCGGCCATGTCGATCTCGTTGTCGAAGTGGCCGATGTTGCCCACGATCGCCTGGTGCTTCATCCGCGCCATGTGCTCGGCGGTGATGACGTCGAAGCAGCCGGTGGCGGTGATGAAGATGTCGGCCGTCTCGACCACGTCTTCCATCGTCGCGACCTGGTAGCCATCCATCGCCGCTTGCAGAGCGCAGATCGGGTCGATCTCGGTCACGATGACCCGGGCGCCCTGGCCGCGCAGCGACTCGGCGCAGCCCTTGCCCACGTCGCCGTACCCGAACACGACCGCGACCTTGCCGCCGATCAGCACGTCGGTGGCGCGGTTGATGCCGTCGATGAGCGAGTGGCGGCAGCCGTACTTGTTGTCGAACTTGCTCTTCGTCACCGAGTCGTTGACGTTGATCGCCGGGAAGAGCAGGGTGCCGGCCGACTGCATCTCGTACAGCCGGTGCACGCCCGTAGTGGTCTCCTCAGTGACGCCCTTGATGCCCTGGGCGATCCGGGTCCACCGCTGGTTGTCCTCGGCGAGCGAGCGGCGCAGCACGTCGAGAATGACGGCGTACTCCTCGCTGTCGGACGCCTCGGTCGCCGGCACGGCGCCCGCGTTTTCGAACTCGGCGCCCTTGTGCACCAGCAGCGTCGCGTCGCCACCGTCGTCAAGGATCATGTTGGGGCCCTCGCCGTCGGGCCAGATGAGCACCTGCTCGGTGCACCACCAGTACTCTTCGAGCGTCTCGCCCTTCCACGCGTACACCGGGACGCCGGCCGGCGCCTCGGCGGTGCCCTCGGGGCCCACCACGATGGCCGCGGCGGCGTGGTCCTGAGTGGAGAAGATGTTGCACGACGCCCAGCGGACCTGCGCGCCCAGCGCGACGAGGGTCTCGATCAGCACAGCGGTCTGGATCGTCATGTGCAGCGAGCCGGTGATCCGCGCGCCACGCAGCGGCTGCTCCGCTGCGAACTCACGCCGGATCGACATCAGCCCGGGCATTTCGTGCTCGGCGAGCTGGATCTCCTTGCGGCCGAAGGCTGCCAGGGAAAGGTCAGCGACCTTGTAGTCGCCCTCGGCGACGGTGCGCGGACGGGACTCGGCCGACGCGCCGGGCGCCGGAAGAGTGCTGGTCATGAAAGCTCCTGTCGTACGCGTCTACTGCACGACCCACTACCTTACGCGGACGGCTATTGGACCCGTACAGCGCGCGGGGCGGCGGGTCTTGGGCGGCATCTCCGCCCAGCTCCCACCGCCCCGCGCATCCCCCCGGTTTGGTTCCCCGCGCGTGACTCGGACCTTAATCCCGATAACACTGCGTACTCATAGAGTCACACTACGCAACCACGGTGTCAAGCTAAATCGCCAAATTTCAGGATTCGCCCGATCTTCAGATGCGGTGATCAGGCGGGAACGGAGGCCACGAAGGCTTCCCCCGCGCCCGCCACGACCACCGGTCCGGCAGCGGCGGCACCGAACGCCGCGTAACCGGCCGGCAACTTCACGCTCGCCGCGCCGTCGTCGGCGACGACCTCGCCGCCCAGGGACAGCACCACGCGCGGGCCGGACACGTCGAGCGTCACCGGCCCGCCAGCCTCGGCCGGGCGCACCCGGTGCAGCGCGAACTCGGCCACCGGCGCCTGCCACGTCACCACACCCGGCGCCACCGGGACCGCCGGCACGACCGGGTCGGCGAGCACCTCGAACCGCAGCACGTCGAGCAACTCGGGCACGTCGACGTGCTTGGGCGTGAGCCCGCCGCGCAACACGTTGTCGCTGGACGCCATGATCTCCACGCCAGTGCCCAGAAGGTAGGCGTGGAGGTTGCCGGCCGGCATCCAGATCGCCTCGCCGGGCGCCAGCGTCACGTGGTTGAGCAACAGCGCCACCAGTACGCCGGGATCTCCGGGATAGTGGGCGGCGAGTTGGCGTACCAGATCAGGAGCGCCGGGCGCCGCCACCGCCGCCTCGACGAGCGACTGGCGCTCGGCCTCGGGCCATTCCAGCAACGCGCGCAGCGCGGTGCGCAGGTCGCCGGCGCGCAGCGCGGCGACCAGGGGCTCCAACGTGGACACACCGAGCACCGCGAGACTCTCGGCGGACACCGCAGGGTCGCGGAACCCGCACAGCGCCTCGAAATCCGAGACCGCGACCAGCATCTCGGGCTTGTGATGAGCGTCCACATAGCTCGGATGCCGGGCCGCGAAACGCGCCCGGGCCCGGGCCTCGTCCGGATGCGCCTGCAACGACAGCGGCGCGGCGGCCGCCAGGATCTTCATGAGGTACGGCAGGCGCGCGCCGAACCGGCTCGCGACGGCGGGACCGAGCAACCGATCCGGCTCAGCGGCGATCCGATCGGCGAGGCTCACGCCGTCGACAGTGGACGGATCGCTCGGGTGTGCGCCGATCCACAGCTCCGCCTCCGGCCCGTCGCTGGGCACCGGCCGCCCCTGGATTCCCGCGATGGCGGTGCGGGAACCCCAGGCGTACGGCCGGATCGGGCTGGCGAGCGCGTCCACGGATCAGCTCGCCGCCGGCGCCGGCTCCGCTTCCGGCGAGGCCGGTAACCGGTAGATATCCGGCTCCAGGTAGATGGCCCGGGCGATGGGCACCGCGGCGCGGATGCGGCCCTCGGCCGCGTTGATGTGGTCTGCGATCTCGTCGGCGGTCTCGCTCCCGCGCACCGCGATCTTCGCGGCTACGAGCAGCTCATCCGGGCCGAGGTGCAGCGTCTTCATGTGGATGATCCGGTCGACCTCGGGGCCGGCGAGGATCGCCTGCTCGATCTTGCCGACGTCTTCCGGAGTGGCGCCCTCGCCGAGCAGCAGGCTCTTGGTCTCGATCGCAAGAATGACCGCGATCGCGACCAGCAGGAGGCCGATCGCCGCGGTGCCGATCCCGTCCCACACGCCGTCGCCGGTGATGAGGGTGAGCACGACACCGAAGAGCGCGAAGATCAGACCGACGAGCGCGCCGAGGTCTTCCAGCAGCACCACGGGCAGCTCGGGAGCGCGCGCACGGCGCACGAACTGTACCCAGGTCGCATTGCCGCGGACGTGGTTGGACTCGACGATCGCGGTGCGGAACGAGAACGACTCCAGCACGATCGCCACCACCAGCACCACCACCGGCACCCAGTGCCACCTCGTGATCGGCTCCGGGTGCGACAGCTTGTGGTACGCCTCGTACAGCGCGAACAGGCCACCGACGCTGAACAGCACGATCGACACGATGAACGCGTAGATGTAGCGCTCCCGGCCGTACCCGAATGGGTGCTGCGGCGTGGCCTTGCGCTGCGCTCGCCGCCCGCCCAGGAGCAGCAGCGCCTGGTTGCCCGAGTCGGCGACCGAGTGGATCGACTCGGCCAGCATCGACGACGACTGGGTGAGGAGCCACGCGATGAACTTCGTGACCGCGATACCGAGGTTGGCCAGCAGGGCCGCGACGATCGCCTTAGTGCCCCCGGAGGCGCTCATGGGTTGGAAAGCTCCTTCATCTCGGTGACGGCAGGCACCGCCATCGGGTCCAGCCCGTGGGCCAGTGCCAGGTAAACGGACGCGAAGTCAGGAATCGCGACGAGCGACGCGAGCCGCTCCAGCGACGAGCCGCCCTCGGCGGTGACCACGTCGCAGCGCACGCCGCGCCGCTCGGCCAGGGTCTGCACGGCGTCGGCCCGCCGCTCCTCCACGGCCACCGGCTCGTCGGCGTCTTCCTCCGTGCCCAGACCACCGTCGCGCAGCAGCACCACCCGCAGCCGAGTGATGGCCTCATCGTCGTCACCCGGATCGGCGAAGATGTCGCGCGCCGACTCGACCAGCCCGCCGAATACGCCGTCGAGCAGGCCGACCCGGCCGCGGCTGGCCTCGCCGAGGGCGCCCGCCACGACGGGGTACCGGGCGTTGGCAGACAGCGTGTCGGCGAAGCGTCGTGCGGCCACTGTGGCCAGCGGCGACGAGCCCCACACGATCGGCACCGAGCCGGCGAGGCCAAGCGCGAGCGACTTCGCCGGGTTGACGAACGACTCAGCGGTCGGGCGGGACCGGTCGGCATCGGCGTCCAACCGGGTCGCGGTCTCCGCGAGGTCGGCCTCGTTCACCTTGACGAGGCCGAGTGCGCGAGCGGCCATCAGTACAGGAACGGTCAGCGCCCACAGGCTCGCGCGGGCCGGCGCACGCCGCGGCACCGCGATGAACGGCGCCCTGGCCCGCTCGGCCACCGACTGGAGCATCGAGTCCGGCGCGCCAACGGCGACCAGCCGGGCGCCGCGCCGCGCGGCGGCGTCGGCGGCGCCGAGTGCCTCCGGGCTACGCCCCGAGGCACTGACGGCGATCACCACGTCTGCGGCGCCCACCCAGCCGGGCACGCCCGCGCTGCGGTGCGCGATCACGGGAACCGGACAGCGCGGCCCCGCGACCGTGGCCAGCACGTCTCCTGTACGCGCAGCGGTGCCGACGCCCGCGATGACGACCGCGCGGGGGCGCCCCTCGTCGACCAGCGTCGTCAGGTTTGCCTCAGCGGCCAGCGCCGCAGACTCGCGCACCTGCGCACCCGCCGAGGCGGTGGCCCGCAGCATGCCGCCCGGGTCGTTCTCTTGAAGGGCGGCGTCGTCGTCGAGGAGAGCCTCGTTGACCTGGCGCCGGCCTCGCACGCTAGCGCCCACCGTCGGCTCCGTTTCGTGCCTCGTCGAGCAACAGCACGGGGATGCCGTCGCGTACCTCGAAGATCCGCTTGCACTCGGTACAGGTCAGCGTCTGTGCGGCGGCGTCGAACTCTAGCGGAGCGTGATGCGTGTCCGGACACGCGAGGATCTCCAGCAACTGCGGGTCCAGGGACACCGAACTGCTCCTTCCAGGGCTCGATCGACCCATGATCTTACGGCAGCTGGGCAGTGGCCAATGACGGCAGCAAGCGCTCCACGTAGTCTGCGGTGTCTTGCCAACGGGTCACGGCCACGCAGGGAATCCCCATCGCCTTCACGGGGTAGTCGTTGCCACCCTCGTCCAGCCGGTCACCGATGAAGAGCACCTCGTCGCGGGCCACGCCGACGCGTTCGATCAGCCTCCGCATACCGTACGCCTTGTCGACACCCTTCTTGGTGACGTCGACGGACGTGGAGCCGCCGCTGCGCACCTCGAGATCCGGCAGGCGCTCCGCGGCGTACGCCCGCAGGCGCTCCTTCTTCGCGCCGTCGGGATCCCACGCGTACTTGGCGTCCGGCGGGGCGGACTGGCCCAGCGCCGAGAACGTGATCTGGCTGCCGCGATCTTCGATGATGTCGCCCCACGGCTCGGGCTCCCAGAGTCCCAGCTCCTTGGCGCCCTCGGTGAGCACCTCGACGACGCGCGCCTTGGCCTGCGCGGTGAGGTCCTCCGCGTACACAGTGCCCCAGTCGCCGTCGATCCACCGGTAGTACCGGGTGCCACATGTGGGCATCAGGTGCAGACGGGTACGCGCCTCGTCGTCGAGCTTCAGGTGCCGCAGCACCTGCGCCTCGAACTGCTCGAAGCGGCCGCCGGAGATGATGCAGACGTCGACCCGGGCGACGAGTTGGGCGAGAAGGTCAGCCATCCGCTCGTCGATCTGAGACTTCGACACCGCCAGCGTGTCATCCAGGTCGAACGCCACGATCCGAACGCTGCCCGTCAAGAGCTTTCCTCCAGTCGAATAGGTGCGTACCCGCCCCACACGGTAACGGCGCGCCGCCCGCGCCCGCCGCGCGCCCTCTGCTGCTGCTCCACTACTGTTTCCACCAGGAGGTTCGACCGTGACGCATCCTCGCGCGGGCCAGCGCGCCGCCGCCGCCGACCTGATCGACGTTCCGCACCTCGTGGCCAGCTACTACACCGCCCACCCCGACCCATCGGTCGCCGGTCAGCGGGTCGCGTTCGGCACCTCGGGGCACCGGGGGTCGAGCATCCGGCTCAGCTTCAACGAAGACCACGTGCTGGCGATCAGCCAGGCGATCTGCGAGTACCGGGCCAGTCAGGGCGTCGATGGGCCGCTGTTCGTCGGGCGCGACACGCACGCCCTCTCCGAGCCAGCCATGATCAGCGCGCTCGAAGTCTTCGCGGCCAATGGGGTGCACGTGCTGCGCGACAGCCGCGATGGGTACACGCCGACGCCGGCACTGTCGCACGCGATACTCACCTACAACCGTGGCCGCTCCTCGGGGCTCGCCGACGGTGTGGTGATCACCCCATCGCACAACCCGCCGTCGGACGGTGGATTCAAGTACAACCCGCCAAATGGTGGCCCTGCCGGCTCCGACGCCACCAAGGTGATCGAGCAGCGGGCCAACGCGCTCCTCGAAGGCGGCCTCAAAGAGGTACGCCGGGTGCCGTACGCACGCGCCCGCTCGCAGAGCGGCGAGCACGACTTCCTCGACGCGTACGTCGCCGATCTGCCCAGCGTCGTCGACCTCGACGCGGTCCGGGCGGCCGGCGTGCGGCTCGGCGCCGACCCGCTCGGCGGCGCCAGCGTCGCGTACTGGGGCGAGATCGCGTCGCGGTATGCGCTCGACATGACCGTGGTCAACCCCGACGTCGACCCGGCGTGGCGGTTCATGACGCTCGACTGGGACGGCAAGATCCGCATGGACTGCTCGTCGCCGTACGCGATGGCCTCGCTCATCGCGTCCCGCACCGACTACCAGGTCACCACCGCCAACGACGCCGACGCCGACCGGCACGGCATCGTGACCGCCGACGCGGGCCTGATGAACCCCAACCACTACCTCGCGGTGGCGATCGACTACCTGTACCGCCACCGGGACGGCTGGCCCGCCGGCACCGCGATCGGCAAGACGCTCGTCTCCTCCTCCATGATCGACCGCGTGGCCGCTGACCTCGGCCGCCCGCTGATGGAGGTGCCGGTCGGCTTCAAGTGGTTCGTCGACGGGCTGCTCGACGGCTCGATCGGCTTCGGCGGCGAGGAGAGCGCAGGGGCGTCGTTCCTGCGGCGCGACGGCGGCGTGTGGACCACCGACAAGGACGGCATCGCCTTGTGCCTGCTGGCCGCCGAGATCACCGCCGTCACCGGCGAAACCCCCAGCGAGCACTACGCCCGGCTGACCTCGCGCTTCGGCGCGCCGGCGTACGAGCGGATCGACGCGCCGGCGAATCGCGAAGAGAAGGCGGTGCTCGCCGCCCTCTCCCCCGACCAGGTCACCGCGACCGAGCTGGCGGGTGAGCCGATCAAGGCCCTGCTGACCGAGGCGCCCGGCAACGGCGCCCCGATCGGCGGCCTGAAGATCGTGACCGAGTCCGGCTGGCTGGCCGCCCGTCCGTCAGGCACCGAGGACGTCTACAAGCTCTACGCCGAGTCCTTCCTCGGCGCCGACCACCTGGCATCCCTCCAAGACGAGGGCCGCGCCTTGATCACGGCAGCTCTCCGCTCGTAGCGCCCCGGCGGCGCCCGCGCCGCTCCGCCGCTCCGCCGCGCCCTGGCGGGCGGGGCGCTGCGCGCCCCCTCTCCCCGCCGCGCCCGCCTCGCGCCCACCCCGCCCCCGCCCACGCCGCGCCCCCAAGTCGGGGGCCAAGCGGGCTTTGGAAGGCAATAGAGAGGGACA
>NZ_JAIBNX010000073.1:0-5799 GCF_026130045.1 Micromonospora sp. CPCC 205371
GGGCGCGGGCGGCGCGGGCGCGGGCGGCGCGGGCGCGGGGCGCGCGGGCTAGGGGGATAGTTCGACGCAGCAGGCGCCGGGGCGGGGGACCAGGCGGGCCTGGACGCCGGTGGCGCCCAACCCCTCGACGAGGCCGGCCACGAACGTGCGGTTGAGGCCGCACACGAGTGCCGTGTGCCGGCTCTTCAAGGCGTGGAACGGGCAGTTGTGCAGCAGTACGCGGCCGGCGCCGTCGGGCTGCGGTTCGAAGCCCAGCAGGTCCAGCGCCGTCGTCAAGTCGGAGCCGTCGCCCGCCAGTTGTGCGCCGATGTCGCGGCCCCGCTGGCTGGCGTGGCGGTGCGCGGCGTCGCCGGCGTTGTCGGGGTCGCCGGCGACGGCGTCGGCCAGGATCTCGGCCATCAGCTCGTACCGCCGTTCCGGCACGGTCACGGACACGCCGTCGCCGACCGGCTGGTACACCTTCGGCGCCCGCCCGCGGCCGCGGGGCTGGTCGGCGGGCGCCTCGTAGTGGGCGGGCAGCAGCCCGGCGGCGGCGAGGTTGTCGAGGTGAAACGCGGCCAGCCCGCGCGAGATGCCCTGCGCGTCGGCGGCCTCCTCGCGGCTGACCGGGTGCCCTTGGCGCCGGACGTAGTCGTACAGCGCCCGGCGCGAGGGGTCGGCCAGCGCGGTAACGGCGTTCCACCGGTCCTGCACCCGAGCAAGATTATCACCAACATGGGTTGTTGAAATTTCCGGTGCGGGGGTACAGGATGGCGAATAACAACAACTTTGGTTGGTGAAAATATGGATCGCGCGAAACGACCGGTCACGGCGCTGGCCGGCCCGTACGGGCACCCGCTGCACCCCGCACTGGTCGCGGTGCCGATCGGCGCCTGGATCGCCAGCATCGTCTTCGACGTGGCGTCGCACCTCGTGACCGACGGCCGGTTCCTCGCCGAGGGCTCGCGGTGGCTGATCGGCCTCGGCGTGCTTGGTGCGCTCGCCGCCGCCTCGGTCGGGTTCCTGGACCTGTTCGCGATCCCGACCGGCACCCGGGCGTTCCGCGTCGCCCTCGTGCACATGACCCTCAACCTGACGGCGACGGTCGTGTACGCGGTCGGGTTCGTCATCCGCGGCGACCAGCCCACCGCACCGGTACCGGCCGGTCCGCTCATCCTCTCCGCGGCGGCGCTGGCCGCGCTCGCCGTCGCGGGCTACCTCGGCGGCGAGCTGGCGTACCGCTACGGCGTGCGCGTCGCCGACGAGGCGACGCAAGCAACGGGATACACGCAGGCAATCGGATCTACGCAAGCAACCGGATCTACGCAAGCAACCGGATTTACGAAGAAGGAGGGCTCCTGATGGCTGTCGCCGCACTGGTCACCTGGCTGGTCACCGCCGGTGGCGGGTTCGTGATGCTGGGAATCTGGCTGTCCAAGGGCGGCCACCGGCCGGGCGGCGGCAGCCGCCTCGCGCCCGGACTGGTCTTCGGGCACTTCGCCCTGGCGGTCGCCGGGCTGCTCCTGTGGATCGGCTTCCTCGTGACCGACGAGGCGGGCCTGGCATGGGCGGCGTTCGTGGTGCTCCTGCCGGTGGCGCTGCTCGGCTTCACCATGCTGTTCCGGTGGCTGCCCGTCCGCCGCGCGGCGCCGGCCGAGGACACCGCCGACGCGCGCCTGCCCGTGCCGGTCGTCGCCGCACACGGCCTGTTCGCGGCCACCACCCTCGTACTCGTACTGCTGGCCGCGCTCGGGGCCGGGGAAAGTTGAGGTCGCCATGAGCACGCACCGCCCGTTCGTGATCGTCGGAGCCGGCCTGGCCGGCGGCCGGGCCGCGCAGACACTGCGCGAGGAGGGCCACGACGGCCCGGTCATCCTGATCGGCGACGAGTCCGAGCCGCCGTACGAGCGGCCGCCACTGTCCAAGGGGCTGCTGCTGGGCACCATCGCGCCCGAGGACGTCTACTTGCACCAGGCCGGCTGGTACGCCCAGCACGACATCGACCTGCGCACCGGCACCCGCGCCATCGCCCTCGATCCGGCCAGCCACCGGCTCGAACTCGGCGGTGGCCAGCACCTCGACTACGACCGGCTGCTGCTCGCCACCGGGTCACGCCCCCGCACCCTGCCGGTACCCGGTGCCGACCTCGACGGCGTGCTGAGCCTGCGGAACCTGGCCCACAGTTACCGCATCGGCACCGCCCTCAGCGACGGCGCCCACGTGGTCGTCGTCGGCGCCGGCTGGATCGGCCTGGAGGTGGCCGCGGCAGCCCGCGCCCGCGGCGCCAGCGTCACCGTCGTGGAGACCGCCGCCGCGCCGCTGCGGCACGTGCTCGGCGACGAGATCGCCGCCGTCTTCACCGACCTGCACCGTGACCACGGCGTCCGTTTCCGCTTCGGCGCCCAGGTGCGGCGGCTGATGGGCACCGGCCGGGTCTCGGCGGTCGAGCTCGCCGACGAGAGCGTCCTGACCGCCGACGCCGTGATCGTCGGCATCGGCGCTCAACCCAACATCGAGATCGCCGCCGAGGCCGGCCTTCCGGTCGACAACGGCGTCCTCGTCGACGACGGCCTGTGTACCGCCGACCCTGCCATCTGGGCCGCCGGTGACATCGCGAACGCCCACCACCCTCTGCTCGGCACCCGGGTGCGGGTCGAGCACTGGGCCCACGCGCTCCACTCTGGACCCGCCGCCGCCCGGGCGATGCTCGGCAGGGCCGTCAGCTACGACCGGTTGCCGTACTTCTACACCGACCAGTACGACCTCGGCATGGAGTACACCGGCCACGCCCCGCCCGGCTCCTACGACCGCGTCGTCGTGCGCGGTGACCTCGGTAAGCGCCAGTTCATCGCGTTCTGGACCGCCGGCCGTCGGGTGCTGGCGGGTATGAACGTCAACATCTGGGACGTCAACGAACCGATCGAACAGCTCATTCGCGACGGCGTGTCCGTCGACCTCGCCGAGCTCGCCGACCCCGACGTGGCGCTGGACGACGTGACCCGCGCTCGCTCGTAGCGGGTCAGCCGAACAAGCGCCCGCGTCACCGCCGGAAGGCGTGGCGATAGACCCTTGGCGGGACTCCCCGCCGCCTGATGAACTGCTCGCGCAACACGGTGGCGTTGGCGTACCCCACCCGCCGGGCCACCTCCTTGATCGGCAGCGTCGTGGACTCCAGCAGCTCCTCGGAGCGGAGCAACCGCTGGTGCGATACCCACGCGTGCGGCGTCGTCCCGGTCACCGCCCTGAACCTGCGGCTGAAGGTGCGGGTGCTCATCAGCGCGCGCCGCGCCAACTCGCTGACCGGCAGTGGTCGATGCAGGTTCGCGGTCGCCCACGTCAGGACGGAGGACACCTGTTCCTCGTCGCCGTCCGCGGGCGCTGGCACCGGCGCGAACTGGGCTCGGCCGCCGTCCCGGTAGGGGGCGACGATGTGGCGCGCGACCGCGTTGGCCACCGTCGAGCCGTGCTCCCGGCGGACCAGGTGCGCGTACAGGTCGATGCCCGCGCCTCCGCCGGCGCCGGTCAACAGGTGCCCCTCGTCCACGTACAGGACGCGGGGCACCACCTCGACCGCCGGGTACCGCGCCGCGAAGTCGTCGACAAACCTCCAGTGCGTGGTGGCGCACAGGCCGTCCAACAGGCCGGTCGCCGCCACGGTGTACGAGGCGACACATTGACTCGCCACGATCGCGCCGCGCCGGTGCGCGGCCCAGATCGCGGCGGCGAGCGCATCCGAGGGCTCCTGCGGCCGCTCCGCGGGCAGCACCACCAGCAGGTCGGCCTCGGCGAGCCGGTCCAGACCTTCACCCACCGTGAACGACATGCCGAGGTCGGTCGCCAGCCGCCCGGGACGGTCGGTGCACGACACCAGGTCGAACGCGGGCAGGCCCGGCGCGCCGGCGTTCCCGAACACGTCCGTCACCTGGCCCAGACTCGAGGTGTGCACCCTGTCGGGCACGTAGACGGCGATGGACGAGAACCCGGTCACGGCAACCCCGTTCGTGACAGCTCACTGCTACGGACGGATACGCACGGTAGATCAGCGTCCTTGCATCTCACTTTCACGGCGCTGACGCCGTGCATGGGGAAGGCCGCCGGTGGCCTTCCCCATCACTTCGTCGCCGGCTGTCTACCCCTACCAGGGGCTCGTGCAGCCGTAGCCCGCGCCGTTGAACAGGCAGGCCCGGAACCGGTAGGACGATGACGCATAGGTCAGGGCGCCGCCGGTGTGCTGGACGCCGTCACCGGTGTTGTGGCGCGACGGTCCCCACTGCCACCCGTTGCCATCGCCTCGGTTGATCTGCAGCACGATCGCGTGTCCCTGCCGCCAGTTCTGGAGGCCGGGCGCCAGCTCGGCCCAACCGTACTGGTAACCCCCGTACCAGCCGGCGCGCAGCTCCACGTACGAGCCGTCGAACCAGATCCCGGACACCGGGCTGAACCGGCCGGCGGTCTGCGTGACCTGAGCCTCGCTGATCCGCTCAGGAGGCGCCGCCTGGGCCGGACCGGCAGCGACCAGAGTGCCGACCATCGCCCCGATCAACGCGAGTGTGACCGCCGCCGCGCGCGTCGTCAACTTCCGCAACGTTTCCCCCATTTTCCATAGTGGACACATACAGCGCCCACGACCAGGACAAGATGACCACCGGGGCGCGAAGCCGACCAGAGGTAGCACCGCCAGAAAGCGCAGGAATCCTGCCACGCGGGTTAGGGCAGCGCCGCGAGGCGCCGGGTGAGGTACCGGCGTTCCGGCTCGGTGGGCACGAGCGCCAGGGCCTGCCGGTAGCAGGCCGCCGCCTCGGCGTGCCGGCCCAGGCGGCGCAGCAGGTCGGCGCGCACCGCGGGCAGCAGGTGATACCCGTCCAGCTCGCCGCTGGCGGCCAGTTCGTCGACCAGTACCAGGCCGACGGCCGGCCCGTCCGCCATGGCCACCGCGACCGCCCGGTTGAGCCGCACCACCGCCGACGGCACGCGCCGCGCCAGCTGCTCGTAGAGCGACGCGATCTCGGTCCAGTCGGTGTCGGACGCGTCGGCGGCGGTCGCGTGGCAGGCGGCGATCGCGGCCTGGATCTGGTACGGCCCGGGTCGCCGCCGGCGCAGCGCCGAGTCCAGCAGCGCCACGCCTTCGTCGATCTCGGCGCGGTCCCAGCGCGAACGGTCCTGATCCTCCAATGTGACCAGTTCACCGGCGGCGTCCAGCCGGGCGGCCCGGCGGGCGTGATGCAGCAGCATCAACGCGAGCGCTCCGACCACCTCGGCGTCGTCCGGCATGAGCCGGGCGAGGGTACGGCCCAGCCGGATCGCCTCGTCGCACAGCACCTGGCGCACCAACTCGGTACCGGCGCTGGCCGAGTACCCCTCGTTGAACAGCAGGTACAGCACGCCGAGCACGCCACCGGTGCGCTCGGGCAGCAGGTGCGCGGGCGGCACGCGGTACGGGATGCCCGCGTTCTTGATTTTGGCCTTCGCCCGGACGAGCCGTTTCGCCATCGTGGCCTCGGGCACCAGGAACGCCCTGGCGATCTCGGCGGTGGTGAGCCCGGCCAGCGTGCGCAGGGTCAGCGCCACCCGGGCCTCCAGGTGCAGTGCCGGGTGGCAGCAGGTGAAGATGAGGCGCAGCCGGTCGTCGGAGATTCCGCTGCCGTCGCTCGTGTCCGCGTACCCGATGCCGTTGTCGGACAACGCCGCCACCTCCCGCAGCTTCGCCGCCTCGGTCGCCGAGCGGCGCAGCCGCTCGCCGGCCCGGTTGCGCGCGGCGGTGGTGAGCCACGCCCCGGGGCGGCGGGGGACGCCATCCCCGGGGCCGCGCTCCAGCGGCTC
>NZ_JAIBNX010000073.1:5809-32150 GCF_026130045.1 Micromonospora sp. CPCC 205371
GGTGGGGCGCGCCGCCCCGCGGGCGGGGGTCCGACCCCCTCCCCGGGCCTGCGCTCCAGCGCCAGCGCGCACGCGTCCTGCGTGCACTCCTCGGCCAGGTCCCAGTCGCCGGTGACCCGGATGAGGGTGGCGACGACGCGGCCCCACTCCTCGCGGTACGCGTCGCGCACCGCGTCGTTGACTGACCGGTCGGTCACCACTGCCAGAACGGGCGCAGTTCTAGCGTGCCGAACGCGGCGGCCGGGTGCTTGGCGGCCACCTCGATCGCCTCGTCGAGGTCGGCGCATTCGAGAATGTCGAAGCCGGCGATCTGCTCCTTCGTCTCGGCGAACGGGCCGTCGGCGAGCAGCACCTCGCCGTCACGCACCCGCACCGTGGTGGAGTCGCTGGCCGGGCGCAGCCGGTCACCCAGGACGCGCACCTTCCGCTCGGTCATCTCCTGTACCCAGACTCCGGTGGCCGCGACGTCCGCCCGTTCCTCGTCCTCGGTGAAGGGCACGGACTCGTCGACACAGACCAACAGCAGGTATTTCATCGTCACTCCTTTAGATCTCATCTTGGCAGACGTAGGTGGCGCGTACGGCGAGCCGGGCGGCACCCGGCCGGCGCCGCGGCAGTGAGCCGCGGACGAGCGCCAGCAGGCGCGTGGCCAGGGGCGGCCGGTCGCCAGCCGGGATCACCGGCGCGTGGGGATGGGCGCCGGTGGCCAGCTCTCTCGTGAGCTGGGTCGCGATCAGACCGTGGTGCGGGCCGAAGCTCATGGGGTGCCTCTCTCGGTCGGGTACCCAGACGACGAACGGCGTCCGTCGCGATGGACACCCGCGGTCAAGATTTTTGGATTTCGCGGTCACGTTCCCGGCTCGCGGTGGGTCAACGCTTCAGAGAGACACACCGAACGAGAAGGAGCGAGTCATGGAGTCACGGCTGTCGAACCCGCAGGATCTGGTGCCGGAGCTGAAGGAGCTGTCGGCGGCGCTGTACAAGGTGACCGGCAACGGCTCCGTGCCGCGGTCGACGATCGGCCTGATGCAGCTGCGCGCCGGCCAGATCGTCGGCAACACGTACTTGGCCATCCTTCATGCGACGACCCTGCGCAAGACGGGGGAATCCGAGGAGCGGCTCGCCGCGGTGGCGACCTGGCGGGACGCCCCGTACTTCACCGAGGCGGAGCGGGTCGCCCTCGCGCTGGTGGAGGCGGTGCTGCAGCCGTCCTCGCACAGCGAACGGGTGACCGACGAGCTGTACGCGCGGGTGAGCGAGCACTACGACGAGAAGGGTGTGGCGACGCTGGCGATGGCGATCGGCCAGGTGAACTTCTTCGTCCCGCTCGCCCTCATCGGCAAGCCGCTGCCCGGCGTCCCGCCCACGCGGCAGTGGCGGCCCGGGACGGCATAGCCCGCGACGCGGCCTACGGCGCTCCGTCGTAGGCCGCGCGAGCCGCCTCGATGTCGCCGATGTGCAGCTCGGCCCACTCCGTCACGGCCGCGAGCACAGGCAGCAGGCTCTCACCCAGCGGTGTCAGTCGATAGTGGACGGATGGCGGCACGGAGGTGGTCGCCGACCGCGCCACCAGGCCGTCGCGCTGCAGGGTTCGCAGGGTCTGCGTGAGCATCTTCTGGGTGGCGCCGGCCACCGACCGCGCCAGCTCGCCGTGCCGGCGCGGCCCGCTGGCGAGGTCTTTGAGGATGAGGCTGACCCACCGGTCACCCATCCGGTCCAGGACGCGGTGGGTCGGGCACGTGGTCATGGCCGCGAGGTGCGTGGTGCGGGCACGCGCCCGCCGCTGGGCCGCTTGGCTGGTCGCCATGAAACCTCCAGGCACTTCAAAGTGCGTACTGCCGGCGTGGCCGTTCGCCAGCCTACCGTCGGACCATGAGCATGATCGGAATTCTCGGCGCCGGCAATGTCGCCCGCGCGCTGGCTCCCGCGCTGTCCGCCGCAGGCCATGACGTCGCCATCGGTACCCGGGACAACCTTGCCTCGACGGCCGCCGCGGCGGAGATCGTCGTCAACGCGCTGCCCGGAGCCGTGTCCGTGGACGTGCTCGGGCCGCTGCGTGCGGAGCTGGCGGGCAAGGTGCTCGTCGACGTCGCCAACGCCGTCGAGCAAGGGCCGGACGGCTTCGCCACCCGCCTGCTGCACGCGAACCTCGCCCAGGAGCTCCAGCGCGCGCTTCCGGACACGCGGGTGGTGAAGGCGCTGAACACCGTGGGGCCGGCGTCCTTGATGGCCGCCCCCGGCAGCCTCGCCACGCCGCCCTCGACATTCCTCTGCGGGGACGACCCCGTCGCCAAGAAGGTCGTGGCCGCACTGCTCGCCGACCTCGGCTGGCCGGAGCGGTCGGTCATCGACCTCGGCGGCGTGGCGAACGCCTGGTGGCCGGAGTCGTTCGTGCTGATGGTCCGCCCGTTGGTCGCCGCCCTGGGACCGGTGCCGTTCGCCCTGGCGGTCGCGCACTGAGTAACGTACTGATCATGCGGGTGGGCATTGTGATCCTTCCTGACCGGCGGTGGTCCGACGCGGCGCGGCGGTGGCGGCTGGCGGAGGAGTATGGGTTCGACCAGGCGTGGACGTACGACCACATCGGGTGGCGCGACCTGGTCGACGGCCCATGGTTCGACGCCGTGCCGACGCTGACGGCGGCCGCGCTGGTCACGTCCCGAATCCGCCTCGGCACGATGGTCGCCTCGCCCAACTTCCGCCATCCGGTGCACTTCACACGGGAGGTGACGGCGCTCGACGACGTCTCCGGCGGGCGGCTCACGCTCGGGCTGGGCGCGGGCGGCATGTCGTACGACGCCTCGGTGCTCGGCCAGCCCGCGCTCACACCACGGCAGCGCGTCGACCGGTTCGCCGAGTTTCTCGGGCTCCTCGACGGGCTGCTGCGAGACGGCCGCGCCGACTTCGCCGGGGAGCACTACAGCGCGGTCGACGCCCGCAGTACACCGGGATGCGTGCAGCGGCCGCGAGCGCCGTTCATCGTGGCCGCGAACGGGCCGCGCTCGATGCGCCTCGCCGCGCGGTACGGGCAAGGGTGGGTGACCACCGGCGACAAGGCCGACGACCTCGATGGATGGTGGCGGTCGGTCGCCGCGCTCGCCGAGCGGTTCGCCGCGGCCGAGGCCGGCGCGGGGCGCCGGCCCGGCGAGGTCGACCGCGTGCTCTCACTCGACGCCGCGCCGGTCTTCTCGCTGTCCAGTGTGGACTACTTCGCCGAGGCGGTCGGCCGGGCGGCAGACCTGGGCTTCACCGACGTCGTCACGCACTGGCCGCGCGAGAGCAGTTGGTACGCGGGCAGCGAAACCGTCGTCGAGGCGGTTGCCCGCGATGTGCTGCCCGGCCTAGGGAGGGAGCAGTCATGAACCTGGACGACGAACGCCACCTGCGCCGCGCCATCGTGCTCGCCGCGGAAGCGCGCGCCGGTGGAAACCCGCCATTCGGGTCGCTGCTCGTGGGGCCGGACGGCGACGTGCTCCTCGAAGAGCGCAACACCACCATCACCGACGATGACATCACCGCCCATCCGGAGCTGAAGGTCGCGCGATGGGCGGCGCGGCAACTCGGCCCGGCCGTGGCGGCACGCTCCACTATGTACACAAGCTGCGAGCCTTGCCAGATGTGCGCGGGCGCGCTCGCGCGTTCCGGGCTCGGGCGCGTGGTGTACGCGCTGTCCGGCGAGCAGCTGTCCACGCTCAAGCCATCTGGTGGTTTCCCGCCGGTGCCGCAGGAAGGGCCGGCGCTGTTCGACGAGGCCCGCGTCCCCGTCGACGGGTACTACACCTGACGATAATTCGGGTGGCCGCCAACCAAGGCGTCCTGTAACGCCCCGGCCCACCCACCTGCGCCCCCCGCCCGCACGCGCCTTCCCGCCGATCAAGGGCGAACGCACGTGGTTCGATCTCTTTTTCACGTGCGTTCGCCCTTGATCGATGCGACTGCCCTTGATCGCGGGCCGTGCCCAACGGGCCGTGCGCTGCGGGCCGTGCGCTGCGGGCGGTCATCGGTCGCCCGCAGTCCGCGGAGATCGTGGAGCGCGGACGTCGTCAGGGCGGGCGCGTCGCCAGAGCGAGGGTGGCGCTCCAAGCTCTGGCCGCGCGGCAGCGCGAGCTGCGCGAGGTGGGGCTTCCCGTGGTCGGGGAGGAGCCGGCGGACAATGGTGGCATGGGTATGAAACCTGTCAACGTCACCGACGTGCTCGCGTCCTTCACCGAGACCTACAGTCCTCGCATCGTGGCGCGGGTCAACGACTACGACGTGCGGATCGCGCACACACTGGGGGAGCACGTCTGGCACGTACACGAGGACACCGACGAGTTCTTCCTGGTGCTCGACGGGCAGTTCGACGTCGCGATGCGCGACGCCGACGGTACGGAGACGACGGTGGTGCTCCGCACGGGTGACACGTTCGTGGTGCCGCGCGGCACGGAGCACAAGCCGTCGTCGCCCGGCGGGTCGATTCTGATGTTCGAGCCGACCGGCACGTCGACGACCGGTGACCGGCATGAGGGCGACATACCCGATCATGTCGACAGCACCACCGGTCACGAACTGCCGACGTAACAACCTTCCGCGCCGGGCAGGTGTCTGTACCGGCGTGGATGTCGTGACCGCGCCGGCACGTCGGCTTTCCTTTGTGGAGAGTCGGCTGCCGGTGCTCCTTCTTGGTGTGCTTTTCCTACTGCTCGGCCTCTACGTGGTGGTCGCCGCCGGAGCGTACGGCCGCACCTGGGACGAGGGTTTGCAGAACTGGTACGGCGAGGCGGTGCTCAACTGGTACCTGTCTGTTGGGCGGGACGTCGGGTTCATCCGGGACTCGGACCCGCGCGACTTCATGCCGCAGCACGGGCCCTTCGCCGAGGTGCTCATCGCCGCCGCGCAGCGGCTGACGGGGGAGAGGTGGCACACCCGTTCCGTGATGGGTGGGCTTCTCGGGCTGGCTGGGATCGCCGGGATCGCGCTGTGCGGCCGCCAGCTCGCCGGCTGGTGGGGCGCGTTTCTCGCGGCGCTGGGGCTGACGCTCTATCCCCGCTACACCGGGGCGATGTTCACCAACTCCAAGGATGTCCCGTTCACCGCCGCGATGATTTTCGTGCTGTGGGCGACCGTGCGCCTGCTGCGCCGCCGCGACAACATGTGGGACGCGGTGTCGCTTGGGGCGCTGCTGGGTGCGGCGATGTCCATTCGGGCCACGGCGATCCTGTGGTACGGGGTGCTGGCCGTCGCACTGCTCGTGACGCGCCGACTGAAGGAGGCGGCGGTGGTGTGCGGGGTGTCGTACGCGACGATGCTGGCGCTCTGGCCGTACATCACGCTCAACCCGGTCACCGGCCTGCCCGAGTCGATCGCCGCGATGTCGAGGTACCAGTGGTTCGGGGAGGTACTCTTCGACGGCGCCATGGTGCGAGGGATGGACCTGCCGTGGCAGTACGCTCCACAGTGGCTGGTCGTCGGCTCGCCGCCGGTCACGATGGCGCTCGCGCTGGTGGGGCTCGGGCTGGCGGCGGCCGACGTGGCGCGCCGCCGGGGGCCGGGAGCCGGGGTGCTGGCCGGGGCGCCGGTCCTGGTGCCGGGCGTGGCCCTCACGGTCTCCCAGGGCCCCCTCTACAACGGACTGCGGCATTTCCTGTTCGCGGTGCCCGGAATGATCTTGCTGGCCGTGGCCGCGACGGTGCGGCTCTGGCGGCGCGCGACGGTCGTTGCCGCCCTTGCCGTGGCGCTGGTGGCCGGCCACGCGGAGGTGGCGGTCGCCGCCGCCCGCCTGCACCCGTTCGAGTACATGTATTTCAGCCCCGTCGCCGGCGGCTACCGGGGAGCGCACACGCGGTACGAGAGCGACTACTGGCGGTCGTGCGAGACGCCGGCTGCCCGGTGGCTGACCCTTCATTACCGGGAGTACACCAGCGATACGCACCCGACGATCGGAGGTCTACTGCCGCACAGCCGCGAGGCGGAACCGCCGGACGCCTTCACGCCGGACGACGTGCCGAGGTTCTGGGTGAGCAGCTTCCATCCGGTGCCGCCGGGGGCCTCCTACCGGCCGATCCACCGGGTCGTCGTCGAGGGGGTGGTGGTGTGCACGGTCAGTGTCCGGGATTGACGGCAACCTTCTCGCGGCCGACGGTGTCTGTACGGGTGGACGAGGGGGTGGTCGTGGACGACGGCGGGTTCGAGGAGTTCGTGCGTGCCCGGTCGGCGGGCCTGTTACGCGGTGCGTATCTCCTCTGCGGGGGTGACCGGGGCGCCGCCGAAGACCTCCTCCAGGACGTGCTCGAACGGATGTATCCGAAGTGGCGGCGGATCAGCCGCGACCCGGAGGGGTACGCGCGGGCGGCGCTCGCCAACGCGGCCGCGAACCGCTGGCGGCGCAAGAGCCGCCGGGTCGCGGAGGCGCCGCTGGAGGCGGCCGGGCCACGCGGCATTGCCGGGCCGGAACGCGAGGTGACCGATCGGGATCTGATCGTGCGGGCCCTGGCGGCGCTCCCGCCGCGCACCCGGGCAGTGCTGGTCCTCCGGTTCTTCCACGACCTTTCCGAGGCTCAGACGGCGATGGCGCTCGGGTGTGGGGTGGGCACCGTCAAGAGCCAGACCTCGCGCGGGCTGGCCCGGCTGCGCGAGTGGCTTCCCGAACAGGACGACACGTTTCCCGCTGTCCTAGCGGCCGCGGTGCGGGGGAGCTGACCATGGTGGACACTGAGCGGGTCAACCGCGCGATGTGGGACGCGACCGACCGCCTGCGCGTGGCGCCGGACTTCACCGACCGGGTCGTGCACGGCGGGCGCCGCCGGGTGCGGCGCTCCCGGGTGCGCGGCGCCGCCATCGCGGTGGCCGTCGTGATGGCCGGCGGCGGCGCGACGGTGGCGTGGCAGCAAGCGATCGGCGAGACGACGATCGTGGCCAGTCACCTTTTCCAGCCCACCGGCGGCGACCTGGCCGACGACTCAGGTCTGCTCCTGCGGGCGGTACAGGCCTGGCGCGACGGCCTGCGCGACTCGGAGAGCGGCGACGCCGTGGTGGCGGCGCTGCGCGGCCAGCCACACGTCTACTGGGCCGGCACGACCTCGGCGGGACCGGCGGCCGTGGTGGTGCAGGCGGGGGCGCAGCGCGATCAGGTGGTCATGTCGGGACTGGTCGCGACCGACCCTGTCAGCAAGCGCTTCCGGCTCGTCGGTGAGGAGTCCGCGGCGCACGGCGTGTCATGGGCGTACGCCTTCGGGCCGGAGGATCGGACGCTGCTCGCCGTCGACGCCGGCGTGCCGCTCTACATCTCCATGGCACCCGTGACCGGGCCGGACGGCAAGGTCAGCCGCGACTGGCGGCGGATGAGCACCATGGACGGTGTGGCGCTGGCGGACGTGTCGGCGGACGGCGACCCGGGCGACGTCCGCGTCCTTGCCCGTCAGGCGCCCCCGGCGGCCCGCGAGCGCGATCCGGCCGGGCTGCACCCGGTGCGGGAAGCCAGCCAGTATGTCGAGGAGGCCGACGCACGGCGCGCTGGCGGGCCGGTTCCGGTCGATCCCACACCGGCCGACAGCGCGGGGCTGCCCTGGGAGAACCGGAGCGTCGAGGGTCCGACCCGGGTGGGACGGCCCACGCAGGTCACCGACGACGGCGGCATCCTGCTTCGGGCGGTGGGGGAATCCGGCTACCTGGACCCGCTCCCCGAGACCCACGGGTCGGGCCGGTGGGAGGTGGTCGCTGGCCTGCCCGACGGGCGGGCAGCTCTGCTCAGCGAGATCTTTGGGGCGTCCGATCCGGCGCTCGTGTTCGCCGTGCTGCTCGACGCGACGGGGGCGGTCGACGCGGTGATACCGGGCGGGGCCGCCGATCGGGACGCGCCGGTGCCGGTCCGGGTGCGGCTGCCGGACGGGCAGGGCTGGATCGTGGCGGCGTACGGCTCGTCGCTTGCCTACCGTACGTCCGGCGGCGCCTGGGTCGAGGCCGGCGAGGACGCGGCGCTGCTGCCCGATACCGCCACCGAGGTACGGGCCGTCACGGCTGGCGGGGTGACGTCGTCGCAGCCGTTGTAAGGGCGGCGACGACGGTGCCGGGCCAGTCGGGAGTGACGGCTGGCCGCCGCGGTGGCCGCCCAGTTTCACGCGCCGACCGAGGAACTGCGGGGCTTGAACATCGGGCGGGTCGAGGTGGGATGGCCTCCTGGCGGGGTCAGGTGAGTATCGCGCCGGCGCGCAGGGTCAGGCCGGTGCCGATGACGAGCACCATCGCTGAGGTGGTCAGCGGCCAGGCCGCCACCGCGCCGAGGCGGGCCAACATACGTACGGGCCGGCGCTCGGCGAGGCTCACCCAACGTTTGACCGCGAGCAGGAGCAGGCCGGCGGCCGTGAGCGTGCCGGCCATGCCAAGGCCGTACGCGAGCACCAGCAGCACGCCAAAGACCGCCTTCCCCGTACTGACCGAGGCCAGCAGCACCACTAGGGCGGTCGGGCTGGGCACCAGACCGCCGGCAACACCGATGCCGGCCAGCCCCAGCCATCCGGCCCGACGTCCGTGGCGGTGGGCGTGTCCGTCGTGGTGGTCGTGATCATGGTGGTGGTCGTGATCATGGCCGTGCGAGTGGCCGGCGCGTCCGCGGACGACGGCGACCAGCATGCCGATCCCGACCGCGATGACGAGCAGTCCGCTGATCACGCCGAGGTAGCCGAGCAGCCGGTCGGCGGCGAACGCCGTACTGGTGCTGATCAAGACTCCCACCAGTAGCACCACGCCGGTATGGCTGAGCGTGACCGTGGCGCCGACGGCCAACGCGTCCAACGGCCGGCCGCGGCGCCCGGCGAGGTAGGCCGCGAGCACGGACTTCCCGTGCCCGGGCAGGGCGGCATGCCCGGCGCCGAGCAGCACCGCGGTCAGCACGGCCAGGACCGCCAGCAGCGGGGTGAGCCGGCCGGCGGCAAACGACTCGATCCGTTGCTCCGCCCAGGTGGGAATTGTCGTCAGCGGCCCGGCGGATTCCGCCGGTGCCGTCGCGGTCGGTGCGCCCGCTACGCCTGTTCCCGGCTCCACCCGCACCGTCGACGCCGGCACGTCGACGACGAGCGCGTCCGCCGGCGGTATCGCCCTCAATTGCTCGCTCACGCTGTGCTCGGGCAGGAGTGAGTCGATCAGACGCACGTCGCGCCCGACGGCGGTCACCTCCCGGTAGCCGGTGCCGTCGGGCCGGTAATGATTGGCGATCGTCACCGTCGCCGGGACGGACAGCCGCGCGGGCGCCGCGAGGTCGCACGTGAGCCGGGCGCTGGGTAACCCGGATGAGCCCGGTTCGTAGTCGTAGGCGCCCGGTGTCACCGTCCAGAGCAGGCGTTCGCCGTTCACCTCGACGGCGAACCCGGAGGCCAGCTCCGCGCAGGCGGCACGCGCGTGCCCACGTCGCTCGGCGGCGGTGACCGCGCCGTCGTCGTCCGCGTCCACGGTGCGACGCTCCTGCCGGGTGACGATCTCCGCCGTGTGCACGGCCGCGACCACCCGCACCTGATCGGGCATGAGCGTGAGGCCGTGGTACTGGTGGACCTGGAACGGGGCTCCGGTCGGGTGGGCGCTGGCGAGCGCGGCCGGCGCGGCCACCACGGAGAGCAGTCCGAGTACGGTCCACAGGCCCGCCCTTGCCGCCGCGCCGGTGGCGGCGAGCAGCACGCGCCGCGTGGGCATGACGCTTCTCCTGTCGTTTCCAGCGGCGGCAGACACCCGGTGGCGCAACGCCCCGGGTGTCTGCCGCCGCCATCGGCTCTCGCGGTTGGTTCAGCCTCCGGCGTAGGTGATGTTTGGCCTCGGGGGCTGGCTCATGCCGTTGCCGATGAAGTAGTCGACGTGGTGGGACTGCATGTAGCCCTTGACCGTCATGTCGTTGCGGTAGGCGGGATTGTGCGCCAGCGTGTAGAGGCGGGTGCCAGTGGACTGGTTGGTCGTGAAGATGATCAGCTCGTTGAAGCTGGCGTTGGTGTACACGACCTCCTCGCGCCAGTCGCCGAGGATGTCACCGTGGAACGTGGGCTGGACGTTCTGGCTGGCGTCGACCGCGCCGTAGTTCCAGGTGCTGACCAGGCGCGGCACGCTGCCGGTGCCGGTCGGGGCGTTCGGGTTCCACTTTTCGATCTTGCCGTCGTTGAGCAGCTCCATGGTGATGTCGCCGTCCCAGAACAGCCCGGTCTGCGGCCATGGCTGGAGCGTCGTGCTGGACTGGGTGAGCTGGTTGGTGCGGGCGTTGTAGAGACCCGAGAAGGCCCAGACCTCCATGCCGGGGAACCGGGGGTCGATGTCTCCCACCATGCCCCGGCCCACGTCGGCGGTGCCGGCTTCGACGTGCTGCCAGATCATGTTTCCGGTCGCCGCGTCGTAGTAGTAGTCGCGCAGGCCGCTGGGGTTGTCCTGCTGTACGCCGTAGCCCTGTAGGCCGGCCCGGTTGGGATCGATCTTGGCGATGTGGAAGCGGTCGCCGTGGACGACGCCCCGGGGCGCCAGCGAGTACTTCAGGGTGCCGTTGCCGTTCAGCACGAACCCGATCTCGGCGATCTCGTCCTTGCCGTCGCCGTCGACGTCGATCACCCGGGTGTTGTGCCCGTCGGGCAGGTTCTGGCTGCCGCGCAGGAACTTCCACTGCATGGTCAGGGCGCTGCCGGTGAACCGCCAGGCGCTGAACATGAGGTTGAAGTTGCCGGAGCCGATCCGGTTCTTCATGTACGCGACCAGGCTCGGGTTGACCCCGTCGAGGTGGCCGACGGCGAAGCGCGCGTACATCGGGCCGTCGGACAGGTAGTCGGTCGGCACCGGCGAGGTGGCCCGCGGCGCCCCGGTCATGCCGTCGAGGATGGCGATGGCTTGCCGGGTGTTGTCACTCAGACCGTTGTACGTGGCTCCGTTGCCGAACCGCACGCCGTTGGCGATCCGCAGCGCGACCTCGGCGCGACCGTCGCTGTCCAGGTCGTACACGGTGACGCCGTCGTTATGGCCGACGTTGACCGTCGCGGACCCGCCCTCGATGTTGTCCTGGTTGGTGCTGTTGGGCCCCATGTTGACGGACCACAGAAACTGGCCGTTGCTCCGGTACGCCTCGATCGTCTGAGGCGACGTCTGCCGGTCGAGCACGTAGTCGTACTCGCCGTCGCCGTCGAGGTCACCGACCCAGACGAACTTGACCATACCGCCGGAGCGCAACGGCACCCGGACCACCGGCTCGGTGGCGTGGTTGGCGGTCAGCGTGAAGGCGCCGCTCGGCGCCTGCTCCACGCCGCCGACCACCGGGCGCACGTGGTAGGCGTTCGCCTGCCCCAAATTCGCCGTCGTGTCGGTGTAGTTTGTGCCGCCGGTCAGGACGGACGCATTCAGCTTGACCGCCGTGCCGCCGGCCGTCGACCGGTACACGTTGAAGCCGATGCCGTCCGGGTCGAGCCCGAGCAGTCGCCAGGAGACCAGGACGCTGCTGGCGCCGGAGCGCACCGCGACGACACCCCGGCCGAGGTTCTCCATCTGCCGGACGCCCGAGGGCGGTGGCGTGGTCGGGGTCGTGCCGCCGGTCGTCACGTCGACGTAGTCGATGTTGCCCAGCCCGTTCGCCGTGGTGGCGGCGAGCCGGATGGTGTTGTCGCCCGCGTTGAGGTTCACCGTCAGCGAGCGGGTGGCCCAGGCGTTCCAGGCGCTCGTGGCGTCGAAGGCGAACGCCGCCTGTACGACAGCGCCGTTGACGCTGACGTCGGCCGGGCGCCCGGCACCGCTGCCGTTGGCATACCGGATGTCTACTGTGGCCGATCCGGCGGCGGCGGCGTTCACCGTGAACTGAACGGCTGCGTTTGCGGCGTTGTTGGTGTCACAGAACCCGCTGCCGGAGTACCCCGAATGGTTCGATGCGATGGTGCCGTCGCAGGTGGCCGGCGCGGTCTCCGCCTCGTATCGCGTGGTCGCGGCGGATGCGTTGAGAGCGACGAAGATTCCGACGCCCGACAGGAGGGTCACGGCTGACGCGACCGTTACGAGTCGTTTCATGACTGCTCCAAGTGTTCTCCGACCAGTGCCAGGCACTGGATCGCCGCCAGGCCGTACTGGGAGCTAGCGTTCGTGGACACGAAGCTGGCCTCGTCGATCGGCTTGAGCACGGCGGGCCCCTCGACGCGGGTGGCCCGCCAGGGCGCGTTGCGCGGGTAGCCGGCGTGGCCGGTATAGAACTCCTGCCACGCCCGCGCCGCCAGGGTCGCGTTGCCGGTCTTGGCGGCGGCGTACGCGGTGAGCCGCGAGTGCGCCTGGCGCAGGTTGAGGTTGCCGAACGACTGGCCGGTCTCGGCGGTCTGCTCGGCCGCCGTGCCGTTGTAGAGCCGGCAGTACTGCAACCAGGCGTCGGTGAACTCGGGTATATCCAGCAGGTCGATCAGCTCGCTGCAGACCTCGACGAGGCCGAACACCGCACCGAGCGACCCGACCGACACGGCCGGCGCGGCGGTCGCGAAGGCGCCGGTGTCCAGATCGTACAGTCCACTGCCCTGGATGAAGCCGTTCGGCATGGCGGCGATGGTGCGCGCGCTGTTGACCAGCTTGCGCAGTGCGACCGGGTCTCCGCCGCGCTCCCACTCGGTGAGGAAGGCCGCCGCCAGGCCGCTCCAGTCAGTGCCGGTGCTGATCGACAGCGCGTGCGGGTCCGGCTCGTACGGCCCTGTGCGGATCTTGCGGATCGGGTCGAGGACCAGGAACGTCCGGTCGCCGTCGACGAGGTCGCGCATCAGGTCGCCGGTGCGCTCGTCGGCGGTGAGGAAGTAGTAGAAGCGGCGGTAGATCGCGGTGCTGATGCGCAGCTGCTTGGCGCTGTCGGCCCAGTGCAGCACGCCGTGGCGGGTGCCGAGGTCGCGCCACTGGCCGAGATGGTAGACGTCGACCTCGCCGGTGTGCCGGGTCATCGCCTCCGCGAAGCGGAACACGTCGGCGCGTCCCGAGCGCAGGAACTGGTACCACAGCCACAGGTCGGGGGAGAGCTCCGAGTTCGCCCACGCGTACCCGCCCACGTCGTACCGCCACACGTGCCGGTCCGGGTCGTAGGTGTGCATGATGTCGCCGTAGTTCCAGAACCCGTACCAGGAGCGCTGCTCGACCTGCTGGCGGTGGTGGTCGACGAGGAAGTCGAGCCGGTCCTCGATCTCGCGCTTGGCCGGGGTGCCGCGGTCGACCGGGCTCCAGTCGCCGAAGACGCCGGCGGCGTGCAGGGCGGCCGGCGGGGCGACCACCAGCGGCGGCGTGCGCACCGCGTCGGCGAGCTGGGCGAACCGGGCGGCCGACGGGGTGCTGCCGAGGGCCCAGAAGGACAGCTCGGTGGTGCGGGCGACGCCGTACGGGGTGCCGAAGCCGGGTTCGTAGTCCTCGTACGTGATCTCCAGGCCTTCGAGCTGCTCCGGGTAGGTGTCCTGGCCCATGCCGTCGTGGTAGAAGCGCAGGTCCATGGGGGTGGCGTCGGGCGACCAGAGCCAGGCGGTGACCTCGGCGTTGTCGCTCGCGGCGCCCCGGATGTCGAGCTGTGTCGGGTGCAGCTGCCAGAAGTCCTTCATGCCGAAGGCGAGCCCGCCGGAGACGCCACCCACGTATCCGAGGCCGCCCGCGCGGCGCCCGGTGTCGACCTGGATCCAGCCGTGTTCGGCGGCGGTGCGCTTGCGGATGTCGAAGCAACCGTCGGAGAGCTGGCGCAGGCTGTAGTCGCCCCACATCGGGATGAGGGGCAGCCGGTTGGTCACCCGCAGGTCCCATGTGGACGGGTCGGGCAGGCGCTGGCCGGCGATCTGCGCCTGGCGCACCGCCGCACCGGGATCGCGACGCAGGCCGGTGATGCCGCGGACGGCCTCACCGAGCACGCCGTCGCCGTCGCCCGCGAAGCGGATGTGGCGGTCGTGCGGCAGGTCGCTCATCGGTACCTGGAACCGGACGCCCAGGCCGCTGATGAAGTCCTTCTTCTCGTTGCCGTCGAAGATGAACGTGTGCACCATGCGGATGCCGTCGCTGCCGGCGTAGAGGTACAGCCGGATGGTGAATGGCAGCCAGGCGCGGTTGCCGCGCGTGGCGCGGTGCTTGCCCTCGACCCGCACCACCGCGCGCACCGGGCCGCGCTGCTCGACGGTCACTTTTTGGATCTCGGAGACGAACTTCTCCTGCTGCGTGCTGCCGTTCTCCGCCTCGCCGGGGGAGTTCTTGCGCAGGGCCACGAGGGTGCCACCGGTGGCGACGACGCGGTCGCCGCGCGTGATCGACGGCACCAGCACCCGGCCGCGCTTGGCGACGACGCAGCGGATGGCGCCGGTGTCGACCGTGACCTCCTTGCCGGTCTCGGTGACGCGTATCGGCGTCGCGGGGGCGGCGGCGGTGCCGGGCCGCAGCGTGTACTGCTCGGCGGTGGGCGCCTCGGTGCCGATGGCGTGAGCCGTCCACTTGATGGTGCCGTCCGGCCAGTACCCGATGGGCCAGGACTGCACGGGCACGGCGGCGCCGTCGGAGGTGGTCAAGGCCAGCTGCTGGTCGCGCGTGAGCGCGCCGCGCGGCCACGGCACGCCCCAGGTGGCGCCGACGAGCGCCTGGGGCGCGCCGCCCTCCAGCCAGCGCAGCGGCACGCCTTCGTCGAGGGCGCGGCCGGCGGCCTGGGTCTTCGCGGGGGGACTCGCCGTGGTTGGCCGCGATGAGAGCGGGAGCTGGCTCGCCGCGCCGGCGACGGCCGCGCCCATCAGGAGACTGCGGCGGGGGATGTGGGGCATGGGCACTCCACTTCGCGTGCAAACGCTTACTATCAGGTGCAGCGAACCAGGGCCAACAACCGCTGTCAATACCCTGCATTGCTGCTAGCACCGCACGTGATCGTGTTCTACGATGCGAGTCATCACTGCAAACGTTTTAACTTCGCTTCCATCGGGGGACGGCTACCTGTCGCCGTTCACCGGGTGGACCCGGTCGCACTGGGAAGGGCTCGCCGACCACCTGCTCGACGCGGTGGTGCCGCACGCGACGCCCGGCTTCGCGCAGATCCGGCTGCCCGGCAGGCCCGGCGTCTCGGGCCTCACCAGCGACGGCCTGGAGGGCTTCGCGCGCACGTTCCTGCTCGCGGCGTTCCGCATCGCGGGCGCCGGCGGCGCCGTCCCGGCTGGGCTCATCGAGCGGTACGCCGACGGGCTCACCCACGGCACCGACCCTGGTCACTCGTACGCCTGGCCGGCGGCCGCGGACTGCTCGCAGCAGATCGTCGAGGCGGCCTCGATCGCGCTGGCGCTGCACGAGAGCCGCCCGTGGCTGTTCGACCGGCTCGACGCCCCGGTGCGGGATCGGGTCGTGCGGTGGCTGGCCGGGTTCGCCGGCAAGCGCACCTGGCAGAGCAACTGGGTGCTGTTCCCCGTCGTGATCCAGCAATTCCTGGCCGGCGTCGGCGGCCCGCACGATCCGGCCGAGATCGCGGCTGGGCTGGACCGCATCGAGCGGTGGTACGTCGGGGATGGCTGGTACACCGACGGCGACGGGCGCTGCTTCGACTACTACGCCGGCTGGGCCATGCACCTGTACCCGCTGCTGTGGGCACGGATGTCCGGCGACCGCGAGCGCGGCGACGTGTACCGGGAGCGGCTGCGCACATTCCTCGACCAGTACCAGCACATGTTCGCCCGGGACGGCGCGCCCGTCCACCAGGGACGGTCGCTGTGCTACCGGTTCGCCACCGTCGCTCCACTGTGGCTGGGCGCGCTCATGGACGCCACCCCGCTGCCGCCCGGCCGCACCCGCCGCATCGCCAGCGGGGTGCTGCGGCACTTCGTCGAGCATGGGGTGCCGGACGAGCGCGGACTGCTCGGCCTCGGCTGGTACGAGCGGTTCCTGCCGGTCACCCAGCACTACTCGGGGCCCGCGTCGCCGTACTGGGCCAGCAAGGCGTTCGTCGGGCTGCTGCTGCCCGCCGACCATCCCGTGTGGACGGAACGCGAGAGCGTCGCGCCGATCGACGACGGCGACCAGGTCGTCGCCATGCCCGGCCCCGCCTGGCTGCTGCACGCCACCCGGCACGACGGCATCGTGCGGCTCGTCAACCACGGCAGCGACCGGGCACGGCACCTGGTCGCCGGCGGGCTCGAAGACCCGCACTACCTGCGGTTCGGGTACGCCTCGCACGCCGCGCCGGAGACCGGTGAGGAGGCTCGGGTGCGCGCCGTGGACGGCCACCTCGCCGTCGTGGCGCCGGACGGCACCGTCTCGCGCCGCCGGCGCATCGAGCCGCTCGCCACGCACGACCGGTTCGCGGCGTCCGCGTACGAGGACGATCTCGCCGGCGCCGCCATCCGGGTCGAGACGGCCTCGGTCGTGCGCGGGCCCTGGGAGGTACGCGTGCACCGGGTGACCGCACCGGCCGGCTGGGCGGTGCGCGACGGCGGCTACGCCCTCGCCGACCCCCGGCCACCCATCGTCCACACCGGACAAGACTGGGCGCTGGTGTCCAGACCGGACGGGCTCACCAGCCTCGCGGTCGGCCTGCACGGCTTCGACGCGGCCGACGCGGCGCGAGCCGTGGACGCCAACGCCTACGGCGCCTGCTCCGCCACGCCGTACCTGACCGCGGCCGCGCATCCCGGCGGCAGCGCCGTCTACGTCACCCTGATGGAGCTCACCGGCGACCGCGCCGACCCGGCCGCCCTCGCCGAGTCCGTCACGGTCGCGGTCGACGGCGACCGGGTGGGCGTGACGTTCCCCGACGGCGAGCGGGTCGAACTGGAGATGGGCGCGACGCTGGCGTACACGCGCTGGCCGGCGGGGTCCGGCAAGCCCGTGCGGTGGCCGCTAGATTGACAGGCTCCAGGCCCTTAGGGTTCGAGGATTGGAGGCGATGTGGCGCGACGCGCAGGTGACACGGCTGACGGCCGGCGGCGGTCGACGATCCGCGAGGTCGCCGACAAGGCCGGCGTCTCCGTCGCGACCGTCTCCCGCATCCTCAGTGGCAGCTACCCGGCCTCGCCGGCCACCCGGGCCCGCGTCATGCGCGCGGTCAAAGAGCTGGACTACGTGGCCAACGCCCACGCCCGGGCACTCGCCGGCACCCCCAGCAAGAGCGTCGCCATCGTGCTCAACTCGGTGATCTCACCGCACTACGCGCACGTGGCGCAGGGCGTCGAGACGCAGGCCGCCGTCGCGGGCCGGCTGTGCCTGATCGGCACCACCGGCGGCGATCCCGAGCGCGAGCTCGCCATGGTCAAGTTCATGCGCGAGCAGCACGCCGAGGCGGTCATCCTGGTCGGCAACGTGGTGGCTGACGACAAGTACCGGGAGCGGATGAGCCAGTACGCGCACACCCTCGCCGCGATCGGCTCCCGGCTGGTGCTGTGCGGCCGCCCCTCGCTCGGGCCCGACGTGCCCGCCGTCGTCATCGAGTACGACCACGCCGGCGGCGCGTTCGCGGCCACCAGCCACCTGCTGTCCGCCGGTCACCGGCGCATCCTGTTCCTCGGCAGCCGCCCCGGCTACACCACCGCCGAAGGCCGGCTCACCGGATACCGGCAGGCGCTGGCGGCGTACAAGGTGCCGCACGACCCCGCGCTTGAGGTCGAAGGGACGATGGAGTGGCAGGAGGGCCACCGGATGATGAAAGAGCGGCTGGCCGCCGGCCCCCGCGACTTCACCGCCGTCTTCGCCGTCAACGACCTCATCGCCGGCGGCGCCTGCCGCGCCCTCGCCGAGCAGGGCCTACGGGTGCCCGACGACGTGTCGATGGTCGGCTTCGACAACCTGCCGCCCTCACTCGACCTCAACCTCACCACCGTGCACCTGCCCCACGAGGAGGTCGGGCGTACGGCGGTGCGGCTCGCGCTGGAGCACGAGGCGCGCGGCGGCGCCTTCCCCCACGTCACCCTCGGCACCCACCTGGTCCTCCGCGACTCGGTCCGCCCGCGCATGCAGTGAGCCATACGCTGGCGAGATGGAGTTCGACCAGCACACGCTCGTTTTCCTGGTGCGGCCGCCCGACGCGCCGGAGTTGAGTCCAGAGGAGGCCGACGCCCTCCAGGACGCCCATCTCGCGTTCCGCGCCGACCTGCGCGACCAGGGCTACCTTCTCGCCGGCGGTCCGATCATGGACGCGGACGACGAACGCGTGCGCGGCGTCTCCGTGATGTCGGTCGACCCGGCGACCGCCCGCGAGCTGTGCGGCGCCGACCCCGCGGTCCGCGCGGGGCGGCTCGCCGTGCAGGTGATGACCTGGATGGTGCCGGCCGGCAACCTCCGCTTCGAGAAGGTGACCGCTCCCCGCTCAATCGCCGAGGCAACCGCCGACTGACGGTGGCGGTAGAAGCGTCGTGGGAGATTGTCGGTATGACAGCATCGGATCCGAAAGCGGAACTGCGCCACTACCTGACCCGGGCCCGCGACGCGCTGCTCTGGAAGACGGACGGCCTCTCCGAGTACGACATCCGCCGTCCCCTGGTGCCGACCGGCACCAACCTGCTCGGCCTCGTCAAGCATGTCGCCAGCGTCGCCGCCGGTTACTTCGGCGAGTGCTTCGGGCGGCCGTTCGGCGAGCCGCTGCCCTGGCTGGATGACGACGCCGAACCGAACGCCGACATGTGGGCCACCGCCGACGAGTCGCGGGAGCAGATCATCGGCCTGTACCGCCGGGCCTGGGCCCACGCCGACGCGACGATCGACGCGACCCCGCTCGACGCGATCGGCGAGGTGGCGTGGTGGCCGCCTGAGCGGCGAAGGCCGACCCTGCACCGCGTCCTCATCCACATGATCGCCGAGACCGAACGCCACGCCGGCCACGCTGACATCGTCCGCGAACTCATCGACGGAGCGGCCGGAATCCGTGCCGAGCACTCGAACCTGCCCGACGCCGACACAACCTGGTGGCTGGCCTACCGCGATCGGGTGGAGCAGGCCGCGAAGGACGCCGCGGCCCGCTGACGCCCGCCGTTCGCACGGGCTGGGTCCGGATACCAACTACCGGGTGCGCCAGGGTGTGAGATCGAGGGCCGGGTAACGCAGGGCCATGCCGGCCAGGGCCTCCGGGGTCCAGTACGGGTGTCCTGGCGGCGGGAACCCGAAGGCCTGTAGCTGGCGCGGGGTGGCGGCGCCGACGAAGTCGACCCACGCGTCCGAGAAACTCTGGGCGGCCCAGGCGACACGCTGGCCCCACTGGAGGCCGGCGGGCCGGAAGCAGAGCTGCATGCTGAACCGGGCGCCGCCGGGTGCGGTCAGCCGCGTGCCGCGGTGGAGGGTGCCGGGCTCGAAGGCGATGACGGTGCCTGCTGGTCCGGCGCCGGAGACCTCGGCCGCGTAGAGGTCCGGGCTGCCGCCGTCGTCGTCGAAGCGGAAGCCGCTGCGCCGACCCGGCCGCAGGAACCAGTTCGGCACGGCCGGCAGGTGTGCGGTGTGCGCGCGGGGGACCAGGTGCGGCGGGCCGAGCTCCTCGGGGACGTCGCCGAGGAAGACGAACATCTCGACCTGCTGGCAGCCCGGGGTGCTGCTGGGTACGAGGATCGTGTGGTTGAGGTAGTCCCGATGCAGGTCCTGGTCGTAGTCGCAGGCGCCGGTGTACTTGGCCCAGGCTTCGGCGCCGTAGATGTGGATGTCGTCTTCGCCTAGCAGCGCTTCGGCGAGCGCCAGGACCCGGTGGTGCACGGCGAGCAGGCTGAGTTTCGTGCTGGCGAAGGGGAAGGAGTCGATGCCGGCGAACTCGTCGCCGATGAAGCGGTCGCGACGTTGATCCGTGCCGGTATGGAAGCCCTCGGCGGAGGGGAACATCAGGTCGAGTTCGGCGACCGCTGGTTTCAGGTCGTCCGGCGGGATGAACCCGGGAAGGATCACGAAGCCGTCGCGCCGCCAGGTCTGGGCGGCGTCGTCGAGGTCCATCCAATCAGGATCATCGACGCCTCGCCGGCCGAGCAACCGGTTTTCGCCGTCCATTACCGTCGCGGGGGCTGGATCCGCGTGGACCCAGCCCCCGCGTGGGCTCACAACAAGGTGCGCCAGTAGTCCCAGAACCGCTCGCCGATCAGCACCGTAAGGATCAGTAACCAGCCCAGGGGGATGGCGGTGTGAAACCGCGCCGCGGAGCGCAGCGACCGAGCCGCGGGCAGGTGTCCGCGGTCGAGGTTGTACAAGGTCACGTACGAGAAGAGCACGATCGTGACCACCCAGACCACCATGCAGTACGGGCACAGCGCGCCGATCCGGTAGAGGCTCTGCGCGAACAGCCAGTGCACCAGCACGACGCCGAAGACCGTCCCGGCCTGCAAGCTGAGCCACCACCAGCGGGGCAGCCGCACGCCGCCGAGTACGGCGACACCGGTGGCGACCACCAGTGGAAACAGTGCCACGCCGATCAGCGGGTTCGGGAAGCCGAACACCTCGGCCTGCGGACTGTTCATGACCGAACCGCAGGACAGGATCGGGTTGATGGAACAGGTGGGCGTGTAGCCGGGATCGCGCAGCAGCGCGATCTTCTCCACGGTCAGGACGAACGCGGCGGCGCCACCGATCAGCCCGCCGGCGGCCAGCACCCAGCCGACCAGCCGATCGCCGATCACTGGGCCAGGGCGTTGTCGATGGCCTGCTTCAGCCCTTCGTACGTCGGGTTCTGCTCGTACCGGGCGCCGTTGACGAAGAAGGTCGGCGTGCCGCGCACCCCGAGCCGCTCGCCGTCTTCCGCGTCCGCGCGGACCCGGGCATCGACGTCCGGGCTCGCCATGTCGGCGCGGAACTTCTCGACGTCCAGGCCCAGCTCGCGGGCGTACTCGACGAACGTGTCCACTTGGGACTGTTGCTGGCCGCCCCACGCGGCCTGGTTGTCGAAGAGCTTGACGTACATCGCCTCGAACTTGCCCTGCCGCGCCGCCGCTTCGGCCGCGTGGGCGGAGTTGTACGCGTTCGGATGGCTCTCGATCGGGAAGTACCGCACCACATAGGTGATCCAGTCGCCGTACTCCTTACGCAGCCGCTCCACGCCCGGGTACGCGGCGCCGCAGGCCTCGCACTCGAAGTCCAGGAACTCCACGACGGTCACCTTGCCGTCGGCCGCGGTGGAGAGCCGATGGCTGTCGTCCCGGACGACGGTCTGCGCGTTGGCGGCGATGTCGTCGCCGGTGCGGTTGACCGTGAACACGATGGCCAGCGCGACCACCGCGACCACGATGAGGCTCAGCGTCACTGTCAGGTTGGTGCTCATCCCGCCGCGCCGCGCACGGCGTACCGCTTTCGTGGCGGCTCGGGTCTTCGTCTTGTTCGATGGCATGGTCGTTCCTCCCAGGGTTCATGCCGGGTAAAGGATGTGGACAGGGGTTTTTGGCCGCGCCTATATGCGCAGCACGTCCGCCCACATCGGAACGACCGTCATCGGTCGCATTCGGGAAACGCGCAGCCGGGCCCACCAGAACGCCGCGTGCACCAGCAGTGGTCGGCGAATCCCGCCGGCCAGGGCCAGGCCGGCTAGCGCCACGACCACGAACAGGCACCCGCCGGCGAGGGCCCCACCCGGACCGTGGTTGTCCGGCAGGCCGCCGTCGGTCTCGGCGGCGAGCGCGCCGGGCAGCGAGGCCTGGAGCACGACGTTGGGGCAGGCGGCGGCGTAAAAACCCGCCATCGAAACCGGAGCCAGGGGCGCGTCGCGATAGGACGCGCCGCTGAACAGCGCCACCGCGAACAGTGCCCCGACGACCATGAACCAGCGCAGCAACCGCACCGAGAACACCCGGCCGGTCGCGACGCTCACGCGGCAAGGGTACGCCCAAGTCGCGACCGGCCGCCGCCCTCACCTCAGCCGTTGGCCCGTCGCGATCGGCGGACGGCGCCCCCGCCCCCGTTGCCCTGCTTCCGCCGCGGAGACACTCACGGACAGCTACATGCCGCGCGGACCGTGCCGCGCGGCGTCGAGGACGTCACCGCAGGTGGCGATCGGTGTTGCCTATAGGGAAGCAGAGCAAAGCAGGGTGCGACCAATGGGGAGCCGGCGGCTCGCCGGCACGGAGGGTAGCTACAGGGTCAGGTCGGTCACGACGCCGAAATGATCGGAGGGCCACACAGGAGTCGGGCCCGAGCGGTCCGGCACGGTGAACGCGAGCCGGGTGTCGAGCGGGGTCGCGGCGGTTCCGCGTACCAGGATGTAGTCGATCCGGCAGCTTGCCTCGCCGGCGGCCCGGACGTAGTCGTTGGCCTCGTCGAAGGTGTGGCCGGGCGGCGCGTCGCCCCACGCGTCGGCGAAGCCGGCGTCGCACAGGTACTTCATCTCCACGGAGTCCGGCTCCGCGTTGAAGTCGCCCAGTAGCACGGCGGGCAGCGCCCCCGGCGGCGAGAGCGCGTCGACGTGCGCCGCCACGTACGCGGCCTGGCGCAGTCGCAGCGGGGCGTGGTGCGGCTCCCAGGCCAGGTGGGTGACGAACACGGGCAGGTCGCCGAGCGGCGTCTGGACCAGCGCGTACAGCAGCGAGCGCGGCTCGGCCTCGTCGGCGCCGGGCAGCGGGACGACGTGGCGGGTCCGGATCGGCCACGGGCTCAGGACCGCGTTGCCCTGCCAGATTCCGCCGCGTCCGTCGCGCGGCGCGGCCGGGGCATAGGCGACGTGGTACCCGGTGCCGTGCGCGATCGCGAGCGCCTGGCAGGTGTCCACTGTGGGGGGTGTCGAGACGTCCCGCAGCACCTCCTGCAGGCCGATGGCGTCGGGGCGGGGCCGCGCCAGCTCGCCCCGGATCAGCGGCGGCCGGCGCGGCCCGGGCCCCCGGGCGTGGCAGAAGGTCCCCGGCGCGCCCCCCACTCCCGCCCAGCCCCCTCCCCCACGTCGCTGACGAAGTTGCGGGCGAAGAGCAGGAACATCGCGATCAGCGGGATGACGGACAGCAGCGCGCCGGTCATGATGCGGCTGTAGTCGAGGCCGTGCACGCTGTTGAGCTGCTGAAGCGCGACCTGGAGGGTGAGCTGGTCGGGGTTGACTAGCACGACGAGCGGCCAGATGAAGTCGTTCCACGACGCGATGAACGTGTAGATGCCCAGGAACGCGAGGCCCGGCCGGATGATCGGGACCACGACGCTGAGGTACTGGCGGAAGAAGCCGGCGCCGTCGAGTCGCGCCGCGTCGAGCACGGAGTCCGGTATCGCGTTGTGGATGTACTGGCGAAGGAAGAAGATGCCGAACGCGTTGGCCGCGGCCGGCACGATCAGCGCCTTCAGCGAGCCGACCCAGCCCAGTTCGACCATGATGACGAACCCGGGGATGACGGCGAGCCCGACGGGCAGGAAGAACGTGCCGATGAGTACGCCGAACAGCATCCGCCGGCCGGGGAAGTCGAACTTGGCGAACGCGAACGCGGCGAGCGAGTCGAAGAAGAGCACGAGCGCCGTCGTGGTGCACGCGACGATGATCGTGTTGAGCATCGAGCCCCAGAAGTCGATGCTGTCGAGGACGTTGCGCAGGTTGGTGACGAGCTGCCCGCCGAAGGTGAGCTTGGGCGGGAACTGGTAGATGTCCGATGTGGAGTTGGTGGCCATGACCACCATCCAGTAGAACGGGAACATCGCCAGGATCGTGCCGAAGATCAGTACCCCGTGCAGCAGCAGCCCGCGCGTACGTTTGGTCATCGCCGGCTCCTCCCACTCTCGCCGCGCTGGACGAGGGTCCAGTTGAGGATCGTGAAGAGCGCCACGATCAGCAGCACGACCATCGCGATCGCCGCGCCGTACCCGTAGTCGTTGTGCGAGAACGCCTGCCGGTAGAAGTAGAAGACCATGGTCAGGCCGCTCTGCCCGGTGCCGGCGGTGTCGCCGAGCAGCACCTTGGGCTCGGTGAACGTCTGCAGGCCGCCGATGGTCGACAGGACCACGGTGAACAGGATGATGGGGCGCAGCAGCGGCAGGGTGACGTGGCGGAACAGCTGCACCGCGTTGGCTCCGTCGATCCGCGCCTGCTCGTACAGGTCGCTCGGGATCGTCTGCAGGCCGGCCAGGTAGATGATGGCGTTGTAACCGGTCCACTGCCACACCGTGAGCACCGCGATCACGATCTTGATGCCCCAGGCGTTCTGCAGCCACGCGACCTCCGGCAGGCCGAGCGCCTCCAGACCGCCGTTGACCAGCCCGTAGTTGGTGGCGAACAGCGCGCCGAAGAAGATCGAGATCGCGACCGTCGAGGTGATGTTCGGGATGAAGAACGCCATCCGGTAGAACGCCTTGAAGCGCTTGACCGAGTGCAGGAGCACGGCGAGCACCAGCGCGAGCGTGAGCGTCGGCACCGTGGACATCACCCAGATGAGCAGGGTGTTCCACAGCGCCAGCCAGAAGACGTCGTCGTTGATCAGGTACTGGAAGTTGTCCAGTCCCGCGAACTGCATCTCGCCGATGCCGTCCCAGCGCTGGAACGCCAGGTAGAACGAGAACAGCAGCGGTGCCAGGCCGAATACCGCGAACAGGACGTAGAACGGCGAGATCGCGAGGTACTGCGGCCAGTAGGCCAGCGCGCGCCGGCGGCGACCCGGCGCGCGTCTCGGTCCTACCCGGATGCGCGTCTTGGGTGCCGCCACCGGCGCGGCTGTGCGGGACAGAGCCACCTCAGGAGACTCCCACCCGTTCCCCGGCCTTCTTCGCCGCGGACACGGCGTCGTTCCACGCGGCCTCCGGGTCCTTGCCCTTGGTCTCCACGTTGCTCAGCTCGGCGGCGAACGGCTCGCGCAGCACGCTGTCGTACTCGCTCTCGAACGCGACCGGGATCTTCTCCGCCGCCGCGCCGAGCACGTCGATCGTGACCTGGCCGCCGAAGAACTCGTCGGGCGAGGTCAGCGCGGACATCTTGTACGCGGCGGGCGCGGCCGGGAACAGCCCCGCGTCGGTGTAACCGCGCGCCTGGTTGTCCGCGTTCAGGAGCCAGGTGATGATCTCGAAGGCCTTCTTCGGGTTGCCCGAGCTCTTCGGGATCGACAGGAACGAGCCGCCCTGGTTCGCCGGTCCGTCCGGCATCGGGGCGACCCGCCAGTTGCCCGAGGTCTTCTCGGCCGCCGACTTGATGTCGCCCGCCACCCAGGCCGCGCCGAGCTTGGCGGGCAGCGTGCCCTGGTTCCAGGCGGCGTTCGCGTCCTGGCCGCCGCTCGCCACCTTGAAGCTGATGCCCAGCTGGACGGCCTTCGCGGCGAGGTCCCAGGCGCGGCGGATGTGCTCCTGGTCGCCGATGAACTTCTTGTCCGCGTCGGCGTACCGCTTGGTGGACTGCCCGACGGCCATGTCGTAGACCTCGACCGCCTCGCCGACCATGAACGTGCCCGGCAGCGCCTTCTTCAGTTTCGTCCCGTTCTCGAAGAACGCGTCCCACGTCGACATCGCCGCGGTCACGTCGGCCACCTCGGAGGGCAGGCCGGCCTTTTTGAAGATGTCGGCGCGGTAGAACAGCGCGGTCGGGCCGATGTCGATCGGGAAGCCGATGAGCTTGCCGTCGGGGGTGCTGCCCTGCTTCCACTTCCACTCGAGGTACTGGCTTTTCAGGTCAGCGGCGCCCAGCTCGTTCAGGTCGAGGAACTGGCCGGCCTGGCCCATGAAGTACGCGATGTCCTCGCCCTTGATGCCGGTGATGTCGGGCATGAACTGGCGGCTGGTGATCGTGGTGACCAGCTTGTCCTTGAAGCTGCCGCCGACCTGGGTCGCCTTGAACGTGATGTCGGCGAACTGCGTGGAGACGTCGGCGACCACCTTTTCGCTCAGGCCACCTGACCAGTACCAGAGCGACAGGTCCTTGCTGTCGCCGCCGGCGCTGCCGGCATCGTCGTCGCCGCCGCACGCCGCGGAGGCGCCGACGGCCGCGCTGGCCACGGTGAACAGGCCCGCCTGCAGCAGCCGTCTGCGGGAGATTGTCATGGGTTGTCCCACCCTTCAAAGGTCACGTTCTCAGAAATCCAGTCATCAAGGAAGGCGTACTCGCGGACCAGGTCGGGGTCGCCGGCCCTGGTCGTGCGCCACCACTCGGCGATGTCCGCCCAGCTCGGCGCTGCCATAGCCCCGCCGAGCCGCTGTACCGACAGCGCCGCGGCCAGGTTCGCGAACCGCAGGCGTTCGGCCAGCGGGCGGTCCGTGAGGGTGGCGAAGATGAAGGCGGCGCCGAACACGTCGCCGGCGCCGGTCGGGTCGAGCGCGGGTACGCGCAGGCCGGACACCGCGGCCGACTCGCCGGTGGTGTTGTCGACCGCGAGCGCCCCGTCGTGGCCGAGCGTCACGACCGCCACCGGCACCAGGTCCGCGATACGGGCGAGCGCCGCGTCGGGGGAGTCGGTCGCCGTGTACCGCATCGCCTCGCCCGCGTTGGGCAGGAAAGCGTGGCAGTGCGAGAGCTGTTCGAGCGTCTCGCGGGGCCCGGGGGCCGAGGGGGGCCCAACCAGGTCGT
>NZ_JAIBNX010000073.1:32160-37408 GCF_026130045.1 Micromonospora sp. CPCC 205371
GGGGGGCGCGGGGGGGAGACGGGGGGCCTCACACCGCCATGTCCGACCGCCCCCGGCGCCCGGGGCCCGGAGGGGTCCCAACCAAGATCAGCGAAGACGAGCGTCCCCTGGGCCTGCGCGCGGGCCAGCCAGCCCTGCGGTTCCTCTCCAAGGTGTACCGCTGCCGCGCGGCTCGCCGGCGGCTGGCCGACGAGGTCGTCGGGGGAGAGCGGGGGCGGCTGCCCGTGCGTCACCAGCGCGCGGTCGTTGTCGTACGCGAGCGCCACGGTGACCGGCGTCCGCCAGCCGGGGAACCGTCGCGAGCGGGCCAGGTCGACGCCCTCTCGCCCGGCCAGCTCGGCCCAGCAGTAGTCGCCGAGCATGTCGGCGCCGAATGCCGCTGCCAGCGCCGTCCGCAGGCCGAGCCGGCGCAGCGCGACCGCGAAGTTGGCGATACCGCCGGGGCCGGAGTCCATGCCGCGCGTCCAGGTCTCGGTGCCCAGCGTGGGCGGCTTGGTCATGCCGGAGAAGACGATGTCGGCGAAGAGCAGCCCGGACAGGAAGACGTCTGGCGTGCGCTCGCTCATGCGCCGCCTCCTTCCTGCGTGACCTGTACGGCGGGCCGTCCAACATTGCGCATGAGTGTGCACCCCTTGTAGCCGTGATGGCAATACCTGTTCAAAGTCAGTCATCGCCATGCGCGAGTTTGGCTGATACGATCCAGCCCTGTTCAGCGGTGGTCAGACGTTCAACGATCGGCTGCCGAAGCCGCGGAGGTGACCGAAACGTGAAACTGGTGATCCTCGGGGGTGGGGGGTTCCGGGTACCCCTCATCCACCGGGCCCTGCTCGCAGAGCGGGGCGAGCCGCGGGTGACCGACCTCGTGCTGTACGACGTCGACCTCCGCCGGCTGACCGCCATCCGGCACGTACTGGACCAGCAGGCGGCGCTCGAACCCGGCGAGCACGCCCCGGTCTCGGTATCCATCACGACCGACCTGAAAGAGGCCCTGGTCGGGGCCGACTTCGTGTTCTCCGCGATCCGGGTCGGTGGCCTGGAGGGTCGGGTCATCGACGAGCGGGTCGCGCTCGACCTGGGCGTACTCGGGCAGGAAACGGTCGGCGCGGGAGGAATCTCCTACGGCCTGCGTACCGTGCCCGTGGCGACCGAGGTGGCCCGGCGGATCGCGGAGCTCGCCCCCGACGCCTGGACCATCAACTTCACCAACCCGGCGGGCCTGGTCACCGAGGCCATGGCCGCTTACCTGGGCGACCGGGTCATCGGCATCTGTGACTCACCGGTGGGGCTGACCCGGCGGGTGGCCCGGCTGCTCGGCATCGACCCGGCCACCGCCCGGTTCGACTACGCCGGCCTCAACCACCTCGGCTGGCTGCGCGGCGTGTACGTCGAAGGGCGCGATCACCTGCCGCGGCTGCTGGACAACCCGGAGGCGCTCGGCTCCTTCGAGGAGGGCAAGCTCTTCGGCCCGGACTGGCTGAAGACGCTCGGCGCGATCCCCAACGAGTACCTCTATTACTACTACTACGCGCACGAGGCCGTGCAGGCCGCGCGTACCGCGACCCTGACGCGCGGCGCGTTCCTGCTGCGACAGCAGCACGACTTCTACGCGGAGACCGAGCGCGACGCCGGCTCGGCGCTGGACGCGTGGCGGCGCACCCGAGCCGAGCGCGAGGCCACCTACATGGCGGACACCCGGGACATCGCCGGCGCGGGCGACCGCGACTCCGACGACATGGAGTCCGGCGGGTACGAGCAGGTCGCGCTCTCGATCATGCGAGCGATCGCCCGCGACGAGCGCACGGTGCTGATCTTGAACGTGCGCAACCGCTCGGCGCTGTCGATCGTCGACGCCGACGCGGTCGTCGAGGTGCCGTGCGTGGTCGACGCGAACGGCCCGCACCAGGTCGTCATCAACCAGCTGCCCCCGCACGCCGCCGGCCTCGTCGCCAGCGTCAAGGCGGTGGAGCGGGCCACCATCGAGGCCGCCATGCAGGGGTCGCGGCGCGCGGCGCACAAGGCGCTCGCGCTGCATCCGCTCGTCGGGTCGGTCACGGTCGCGCAGCGGATGCTCGACGCGTACGTGGAGCACTTCCCGCAGTTGTCGTACCTCCGCTAGAAGGGCTCCTTCCGTGCACGATGATCGTCTTCACGTCGAGCGCCGCATAGACCGGCTGTACCGCGAGCGCATCCTGCCGGCCAAGTACGCCGCGCGGGTGCCGCTCGCCGTCGAGGTCTGGTACGTGCCGGACGAGCCGGTGCCGGTGCCCGAGGCGCTCGAAGCCGAGTACCGGCCGGCGACAGTCGGCGAGCCCTGGGGGACGCCGTGGTCGACCGCGTGGTTCCGGGTACGCGGCACGGTGCCGGAACAGTGGGCCGGGCGGCGCGTCGAGGCGGTGTTCGACCTCGGCTTCAGCGGCGCCGGCCCCGGTTTCCAGGCCGAGGGGCTCGTGTACGACACCGGCGGCAGGCCCATCAAGGGCGTCGCGCCGCGCAACACGTACGTGCCGATCGCCAACCCGGCCGAAGGTGGCGAAGAGGTCTCGCTGCTCGTCGAGGCGGCCGCCAACCCCGACGTCATGGTGCACGGCTTCCGCCCCACACACCTGGGCGACAAGGCCACCGCCGGGCGCGAACCGCTGTACCGGCTCGCCGCCATGGACCTGGCGGTGCTGGACGAGCAGGCGTGGCACCTCGCGCTCGACATCGAGGTCCTCGCCGGCCTCATGGCAGAACTGTCCACAAGCGACCCACGGCGCCATGAGATCCTGCGCGCCCTGGAACGTATGGCGGACGCGATCGACGTGCAGGACATCGCCGGCACCGCCGCGGCGCCCGGGCCCAGCTCGCCCCCGCGCTCGCCAGCCCCGCGCACGCCAGCGCGCACACGCTCCACGCGGTCGGGCACGCGCACATCGACAGCGCCTGGCTGTGGCCACAACGGGAGACCATTCGCAAGTCGTCCCGCACGTTCGCCAACGTGACCGCGCTCGCCGCCGAGTACCCGGAGTTCGTCTTCGCCGGCTCGCAGGCGCAGCAGTACGCGTGGGTCAAGGCGCACCAGCCGGCCGTCTTCCAGCGGATCGCCGAAGCGGTCAAGGCCGGGCAGTGGGCGCCGGTGGGCGGCATGTGGGTCGAGTCCGACGCCAACCTGCCCGGCGGCGAGGCCCTGGCCCGGCAGCTCATCCACGGCAAGCGGTTCTTCATGGACGAGTTCGGTGTCGAGTGCGAGGAGATCTGGCTGCCCGACTCGTTCGGCTACACGGCCGCGTTCCCGCAGATCGCCCGCCTCGCCGGCATCCGCTGGTTCCTGACTCAGAAGCTGTCGTGGAACCAGACCAACAAGCTGCCACACCACACCTTCCGGTGGGAGGGCATCGACGGCACCCGGGTCTTCACCCACTTCCCGCCGGTCGACACGTACAACTCCGACCTCAGTGGACAGGAGGTCGCGCACGCGGTCGCCAACTACGCCGAGAAGGGCGCCGGCACCCGGTCGCTCGTGCCGTTCGGCTGGGGCGACGGCGGTGGGGGGCCCACCCGGGAGATGCTGGAGACCGCTCGCCGCCTGCGCGACCTCGAAGGCTCCGCGCGTGTCGTCATCGAGAAGCCGGCAGACTTCTTCCGTGCCGCCGAGGCCGAGTACCCGAACGCGCCCGTCTGGTCCGGCGAGCTGTACCTGGAACTGCACCGCGCCACCTACACCAGCCAGGCGCGCACCAAGTCCGGCAACCGCCGCAGCGAGCACCTGCTGCGCGAGGCCGAGCTGTGGGCCGCCACCGCCGCCGTGAACGCCGACTTCGTGTACCCGTACGAGGCGCTCGACCGGCTCTGGAAGGTGGTGCTGCTGCACCAGTTCCACGACATCCTGCCGGGCAGCTCGATCGCGTGGGTGCATCGGGAGGCCGAGGCCGCCTACGCCCTGGTGGCGGACGAGCTGCGCCACATCATCGGCGGCGCGACCGCCGCACTGGCCGGTGACGGCACCGTCTTCAACGCCGCGCCACATGCGCGCGCCGAGGTCGTCGACGCGGCCGACGGGCCAATCTTCGTCCAGGTGCCCGCTCTCGGCGCCGCTCCACTGTCTCCTGTGGACCCGCCTTCGGTGGTGACCGTTTCCCATATGGTGCTGGACAACGGTCTGGTGCGCGTCTCGGTCGACGAGAACGGGTTGCTCGACTCGGTGCGTGATCTCGTCGCCGACCGGGAGGTGCTGGCCCCGGGCCGCCCCGGCAATCTGCTCCAGCTGCACGCCGACCTACCGAACGAGTGGGACGCGTGGGACATCGACGCGCACTACCGGCGGCAGCGGGTCGACCTGACCGAGGCCAGCTCGGTGACGGTCGTCGACAGTGGACCGCTCGTCGGGGCGATCCGGGTGGTGCGCCAGTTCGGGGCGTCGCGGGTCACCCAGACGATCCGGGTGCGGGCCGGCAGCCGGCGAGTCGAGGTCGAGACGGACGTCGACTGGCACGAGACCGAGAAGATCCTCAAGGCGGCGTTCCCGATCGACGTGCACGCGGACCGCTCGGCCTCCGAGATCCAGTTCGGGCACGTGTACCGGCCGACGCACGCCAACACGAGCTGGGACTCCGCCCGCTTCGAGGTGTATGCGCACCGGTGGACGCACGTGGCCGAGCCCGGCTACGGCGTGGCGGTGCTCAACGACTCCACGTACGGGCACGACGTCACCCGGACCACCCGCGGCGACGGCGGCACCACCACGACGGTGCGGCTCAGCCTCGTGCGGGCGCCGCGCTTCCCCGACCCGGACAGCGACCAGGGCACCCACCGCTTCACGTACGCGCTGCTGCCAGGAGCGTCCATCGTGGACGCCGTCGCCGAGGGCTACGCCCTGAACCTCCCGCTCCGCGTGGTATCCAACGGTGCGGGCACGCCACCGGCGCCACTGGTGACCGTGGACGATCCCGCGGTGGTGGTCGAGGCCGTGAAGCTGGCCGACGACCGATCCGGCGACGTGATAGTCCGCCTCTACGAGTCGGCCGGCGCCCGCACGACGGCGACACTCCGCCCCGGTTTCGCGTTCGCGGGCGTGACAGCGGTAGACCTGTTGGAACGCCCGCTCGAACACCCTCCAATGGACCCAGCAGCAGCCCGAGTGACACTTCGCCCGTTCCAGATCCTGACCCTCCGCTTCGCCCGCCCCTAGCCGGCCCGGCCTCCCTTTCTGGGGATTTAAGGATTTTGGCTGGGTTTGGCTTTCGGGTTGGGGCGTTTGGGATGTCCGGTA
>NZ_JAIBNX010000074.1:0-32180 GCF_026130045.1 Micromonospora sp. CPCC 205371
GATCAAGGGCAAACGCACGCGGATCTGAGATCAAACCACGTGCATTCGCCCTTGATCGACGAGAACGACCGCGCAGCGCCAGCGGGACGCCCGCGACGAGAAAGACCACGCGGCGCCGACGGAACGGCCGCGACGGGAAGGCCACGGCCGGAAGGCCGCGACGGGAAGGCCACGGCCGGAAGGCCGCGACGCGGCGGACGGAAGGCCGCAAGGACGCGGCGGGGAGTGCGGCGGTGGGCGGGTCTCGAGCGACGGTAACGGGCGGAGCGTGCGCCGGGTTACGTGGCCGGGTCGAGAAGGTAGTGGCCCAGGGGGCGCACGACCTCCGCGAGCTGGCGGGACTCGTCGGGCGTGCATGGTGCCAGTGGTGGGGCGGCGTGTGGTGGGCACAGGCCCCACCGGGCCAGTAACGCCTTCACGGCGGGCACGCCCGGGCGTACGGCGTGCAGGGCGGCGAGGCGGGTGTTCAGCGCCTGCAGGCGGTCGAGCTCGGTGTCGTCGCCGGCGGCGTGCGCGTCCATCATCTCGATGGCGAGGCGCGGGGCGAGGTTGGCGGTGCCGGGCACGATGCCGCCCGCTCCGGCCCGCAGCGCCGCGGCGAGCTGGCGCTCGTCGCCCTGGCTCACCGTGAAGTCGGGCCGGCTGCGGGCGGCGGCTATCAGGGCCGCCAGCATGGCCGGGTCGCCGGACGAGTCCTTGACGCCCACCACGTGCCGCAGCGCCACGATACCGTCCACACTGGACTGTTCCAGCGGTGTCGCGTATTTGGGAGCGTTGTAGGCGACGACCGGCAGGCCGTGATCGCCCAGGGCAGCGTAGTGGGCGACGACCTCGTCGGGGCGGTGCCGGAAGTACGTTGGCGGGCTGAGCACGAGGGCGTCCGCACCACCCGCTGCGGCCGGCTCGGCGCGCAGCAGCGCCTCGTCGGTGCCGGGGGCGGTGACGTTCACCAGGATCACCCCGCCCGGCACCAGCTCCCGCCATCGGGCCACCACGCCGGCGACGTACCCGGCGGTCCGGTCGGCGGGCACCAGCGGCCCTTCGCCGTTGCTGCCGAACAGCATCAGCCGCCGCACGCCGGCGCCCGCCATCGCGCTCAGCAGCGGCTCGGCCGCCTGCGCGGAAGGCAGGCCGGGGCGCTCCATCGCCGTCACGAGCGGGACCACCACGCCGCCGAGCAGGTCGCCGCTCATGACTCGGTGTTCAGTTCGAGGGCGGCGCCGACCAGTGCTTGGGTGTACTCGTGCCGCGGCGCGCCGAGCACGTCGCCGGCCGGGCCTTGCTCCACCAGGACGCCACCGCGCATGACGGCGATCCGGTCCGCGATCTGGTGCACCACGCCGAGGTCGTGGGAGATGAACAGCATCGACAGGCGGTGCCTGACCCGCAGGTCCACCAGGAGCCGCAGGATCTGCGCCTGGACCGACACGTCCAGCGCCGACACCGCCTCGTCGCAGACCAGCAGGCGCGGCTTGACGGCGAGGGCGCGGGCGATGCTGACGCGCTGGCACTGCCCGCCGGACAGCTCACCGGCGTGCTGGCGGGCCACGCTGGTGTCCAGCCCGACGTCGTCGAGCAGCCGGTGCAGCGCGGCGGTACGGTCGCCGGCCGGCGCGGAGACTGGATGGGTACGCCAGGCCTCGTCGACGATCGCCGCGACGGTCATCCGCGGGTTGAGCGACGAGCGCGGGTCCTGGAACACCATCTGTACCGCGCGTTGCAGCGCGGCGGGGCGCCGCCCGACCGGCCCGAGGCGGTGTCCGTCCACTGTGACCGTTCCGGCGTCCGGCCGTACCAGCCCCACGACCGCGCGCGCCACGGTGGTCTTGCCCGATCCTGACTCGCCGACCAGGCCGACCGTCTCGTCCGGTCCGACGTCGAGGCTCACGCCGTCGACGGCAACGAACTCCCGCGTGGCGCCGCGCCGCCACGGCGGCCCGGTGCGCCGGCCGAAGCTGACCCGCAGGTCGCGCACCTCCAGCAGCGTCTCAGACACGATCAGCCATCTCCTCCGCGAAGTGGCAGGCGGTCCAGTGGTCGGGCGCCACCGACCGGACGGCCGGCTGCTCGGTCCGGCACCGGTCGCGTGCCAGCGGGCAGCGCGGATGGAACGCGCACCCGGCCGGGCGGTTGACCGGCGTGGCGGGCGTACCCGGAAGGGGGTGCGCGAGCGCGGTGCGCGTCCGGATCGCCGGCACGCTGTCGACCAGGGCGCGCGTGTAGGGGTGGGCCGGGCGGCGCAGCACGGTAGCGGTCGGCCCGCGCTCGGCGACCCGCCCGGCGTACATGACCACCACCTGGTGGGCGACGTGCGCCACCACGCGCAGGTCGTGGCTGACCAGCAGCATGGCCAGCCCGTCGCTCTCCTGGATGGTGCCCAGGAGCCGCAGAATCCGGGCCTGCACGGTGACGTCGAGCGCGGTGGTCGGTTCATCGGCGAGCAGGAGCGCGGGGTTGCCCGCCAGCGCGAGGGCGATCATGGCGCGCTGCCGCATCCCGCCGGAGAACTCGTGCGGGTAGTTGTTCAGGCGGCGGGGCGGTTCCGGGATACCGGCGCGGTCGAGCAGGTCGACCACCCGCCGCCGTACCTGGTCGCGGGCCAGGCCGTCGCGGCGAAGGATCTCTCCTACCTGCCGGGCGATCGTCTGTGTCGGGTTGAGCGCCGCCAGCGGGTCCTGGAAGATCATCGCGATCTCCCGCCCCCGCACCCGCCGGCGCCGCCTGCGGTCGACGCGCAGCAGGTCCTCACCGCGCCAGCGCAGCGCGCCGCCGGTCGTGGCGCCCTCGGGGAGCAGGCCGATGATGGCGTTCGCCGTCATCGTCTTGCCGCTGCCTGACTCCCCGATCAGTCCCACGGTGGTGGCCGGCGGGATGTCGAACGACACCCCGTCGACCACCCGGATCGCGCCGCGGGAGCCCGGCAGGTCGACGACCAGGCCGGCCACCTCCAGCAGGCCTGCGGTCGCGCCGGCGTCCACCGGTGCCGGCGCGACCGCCCGTGCCTCGTTCATGAGCTCCGGACCTGCGCGGTGGAGAAGTCGGGCAGTCCGTTCGGGTCTGGCGTGAACCCTTCGAGGCGCTTGTTCCAGGCGTACGCGTACTTGACCGCCATCGGGAACATGCCGACCGCGTCCTGCCAGATGATCTGGCTGGCCTGGCCGTACAGCTTGACCCGCTCGGCCTGGTCGGGGCTGGACCCGGCCGCGCTCAGCAACTGGTCGAGCTGGGGGTTGCAGTACCCGTTCCGCTTGGCCGCGCAGGGGTACAGGCGGCCGAGCGTGTTCGCCGCGTCGAACGTCGGGTTCGACAGCTGCTGGAAGTTGATGTCCCAGTTGAGGGCCAGCAGGTCCTTCGTGAACACCGCCTGTTCCTTCTCCAGCAGGTCGATCTGTACCCCGATCTTCGCAAGGTCGGAGACCACCGCCTGGTTGAACTGCCGGAACTCGGCGTTGGCGAACTGGAGCCGCAGCTTCTTGGAGAAGTCGAAGCCGGCCGCGGTGAGGGCGGCCTTCGCCGCGTCGGGGTCGTAGGTGACCGGCTGCTGGGCGACATAGCCGAGCGTGATGGGCGATACCGGCGCGTCGGACAGGCCGCCCGTCTGCGGGTACAGCTGCTTGATGATCGTCTGGAAGTCGACGGCCTGCCACAGCGCCCGCCGCACCGCAGCGTCGCGCAGCGCGGGCGTCGACGAGTTGAACCACATCGTGAACACGGCTGTGCTCGGCACGGTCTCGACGGTGAGGTTGGAGTCGCTCTGCAGTTGGCCGAGCTGGTCGTCGGGGATACCCCAGATGACGTCCGCCTCGCCGGTTCGCAGCGCGGTCAGCCGGGCGGCGAGCTCGGGCATCTTGCGGATCGTCACGCGCGTGACCTTCGGTGCCCCGGCGTAGTAGTTCTTGTTGGGCACGAGCGTCAGGGTCTGGGACGGCGTGAACTTCTCGACGGTGAACGGGCCCGACCCGACCGGCTTCTGGAAGAACGCCGCGTCGGTCGTCGCGACGCTCGCCGGCACCACGTAGAAGGTCGCGAGCTTGCCGGGCACGGCGGCGTCCGGCTTCGTGGCCTTGAGGACCACCTCGCTGTCCGAGGTGGCGGTCATCGTGTACCCGGGGAAGTTCGCCGCGTTCGTGCCCTTGTTGTCGATGAGGCGCTTGAACGAGGCGACGACGTCGGCGCCGGTGACCGCCTTGCCGTCGCTGAACGTGACGCCCTCGCGGAGGGTGAAGGTCCACTGGGTGGCGGTCGCGTCCGGCTTCCATTCGGTGGCGAGGTCGCCTTCGAGGGTGCCGTCGGCCTTCGGGCGCACCAGCCGGCTGAAGAGCTCGCGCGCGGCGAGTTGGGTGCCGGTGCCGCCGCCCTGCGGGCCGTGGGGGTCGAGGCTCTCGATGGGGTACGTGCCGGCGACGGTGATCTCGCCGGAGCCTGACCCGGACCCGTTGCCGGTCGTCGCGTCGGTGCACCCCGCGAGCGCGACCGGCGCGAGGATGATCATGGCCGTTAGCGCGCGTGATCTCAGTGCCCTGAACATATGTCGTACTCCTGTCGCTCGTGAGGGAGGAGAGTTAGCGCAGGTGACCTCGGCCGTACCGGGCGGTGAGCTGGTCGCCGAGGATGCCGATGTTGACGATCAGCACCGAGAGCGCGATGCCCGGCAGCGCCGAGATCCACCACGCGGTTTCCAGGTACTGCTTGCCGTTCGCGATCGTCTGGCCCCACGACACCGCGGAGTTGGGCAGGCCGATGCCCAGGAAGCTGAGACCGGCCTCGGCCAGCACGACGAGCGCGAACTCCAGGGTCGCCAAGGCGACCACCGGACCGATGGTGAAGGGCAGGATGTGCCGCACCAGGATGGCCGGGCGCGGTACGCCAAGGACGCGGGCGGCGTCCACCCAGGGACGTTCCCGCAGCGAGAGTGCGATGCCGCGGGTGACGCGGGCGAAGGAGATCCAGGCGGTCGCGGACAGCGCGGTCACGACCAGCAGGACGCTGCGCTCGAACGCCCCCGCGATCACGATGGTCAGCAGGATCGCGGGGAAGGCGAGCAGGATGTCGATGCCACGGGCGAGGATGGTGTCGAGCCAGCCCCGGAAGTAGCCGGCCACGGTGCCGACGGCCACTCCGATGAGGCAGGCGAGGGCGACGGTACAGATGCCGATGATCACGGAGGTGCGGGCGCCGTAGACGACCTGGGCGAGCACGTCGCGGCCGAGCGCGTCGGTGCCCAGCCACGCGGTGCCATAGGACACCTCCGACCCTGGCGGGCGCAGCCGGTCCGGGAGCGAGGTGGGCACCGGGTCGTACTCGATCAGCAGCGGCCCAGCGCCGCCGACCAGGGCGTAGAGCGCCAGCACGAGATACGGGATGCGCCTCATGACACGGTGTCCAGCTTGATCCGTGGGTCGAGCCGCGAGTACAGCAGGTCGGCGACCAGGTTGAACAGCATGACGATGCCGGCGATCAGGAAGGTGGCCGCCTGCACCACCTCGTAGTCCCGGCTCGCGACGGCGTCGACGACCAGGGAGCCGAGTCCTGGCCAGGCGAAGACGTTCTCGACGATGACCGCGCCGCCCATGAGGCCACCCATGTGCAGGCCGACGATCGTGACGACGGGGATGAGCGAGTTGCGCAGCGCGTGGCCGATCAGCACCTGCGGCTCGGTGAGGCCTTTGGAGCGGGCGGTCTGGATGTACGGTTCGCGCATCGTCTCCGCGACGCTGGTGCGGGTCAGTCGGGCGACCGTGGCGGTGAACGGCAGCGCCAGCGTGACGGCGGGCAGGACCAGGTGGGCCGGCGTGCCGGCGTCGGCGCTGGGCAGTACCCCCAGCCACAGCGCGAAGACGAGGATCAGCATGATGCCGACCCAGAAGGTGGGGAACGACTGGAGCGCGATGGTGCTCGCGGAGACCACGCGGTCGACCAGCCGGCCGGGGCGCGCGCCGGCCAGCAGCCCGAGGGTGACGCCGAAGACGACGGCGATCGCGGTGGAGGAGAGCATCAGCTCGGCGGTCGCGGGCAGGCGCTCAAGTACCTCCGACATCGCGGGACGGCCCAATCGGTACGACTCGCCGAAGTCGAAGCGGGCGACGTCAGCGAGGTAGTGGGCGTACTGCGTCAGCTTGGGCTGGTCGAGGCCGAGCCGCGCGGTCAGCTCGGCGATCTGCTCGGGGTCCGCGTCCGGTCCTAATAGGATCGTCGCGGGATCGCCGGGCGCGACCCGGACGATCAGGAAGATGAGCGAGGCCGCGCCCCACATCACGAGCAAGCCGACGAGCAGCCGCTTGACGATCACGCGGATCATGACGGCCCCGCTGATGGTGCCGGCCCGATCGAGTCGCCGGTCACGAAGCTGCACCGCAGGCTCCGGTGCTGGGGCGCGTCCTGCCGGCCTTCGAGCAGGTCGATGAGCATGCGCGCGGCCTCGCGCCCCATCTCGACCCGCGGCAGCGAGAAGCGCGTCCAGTCCGGCCTCTCTGGAGTCCATGATGGAGGGTCGCCGAGAAGGGCGATCGAGCAGTCCTGCGGGAACCTGATCCGCGCGGTGGCGGCGATGGCGTCCAGCGCGGACGTGAGCCGAGTGTCCTCTGTGGGTTCTATGAGGACGGCGGTGACGCCGTACCGGGCGATCCAGTGCTCCAGGTGCTCGGCGGTGAGCTCCGCGGGGTCGGCGAGCGCCTGTATCAGCGACTCGTCGACCGGCAGACCCGCCGTGGCGAGCCCCTGCCGGTAACCGGCCTCGCGGTCGAGGGTGGGCTCGGTGTCCTCGATGGCGCGCAGGTAGAGGATGCGCTCGTGCCCGTGCCCGGCGAGGGTCGTCACCATGTCGCTGGTGGCGGTCACGTAGTCGGCGGCAACGTAGGAAAGCTCGCCGTCCGGCAGCTCCCTGCGGCCGAGGAAGACGAAGGGGAAGTCCTCCCGCACGAGCGCGGCGAGCTCGTCGCGGCGCACGTTGCGGCCCAGCAGCACGCATCCGTCGGCGATCCGCAGCCGGTTGACCCCACCGGCGTAGATGGAGCGGTCGGCGGCCGAGGTGACCGAGCTGAACAGCAGCAGGTCATAGCCGAGGGCCGCGGTGGCCTCCTCGACGCCGACCAGGAACGGGTAGTAGAAGTCGCGCTGGTCGACGGGGAAGACCGGCTCGAACGTGTAGACGCCGAGCAGGTGGTTTCGCTTGCCACGCAGCCGGCGCGCCGCGACGTTGGCGGTGTAGCCCAGCTCAGCGGCCGCGGCCAGCACGGCCTGTCGCGTCGACTCGGCGACCTGGTCGCTGACCGCGCCGCCGCTGATCACCAGCGAGACCGTGGCCTGCGAGACGCCGGCACGGCGCGCGATGTCGACCTGGGTGGGTCGGCCTTTACGCGGGGGCAGGGACACCGCACAGCTCCAATTAATACGTATTAGAAGATCCAGTGGGAGCGACCATACTCGCGATCTCCGGGAAACGTCAACGGGCCATTTCGGCCGCGTTTCCGGCCGTTGACGCACCTGAAGCGGGTCCAGTACTGTCCCAAGGAGTTGATCTTAATACGTATTAATAACTCCGCGCCCGATCAGGAGCTCGCATGACCAACCCCATCAGCAGGCGGGCGTTCACGCTCGGCCTCGCGGCGGGCGCCGCCGCGACCGCGCTCCCGTCCAGCGCCGCCCTCGCCTCCGGACCCAAGCCCACCCCCGCCGAGCCGTTCTTCGCCGAGACCACGCTGTGGGACAACACCGTGGACCCGCTGGCCAGCTATCACGTGCACGCCCTCACCGCGCTGCCCGACGACACCATCCTGGCCTGCACCGAGGGCCGGTACGAGAACTGCGACGCCGGCCCGCACGACCTGCTGCTGCGGCGCAGCACCGACCGTGGCGCCACCTGGGCACCGTCACAGACGCTGGTCGCCGCCACCGAGGGCCAGTGCTGGGCCAACCCCACCTTCGTCGTCGACCGGACCACCCACGAGGTGTTCCTGTTCTACAACCACTGCGTGCGGCTGCCGGAGAATACGAGCTGCTCAGCCGACTTCAGCACCATGTACGTCATCTCCAGCACCGACGGCGGCGTCACCTGGGGCGCACCGCGCGAGCTCACCGCGCTCTTCGACCACTTCCCCTTCAACTGGGCGATGCACGGCCCCGGGCCCGGCCACGGCATCCAGCTCGCCAACGGCCGGCTGCTGCTGACCGTCTCGCACCGGACCATCATCAGCGGCGTACCCACCAGCGAGCGCAACTACGGCGTCTGCACGCTGTACAGCGACGACCACGGCCGCACCTGGCACGCCGGTGACGCGGTGCCGATGGCCACGGAGTACCCCACGGTGGGCGAGGCGCGGCTTGTGGAGCGCGCCGACGGCACCGTGCTGATGAACAGCCGCGCCGGCTCGGGCGCCAACTGGCCGCGCAGCGTCTCGGTCAGCGCCGACGGCGGCGTGACCTGGTCGGTGCCCCGGACGGACGAGGGCGCCTGGCTGTTCAACGGCGTCGACGCCGGGCTGCTGCGGTTCACCGGGGGCCCGCGCAGCGGTGACGTCGACCGCGTGCTGCTCAGCCGGCCGGACGCGCCGATGCGGTGGAACATGACCGTCTCGGTCAGCTACGACGAGGGCTACTCCTTCCGGTACAGCCGGGTGGTCAACCCCGATCGCTCGTTCTACTCCGACCTGGCCCGCCTGTCCGACGGCACGATCGTGCTGCTGTACGGCTGCGACGGCGACCTCGACGGCACCCCACAGCGGGTCGCCGTCGCCCCGTTCAACCTGGTGTGGGTGACCCCGGGGCGCGGCAGCCGGGCCCCCGGCCCGCCCCTCCGCGAGTACACACAGGACCTCGGGCGCCTCGCGCCGCTCGCGCGCCGCTCCGGCGGCACGGTCGCGGTGGTACGCGAGGGCACCGCGCGTCACGGCGCCCGCGCCGCCTACAGCCCCGGTGCGGTCGGGGACTTCATCGAGTACCCATTCGTCGTCGGCTGGCCCGACGAGTACGAGCTGTGGTTGCGCTTCTTCCGCTCCCCCGACGGCGGTGTCGTCCGGATCACAGTGGACGGCGAGGAGCCGAAAAACTCCACGATAGACCTCACATCGTGGCGGACCGCCGGGTACGACGTGCTGCGGCTGGACCGGACCCGGCTGCGATCGGGCCGGCACACGCTCCGGTTCACGCTCGCCGGCCCTGGTCGCGGTGGCGGCACGGCCATCTCGGTCGACGAGCTGAGCCTGGTGCGGGCGTCCGCCCCGGCGGACGTGCGCGACGACGTGACCGTCGACAATGGAGAGTTGGGCTTCCAGGTGGTGTCCGGCTCGTGGCCGAGCAGCCGCGGCGTTCCGGGGTATTACGGCTTCAACTACCTCTCGCACGGGGCGGGCACCGGCGCCAGCGCGGTGAGCTGGCGTCCGGCCCTGCCCGGCGACGGCCGGTACGAGGTGCTGGTCTCGTACTCGGCGGGTACCAACCGGGCCACCAACGCCACCTACACGGTGCACCACGACGGCGGCAGCACGCCGGTCACGGTCAACCAGCAGGTGGCCGGGGCAGCCGAACCGCGCGGCGGCGAGTGGGCCTCGCTGGGCGCGTTCCCGTTCCGCGGCGGCATCGACGGGTACGTGGTACTGACCGACGCCGCGGACAAGACCGTCATCGCCGACGCCGTGCGCTTCCGGCGGGTCTCTTGATGGCTCCCGTCGTTCCCCGTCCGGAGGCCGCGGTCACCCTCCGCCCACTCTCCGCCACCCGTGTCACCGGTGGTCTGTGGGCGGAGCGGATGGCCGGCAACCGGGCCGCCATCCCGGTCGTGTACGAACGGCTCGTCGCGGCCGGGCACATCCGCAACCTGCGTATCGCGGCGGGCGCAGAATCCGGCACCGTCGAGGGAGCCGCGTTCCGGGACTCCGACGTCTACAAGTGGCTGGAGGCGGTCGCCTGGGACGGCTCCGGCCACCCCGAGGCGCCGGCTTTGACGCGCGTCATCGGCGCCGCCCAGCGCGACGACGGCTATCTGAACTCGGTCATCCAGGTCAGCGGTGAGCAGCCGTACACGCGGCTGTGGAGCAGTCACGAGCACTACGCCGCCGGGCACCTGTTTCAGGCGGCGGTAGCGGCGGCACGGGCGAGCGGCGACGGGGGACTCCTGGACGTCGCGACCCGGCTGGCCGACCACCTCGCCGCCACGTTCGGGCCGCACGCCCGCACCGAATTGGACGGGCACCCGCTGGTCGAGATGGGCCTGGTCGAGCTGTACCGCCAGACCGGCACACCGTCCTACCTGGAGCTTGCCCGGCACTTCGTCGACACCCGCGGGTACGGGCGGGCCACCAAGCCGGGCTTCGACCCGTCGCACTACGGCGACCCCGCCCACTACACCGACGCGCAGCCGGTACGCGAGGCCGAAACCCTGTCGGGGCACGCGGTCCGTGCGGTGTACTTCGCCGCTGGCGCCACCGACGTAGCCATCGAGACCGGTGACGCGGAATTGCTGGCCGCGGTGCGCCGGCAGTTCGACGCGGTACGCCGGCAGAAGCAGCACGTCACCGGTGGCGTCGGGTCGCGGTGGGACGGCGAGGCGTTCGGCGAGCCGTACGAGCTGCCGCCCGACCGCGCGTACGCCGAGACGTGCGCCGCGATCGGCATGCTCCAGTGGGCGTGGCGACTGCAGCTGGCCACCGGCGAGGCCCAGTACGCCGACCAGGTCGAGCTGCTGCTGTACAACGCGGTGCTTCCCGCGGTGTCCTTGACCGGCACGGAGTTCTTCTACGTCAACACGCTGCACCGGCGCACCGGCGCCCGCGGCGACCTTCAGCGCTCCCCCGCCAACGGCAGGCGCCCCTGGTTCAACTGCGCCTGCTGCCCGCCCAACGTCCTGCGCACCCTCGCCAGCCTGCCGGCGTACCTGGCCACGGGCACCGGCGACGGGCTCCAGATACACCAGTACGCGGCGAGTTCGGTGCGAGCCGGCGAGTTCGCCGTGGAGGTCGACACCGGGTATCCGTGGGACGGCGGTGTCGCGGTGACCGTGCGGGCCGCGCCGAGCCGCGAGGTGGAGCTGGCCCTGCGGATACCGGCCTGGGCCGAGGGCGCCACGGTGGACGGCAAGCCGGTGCCGGTGGGCGGGTACGCCCGGCTGCGGCGCGCGTTCCACCCCGGAGACCGCGTCCTGCTGGACCTACCTCTGCACCCAAGGCTGGTCCTGCCCGACGATCGGGTCGACGCCCTGCGCGGCTGCGTCGCCGTGGCGCGCGGCCCGCTGGTGTACGCGATCGAGCAGCCCGATCAGCCGCCCGGTGTCATCCTGGAGGACATCCGCTTCGACCCGGCGGCGCCCCTGGAGGCCGAACACCGGCCGGACCTGCTCGGCGGCGTGACCGTCCTGCGCGCCGCCGGCGTGACGCTCATCCCGTACTTCGCATGGGCCAACCGGGGCCCACACGCGATGCGAGTCTGGATACCGAAGGTATAGATCATGTCTTATGAGGACGCTCAGCGGCGGCTCGCCCGCGGCTGGAACACCTGGGACACGCACAGCCTGCTGACCCAGGTGCTGCTGCCCGACGGGCTCGCGGTCGCGCTCGGCCTCAAGGAGTACTACCGCGGCAACACGCTGCACCGAGTCCACATCGGACGCCGCGACCCGGACGCCGAGGACGTCACCCTCGGCCCGCACGCGATCGACGGTTCCTACACCGCCGTCACCGTGCGCTGGCGCGGCGTCGAGATCGTGGTCGAGACCGCGCACGCCGGCAACGACCTGGTGCTGCTGGCCACCCCGCTGGCGAACCAGGCCCAGCCGGCGACGCTCACCGTCTCGGTTGGCCTGCTGTGGAACCGCCCCGGAAGCGTCCGGCGCGACGGGGACGCGATCGCCGCTGAACTGCCCGGCCGCGCCCCGGTCGCCGTGTACGGCACCGCGCCGCGGTACGACGACCCGTACGTCGACCTGACCGGGCCGTATCTGGCGATGCGGCTCTCCGGGCCGGTCGGCGTGTCCACCGGGCGGCCGCGCGACCTGGCGGAGATCGAGGCGCTGGTCGCCGCGGCCCGGCTCGCGCCGCCGGAGAGCGCCGACGGGCGGCACCGGGAGCTGGTCCGGGACGCGATCGCCTGGAACACCGTGTATGAGCCGGCGGGCGAGCGCGTCGTGACCACCGTGAGTCGACTGTGGAACGTCGGCAAGCGCGGCGGGTACGCGCTGTTCTGCTGGGACAACTACTTCAACGCGCTGCTCGCCGGCGTGTTCAGCGCCGACCTGGCGTACGCCAACGCGGTCGAGATGACCCGGGAGCTGACCCCGGACGGCTTCGTGCCCAACGTGGCACAGGGCACCGGCCGGCGCACCTACGACGGCTCCCAGCCGCCGGTCGGCGCGATGGCGGCGTGGCAGCTGTACCGCCGCTTCGGCGACCGCTGGTTCCTGGCCGAGGTCTTCGACGGGCTCCTGACCTGGAACCGCTGGTGGTGGCGGGTACGCCGGCACGGCGACCTGCTGTGCCTCGGCTCGACCGCGTTCACCCCGCAGTGGCCGTCCCCTCAGGACATCCCCCGCATCGACCAGCACTTCGGCGCCACCTGCGAGAGCGGCTGCGACGACCATCCCGTGTTCGCGGACATCCCGTACGACCCCTCGGTCGGCCTGCTGATGGCCCATGACGTCGGCCTCAACAGCGAGTACGTGGTGGACTGCGAGGCGCTGGCGGAGATCGCGGGCGTACTGGGAAGGGACGCCGAGCGGGACGAGCTCCGTGAGCGCGGCGCGGCCGTGGCGGACGCCGTCGAGCGCCGCCTCTGGTCGGAGGAGACCGCCTCGTACCGCAGCCGCCGCCTCGACACCGGCGAGTTCACATCGGACATCTCGCCGATGAGCTTCTACCCGTTGCTGGCCGGGCTCGGGGCGGGCGGGCGCGCCCGCCTCATGGTGGAGCGGTACCTGCGCGACGAGACGTACTTCGGCGGCCAGTGGGCGATACCGTCCACGCCGCGCACGGACGTCGAGTCCGCCTCACGCAGCTACTACTGGCGCGGCCGGGTCTGGCCACCGATGAACCTCCTGGTGTACCTCGGGCTGCGCCGGCTCGGCCTGGCGGACGAGCGGCGGTGGCTGGCCGAGCGCAGTGGCGAGCTGGCGATGAAGGAGTGGGGCGAGGCGCGCCACGTACACGAGAACTACTCCGCCAACACGGGCGAGGGCTGCGACAAGGCCAACAGCGAACCGTTCCACTCGTGGGGCGCCCTGCTCAGCCTGATCCCCCTGATCGAAAACGGTCTGGAACCGTACTTCACCGAGGAAGGAACGCGATGAACCGGGCGGATGTGCTCGTCGTGGGTGGCGGCCTGGGCGGAGTCGCGGCGGCCCTGGCGGCGTTGCGGCGCGGCCGGACGGTGCTGCTCACCGAGGAGACCGACTGGCTGGGCGGTCAGCTCACCACCCAGGCGGTGCCGCCCGACGAGCACCCGTGGATCGAGCGCTTCGGCTGCACGGCGAGCTACCGGGCGCTGCGCGACGGGGTCCGCGACTACTACCGGCGCTGGTATCCACTCAGCGAACGGGCCCGGTCGGCGCGGTACCTCAACCCCGGCGAGGGCACGGTCAGCCCGCTGTGCCACGAGCCGCGCGTCGCCGCGGCCGTGATCGATGCCATGCTGGCGCCGTGGACGGCCGCGGGGCGGCTGCGGGTCCTCACGCGGTACCGGCCGGTCGGCGCCGAGGTGGACGGCGACCGGGTGCGCGCGGTGCTCGTCGAAGGGCCGGATGGCGACCGGGTCGAGCTGGCCGCGCCGTACGTGCTGGACGCCACCGAACTGGGCGACCTGCTCGCGCTCACCGGCACCGAGCACGTCACCGGCTTCGAGTCCCGCGCCGAGACCGGGGAGCCGCACGCCCCCACCGAGGCCCAGCCGGACAACATGCAGGCGTTCTCGTGGTGTTTCGCCCTGGAGCACCGGGCCGGCGAGGACCACACCATCGACAAGCCGGCCGAGTACGACTTCTGGAGCGGGTTCAGCCCCGAGTTCTGGGGCGGAAAGCTGGTATCGCTGACCGCACCCGATCCGCGCACGCTGCGCCGGTACCCGCGCACCTTCGTACCGAACCCGGTGGCCGACAGCGATGTCGTCGCCGACCAGAGTCTCAGCGCCGGCGACAGCGACCTGTGGGTCTTCCGGCGCATCGTGTCTCGCCGGACCCTCTCCCCCGGGCTGGTCGACAGCGACGTCACGCTGGTCAACTGGCCGATGATCGACTACTTCCTCGGGCCGCTGATTGGTGTCAGCGACGAGGAGAAGGCAAAGCACCTGGCGTCGTCCCGGCAGCTCAGCCTCAGCATGCTCTACTGGCTACAGACCGAGGCGCCCCGGCCCGACGGCGGCACCGGCTGGCCCGGACTGCGCCTGCGCGGCGACGTGCTGGGCACCGCCGACGGCTTCGCCAAGGCGCCGTACATCCGCGAGTCACGCCGGGTCCGCGCCGAGTACACGGTGGTCGAGCAGGACCTCTCCCTGGAGGTGCGTGGCGAGTACGGCTCTGTCGCCTACCCGGACAGCGTGGGCGTCGGCGCGTACCGGATCGACCTGCATCCGTCGACCGGCATGGACACGTACATCGACGTCGGCGCGACGCCGTACCACCTGCCGCTGGGGGCGCTGCTGCCGGTGCGGATGGAGAACCTGCTGCCGGCCGGGAAGAACATCGGCACCACCCACATCACCAACGGCTGCTACCGCATGCACCCCACGGAGTGGAACATCGGCGAGGTGGCCGGTGCGCTGGCCGCGCACTGCCTCGACCGTGGCCTTGCTCCCCGGCAGGTCCGAGCGCAGGAGAGCCGGCTGGCGGACTTCCGCGCCGGCCTCGTCGCCGACGGTGTCGAGGTGGCGTGGCCCCGGCTGAGCGGTTACTAGGGCTCGATCCACCGCTACCGGGAGATGCCGAGGGTCGCGATGAGGTCCTCGTGGAGCTCGAACCAGACCCGGTGACACGAGTCGACCTCGATGCCAGTGATCCACACTGGATGGTCGATCGCCTGGGCCAGCGCACCGGCGAACCGGGCGTGGTAGCCGGCGAAGCGTGTCAGGTGCGCGGCGAGCCGCCCTTCGAGTAGGCGCAGTGCGTCGGCCACGTCCGCGAGCTGGCTGTGCACGTCATCGGGGCGGTCGAGCTGCGCCGCGGTGAAGAGGCGAGCCGCCCGCGCGTTGAAGGGCAGGAACTCCTCGTGCACGGCGTCGACGGCGGCGCGGGCGCCGACACTGTCAAGTTCCTCGCGCAGCTGGGACTCGTTTCGCTGCCGGCCGGTGCCCGTGAGTGACCATCCGGTCAGGTCGGCGAAGGACGACTTGGTGACCCAGCCGTGAGCCTGCGCGTCGAGCAGGTACTCATTGGTGTCATGGGTGTCGAGGCCGAACCGGGCCGCGACGGCGCCGGTCTCGGCGTGCCCTTTGAGCCGCACCCCGTGGAGCACCAGCAGTCCGGTGGGCGACGCGTGGGTCATCGGGGACGCTCGATTCTTGTGGGCGGTGCGAGTTGCGCGGGCTGGGCGGCGACGGTGCCGAGCGTGCCGTCGATGGTCACGTCCTCTCCGTCGGGAACGCGGTCCATCGCGGCGGTGGCCCCGACGACCGCCGGGATGCGGTACTCCCGGGCGACGATCGCCGCGTGGCTGAGGATGCCGCCGGTCTCGGTGACGACGCCGGCGGCGACGCGAAACAACGGCGTCCATGCCGGGTCGGTCGTCCGGCACACGAGGATGTCGCCGCGCCGGACGCGGGAGAAGTCGTCGACGGTGCGCACCAGGCGCGCCGGTCCGCTCGCACACCCGGGGCTGCTGGGCACGCCCGTGACCAGTGCCGGGAGGGAAGCCGGTGCGGGCTGACCGGCCGAAGAGGACAGTGTCGTGATGGGCCGCGATTGCAGGAGCCAGACGCGGCCGTCGCGGGCCGCCCATTCGATGTCCTGGGGGCGGCCGAAGAGGGCCTCGCAGCGCCGGCCGAGAGCGACGATCTCGGTGATCTCGTCGGGTGTCAGGCAGCCGCGCGCACGCTCCGGCCCCGGTACGGCGGTGCGGACCGGGGCACCGTCGCCGAGGTCGAGCCGGGTCTGCTTGGTGCCGATGGTCGTCCGGACGGTATCGGCCGGCGGGGTCACGATGAGCTCGTCCGGCGTGATCAGGCCGGAGACGACGGACTCCCCCAGGCCCCAGGAGGCGTTGATCACCAGCCGGTCCGCGCCACTTCGGGGATCGCGGGTGAAGAGCACACCCGCGCGGTCGGCCTCGATCAGTTCCTGCACGATCACCGGTGCGCTGGCCTCGCCGTCGAGGTCCAGGTGCATCCGGTAGGACCGGGCCCTCTGGGTACGCGTCGAGGCGGCGCAGGTCTGGATGGCGGCCAGTACCTCGTCGATGCCTCGGGCGCCGAGTACGGTCGCCAGTTGCCCGGCGAACGAGGCGGTCTCGGTGTCCTCACCTACGGCGGACGATCGAACCGCGACCGCCCGAGCACGCAGCCCGTGCAGGTGCGCCGCGATCAGCCGGCGATCGGTGGCGGGGTCGGTGACGACGAAACCGTCCGGGACCGGGAGGCCGGCCCGCATAAGGGCGGCGAGTGCGGAGGCCTTCCGGCCGCAGGAGCGACCAGCCTCGGCCAGCGGTACGACGCTCACGGTAACCGGGCCACCACGCGCTCGTGCCGCTGCTGCGCCGCCTGTGCGGTGCGCAACCCCAGCGCCTCGGCGATCTGCGCCCAGGTCAGCCCTTCCGCCCGGGCCACGAACAGCAGGCCCGCCTCCATCTGGTCCAGCTCGCCGCGCGCCGCCGCCAGCAGCGCGATCGCGGCGCACAGGTCTTCCGGTATCTGAAGGGCGTCACGATCGGTGTTGGCACGCCACAGTGCCTGGCGGATCAGCGTGACGGCGTCGTGTGGCTGGCCGTCGATCAGCCACGGAAACCGGGGCAGGTGCTTGCCGCCGCGGTCCATCAACCGTTGCCGGGCGTGCTGCTCGACGTCGGCTGCGGTCTCGTCTCCTGACCCGCTACTCATGCGCCCAGCGTCCCCTTCAACAACTTGTTTGTCAACAACCTGTTGATGTACGGTCCACCCGTGTCCATCGCCCTCGTCCTCGACGTAGACGGCGTCGTGTGCCCGACCTCGGGGCTCAGCCCGTTCGGCGAGGTCGTCGAGGTCGGGGTCGCGCTTCGGCCAGTACAGGTGCCGCCGCTCCTGTGCGCCGCGCTGGCCGACCTGGCCGCGCTGCCTGACGTGGCCCCGGCCTGGCTCACGAGCTGGCTGCCACAGACGCGGCGCGCCATGCGGCCACCCTTTCCCGGACCCGAGTGGGAGCAGATTGAGCTGGAGCCCGGCGAGGGATGGCCGAAGTGGTCGGCGCTGAACGCCTGGCTCGCGCGCAACCCCGAGATCACCCGGCTCGCCTGGATCGACGACGACCTGGCCGGCCGAGCCCCGGTGCACGCCGAAGAGCTAGGCCGTCGCGGCCTCGACGCCTTGCTGCTCGCACCAACGACCGACTACGGCATGACCCCGAGCGACATCTCCCGCCTCAAGCACTGGCTCACCGGCCACCCGTAGACGCCAGGCCCGCGCCCACCCTGCCCGTGGCGGGCTCTCCCCGCGCCCTGCCCCGCCCTGCCGCCGATCAAGGGCGAATGCACGTGGTTGGATCTCATTTCCGCGTGCGTTTGCCCTTGATCCATGCGATTGCCCTTGATCGCGGCCGGCCACGGCCTAGCCATCGCGGCGCGCGGGCCGCCGCGCCCTCTACCCGCTCCGCACGCCTTGCTCGTTTGCCCTTGCTCCGAGCATCTGCGACCGCGCATGTTCGGTCACGCGTGAGCGACGTGGGCACCCACCAGCGAACGCAGGCACGCGCTGGCGCGCGGCTGTCCTGGACCACGGCGGTCCGCTAGAGGCCCATGTCTTGGCGCAGGGCCGCGACCATCTTGACGTTGCGGACATACTCGTCCGCGGACGTCGCCTCGCTCGCCTGGTTCAGCCCGTGCGGCCAGAAGTGGGCGCCGTCGGCGTAGAGCACCGCGGCCGAGTTGTTGTCGAGCGTGCGGAGCTGGTTGATCGCGTTGGCACCAGTCCACCGGCCGCCGGAGATCCGGGAGGCCCAGTTGCCGTGGGTGCCCACGCCGAGGGTGTGCGCGATCTCGTGCATGGCGGTCGCCTGCTGCATAGTCGACTTGGCACCGAAGCGGATGGTGCCGTTGATGTTGCCGTCGGCCGTCGGCACGCTGGGCTCGTAGTGGATCGACAGCGCCTTGCTGACGCTGATGTAGCAGTTGTACACCGTCAGGGCCAGGTTCATGGCCTCGGTGATCCGGTTGTACGAGTCGAGCTGGTCGGCGGTCGGCGCCGAGGCCCGGTGCAGCGTGTAGGTGATGCCGCCGGAGGCCGGGCAGCCGGGACCGCCGGTCGTGCTGTTCCACCGCTGGTTGGCGCCGCCGTTGCATGTCCACAGGATGATCGCCGTGCCGTTGGCGGTGCCGCCGCCGCTGGCGTCGAGGCAGAGCCCCGACAGCGCGCTGGTGATCGTGCCGTTGCTGTTGACGTTCCACACCTGGTTGGTGCCGCCCGTGCAGTCCCATATGACCACCTGGGTGCCGGCCGTCGTGCCGTTGTTGTAGGCGTCCAGGCACTTCGTGCCCGCGTACGCCCGCAGCTGCCGGCCGGAGGTGTGGTTCCACTGCTGGTTGCTTCCGCCGTTGCAGTCGTACAGCTTCACCTGCGTGCCGTTGGTCTTGTTCGCGCTCGGCACGTCGACGCAGCGTCCGGACGGGGCGCCACGGATGGCGCCAACGGCGGCCGAGGCGGGGGCGGCGACGGCGAGCAGGGAACACGCGAGGGCGCTAGCGGTGGCAGCAGCGAGGAGGCGGAGGTTCGGCATGCTCTGACTCCTCATGGCCAGGGGGAATCGCTTTCCCGCGAACGTACACATTCAGATCTTTGGATGCAAGCGGCGTGCCGGCCACGCGACAGCGGTCGTTCCTGGCCGGCCTGCGCGTCGCCAGGCACCACAGCGGGCCGGCATCCCCGCCCGGCGCCCCGCTACCCACCATCGGCGGCAACGTCGTCGTCACGACCGGCGAAGGACCACTCACCCTGCTGTCCTGGGTGGACGGTCGGGAACTCGTCGGAGACACCGCGGTCGAGCAACAACTGATCGGCTCCACGCTCGCCCTCGTACACCGTGCGCTGGCAACCGCGGACGTGCCCGATACGGAACGCTAGGCACGCTGACCGAGGCGGAGGTCCACCGTGGCCTGGCCCCGCTGCTCCAATTCCGATGGGCCGTACATGCCGACTACGTCGCTCGAAGGATCGCCAACCACGACCTGACTGGCATAACCGGCCCGCAGGACAACGAGGTTGGCCTCGAAGACGCCCACCGGCATCTGCGGGCCGGACGATGACTTTGAAGGCCTACCAAATAGTGCCGACGGAAGATTCCCAGGCGTGAGTAGCAATGAGGTGTTCATTCACTCCTCATGCGACTCAGCCACCGTAGACTTGTGATTCTCTAATCAACGACCTCGCTGCAAGATCGTATGCGAGCAGAACGGCGGGACGTGACATGAGCATTGAACGCCTCCTGGACAAGCCGGCGCTCCGAAATACGCGCACGCTTGCGGCCACAGCAAATTCCGCCACCTTCTTCGTACTCGCCAGCATCAGCCTTTCGACCCTTGCGACGACAGCATTCACCGCCGTAATGAGGCGCCCAATCCATCTGCAAGCAGGAATTGCGATAGCAATGACCGCCGCAGGGCTTCTGCTAATATCGGCACATCACAGAGTTCGCGAGCAGAATCCAACCCAATACACAATACTGGCACTTGAGGGAACACTAGAGGTCAGGCGGGAAAACGGCTACAGGCGCTACACGTACGAGCGGCTCCAAAGGATCGAGGCAGCACGAAACGATCTGCGCCTCATCGAGCTACGAGAACACTGGACGGGAAAGAGCGCCACAGATCCTCAGGTAGAGCTGTGCAAGCCGCGGGGCGCTCGCCTACTTGACGGGAAGGACCCCGAAACAGACAGTCGGGTCTACCGGTGGGTTTATCCGGGGCGACCGATGAGGCGCGGAGAACAACTCGAAGTCATGGTGAGGCAAACCCATGCCGACGACCTAGGCGTCCAACGACCATATTTCCGTCAGGGCGGCGGCAGGTACAAGACAAAGAGCGTGACTGTCAGGGTCCGTTTTCCGAAGGAAGAAGATCCAGGTGATGTCACGGGTGCCGCCTGGAACACGGGCAACGCATTACGACAGACGCAGATCATGACGGAGTTCCCGCCGCGAAGACACGACACCGACGATGCTTCAATGGTGGAATACAGCATCGAGGTAACTTCACCGGCCCGGCACCACTCGTACGGACTCCGGTGGACCTGGCCCCGCTCGGAGGCGGAAACGAAGTAAGCTGGGATTGGGGCCCCAATCCAGTTTGTTGTTGACTACAGCTTTCTCAAGCGAAATTGCTAGTCCCCGCCCATGTCTAGCCTCCTCACGCGGCGGCTGCGCGCCGGCAGCCACATCCATAGTGGTGCACAAAGAAGCCCGCCGAGAGGAAACCCTGAAGCTGCCTCGCGAGCAGCCCAGGATACTTCCCAACCCGGCGGTCAACAGGACAAAAAGTATCAGGTCAGTCGCCGGCGATCGCGGGTGGGAGGTCGTCGAACCAGGCCAGCATCGCGCGCTCATAGGCGATCCCGAACCTCAGCGTCGCTATCGCGTACGGCTCCGCCTCGGCCGCCTCGGGTGGCAGCGCCGCGTCGATCTGCTCGTACGTGGCCAGGCGGTCGGCGTGCACCTGCCGGTGCTTGGCCACGATCGCGGCCAGCCGCTCGGCGGGCACGTGCCGGCCGAACATCACGGTCAGCAGCAAGGGAAACCGGATCGTCTCCGGATCGGGTTCGCGCGAGACCCATGCGGCGAACGCCGCCCGGCCGGCGTCGGTGATGGCGTACGGTCGCCGGTCTCGCCGGCCGCGTTCCTGTGCCTCGACGAGCCCGTCGGCCGCCATGGCGCTTAGCTCCCGGTACACCTGGCTCTGCGTGAGCGACCAGAAGTCGCCGATGCGGGACTGGGCCGTGGCGACCAGGTCCCAGCCGGACATGGGTCCCTCGTGCAGGAAGCCGAGCAGCGAGGCGGCGGTCGCGTTCAGCGGGCGAGCGGTCATCCAATCCCTCCTTGACATGTCATTGTGTCAGGTCGCACGATGGAGTGACGATATTCCACTTAGATAGGTCACGGGGGCGTCTCCATGGACTGGTTGCATCCCGCGCTCGTCGGCGTCCACGCCACCGCCGGCGGCCTCGGCCTACTGCTCGCCGGCCCGGTGATGCTGGCTCCCAAGCGGCGGGGCCGGCACCCGCTGCTGGGCCGGGCGTACGCGGTCTGCGCCGGCGTGCTGTGCCTGACCGCGTTCGGTCTCGTCGCCTACGACCCGGCGGGCCTGGTGGGGCTGGCCGTGCTCGGCATCTTCACGGTGGTGTGGGTGGCTGGCGGCGTGTGGATGGCCCGGCGCCGGCCCGTGCTGCACGGCAGCCGCTACGCCTGGCGTGTCTGGCACCTGAGCCTCATGGGCAGCAGCGTGATCGCCTTCGTCACGGCCTTTCTCGTCCAGATGGCCGAGGGTCATCTGGTCGCCTGGATCGCACCGACCGCCGTCGGAACGCTGCTCATCACGGTCGCCAACATTCGTGAGCTGGCGCGCCAAGCGGCACGGCCGTCGGTTACCCACACGTCCTGATGACTCGTGCCGTGCTGTGGCGGCGGACACGAAGGCGACATACGGGCGTTACGCGCCGTTCAGCTGCGCTAGCGTGGACGGCTGGCCGCGCGCCCGGTGGCGTGCCCAGAGAGGTGCGCTGTGACCCTGACGCCCGTCCTGCCGACTGCTGCTGCCGTCTTCCGGTCTGATACGGCACCGGCCAGCCGGACCCTTCTGGACATCCTGGACGGCACGGTCGCGCGGCATCCGGACGCTCCGGCGATCGACGACGGCACGCGGGTGTACGACTATCGCCGGCTGGCCGCGGAGGTCGACGCGGTGCGGCAGAAGCTCGCCGCGTCCGGCATCGGCGTGGGCGACCGGGTCGGCATCCGGATCTCGTCCGGCACCGCCGACCTGTACGTCGCGATCCTCGCGGTCCTCGCCGTCGGAGCCGCCTACGTGCCGGTGGAGGCCGATGACCCCGACGAGCGGGCGGAGCTGGTGTTCGCGGAGGCGAACGTATGCGCGGTACTCGGCGACGGCCTGGCGATGACGTCGCTGGCCCCGCCGGGGGCGTCGGCGCAGGGAAGGCCGGGGCCCGACGACGACGCCTGGATCATCTTCACCTCCGGCTCGACCGGCAAGCCGAAGGGCGTCGCGGTCAGCCACGCGTCGGCGGCGGCGTTCGTGGACGCCGAGGCGCGGCTGTTCCTGACCGCGGAGCCGATCGGGCCGGACGACCGCGTACTGGCCGGGCTGTCGGTGGCGTTCGACGCGTCGTGCGAGGAGATGTGGCTGGCCTGGCGGCACGGCGCGTGCCTGGTGCCGGCCGCGCGTTCCCTGGTACGCAGCGGCGTCGACCTCGGCCCATGGCTGGCGGCCCGGGGCATCACCGTGGTGTCGACGGTGCCGACGCTCGCCGCGCTGTGGCCCGCGGAGGCGCTCGACGGCGTACGTCTGCTGATCTTCGGTGGCGAGGCGTGCCCGCCCGAGCTCGCCGAACGCTTGGCCGTGCCGGGCCGCGAGGTCTGGAACACGTACGGGCCGACCGAGGCGACCGTCGTGGCCTGCGCCGCCCGGCTCACCGGCGAGGGGCCGGTACGGATCGGGCTCCCGCTGGCTGGATGGCGGCTCGCCGTCGTCGACGCGCTCGGCGAGCCCGTGCCGATGGGTGGCACCGGTGAGCTGGTGATCGGCGGTGTGGGCCTGGCCCGCTACCTCGACGCGGCCAAGGACGCGGAGCGGTTCGCGCCGCTGCCCTCGCTCGGCTGGGACCGTGCCTACCGCAGCGGTGACATGGTGCGCGCCGAGCCGGAGGGCCTCATCTTCATCGGCCGCAACGACGAGCAGATCAAGCTCGGCGGGCGGCGGATCGAGCTGGGCGAGGTCGACGCCGCGCTCCAGGCACTGCCCGACGTGGCCGGCGCGGCCGCGGCGGTACGTCGCACCAAGGCCGGCAACCAGGTCCTGGTCGGATACGTGACCCTGCTCGACGGCGCGGAGTTCGACCCGGACGCGGCGGCGGCACGGCTGCGCGAGCACCTGCCCGCCGCTCTCGTGCCGCTGCTCGCCGTCGTCGACACGCTGCCGACCCGCACGTCCGGAAAGGTGGACCGGGCCGCGCTGCCCTGGCCGCTGCCCACAGTAGACACGCACGGGGCGGCGCTGTCCGAGACCGAGGCGTGGCTCGCCGAGGGCTGGGCGGAGATCCTCGGCGTACGGGTGACCGAGGCGGGGGCAGACTTCTTTCGCAACGGAGGCAGCAGCCTCGCCGCGGCGCAGCTGATCGCCTGGATTCGCACCCGCCACCCCCAGGTGTCGGTCGGCGACCTCTACCAGCACCCCCGGCTGGCCGACCTCGCGGCGGTACTGGACGGGCTCGGCGCGAGCGCCACGACCAGGCGCGAGGTCGCTCCCACGCCACGGCTCGCGGGCGCCATCCAGACGCTGCTCATGGTGCCGCTGCTGACGATCGTCGGGCTGCGCTGGCTGACCGTCCTGGCCCTGGCCGCCAAGCTCCTTGGCGCGCCGTGGGCGCCGGCCGTCTCGTGGTGGTGGGTCGCGCTGGGCTGGTTCCTGCTGTTCAGCCCGGTGGGACGGATCGGCATCGCGGCGGGCGGGGCGCGGCTGCTGCTGCGCGGCGTGGGGCCGGGGCGCTATCCCCGCGGCGGCCCGGTCCACTTGCGACTGTGGACCGCGGAGAGGCTGGCCGACCTGAGCGGCGCGACCAGCGTCGCGGGCGCGTCGTGGATGACCCGGTACGCGCGGGCGCTCGGAGCCGAGATCGGCCGCGACGTCGACCTGCACTCCGCACCGCCGGTCACCGGCCTGCTGAAGGTGGGGCGGGGCGCGGCAGTGGAGCCTGAGGTCGACCTGAGCGGGTACTGGGTCGACGGGGATGTCGTCCACATCGGACAGGTCCGGATCGGTGCGGGTGCGCGGATCGGCGCCCGCAGCACGCTGCTGCCGGGTGTGCGGATCGGTAAGGGCGCGCAGGTCGGTGCCGGCTCGACGGCCCGCGGGACGGTGCCGGCGGGCCAGCGGTGGGTCGGTGCACCGGCCACCCGGGCCGGCAAGAGCGGCCACACCTGGCCGGTGGAGCGGCCGGGCCGGTCCCGGCGTTGGGGCACGGCATACGGCGCGACCTCGCTGCTGCTCGGCATGCTGCCGGCCGTGGCCGCCCTGCCCGGGATCGCCGTCCTGGCGCGCGCGGCCGCCGGCGCCGGCACGCTCGGCGGCGCGGTCACCGCCGCGCTGCTGGCCATCCCGGCCGCCGCGCTGATGTACGTCGCCGCCTACGCGGCGCTGGTGCTGGTCGCCGTCCGCTCGCTGAGCGTCGGACTGCGCGAGGGCTACCACCCGGTGCACAGCCGGGTCGCGTGGCAGGTGTGGGCGACCGAGCGCCTGATGGGCATGGCGCGGGTCGGGCTCTTCCCGCTGTACGCCAGCGTGCTGACGCCGGCGTGGCTGCGGCTGCTCGGCGCGAAGGTGGGCCGGGGCGTGGAGGCGTCCACCGTCCTCGCGCTGCCGAAGATGACCACCGTCGCCGACGGCGCGTTCCTGGCCGACGACACGATGGTCGCCACGTACGAGCTGCGGAACGGCTGGCTGCACGTGGCACCCACCCGGATCGGCAAGCAGGCGTTCCTCGGTAACTCCGGGATGGCCGCGCCGGGACACTCCGTGCCGAAGCGGGGCCTGGTCGGGGTGCTGTCCTCCGCGCCGCGCAAGGCCAAGAAGGGCTCGTCCTGGCTGGGGATGCCGCCCATGCCGCTGCGCCGGTCGCCGGAGGAGGCCGACAGCAGGCGCACCTATGCCCCGCCGGCCCGGCTGAAGGCGGCTCGCGCCCTCGTCGAGCTGTTCCGCCTGGTACCGGTGGCGTGCGGCGGCGCGCTGGCGGTACTCGTGCTGGCCGCGCTCGCCGCGGTCTGGAACGCGCTGGGGCCGGTGGCCGCCGGGGCGCTGTCCGGTGTCGTGCTGCTGGGCGCCGGCGTACTGGCCGCCGCGACCGCCACCGCGATGAAGTGGCTCCTGGTGGGGCGTTTCCGGGCCGGTGACCGTCCACTGTGGGACTCGTTCGTGTGGCGCAATGAGCTCGCCGACACCTTCGTCGAGGTCCTCGCGGTGCCGTGGCTGGTACCCGCCGCGAGCGGCACTCCCGTGCTCGCCGGGTGGTTGCGTACGATGGGCGCGAAGATCGGCCGCGGGGTGTGGCTGGAGACGTACTGGCTGCCGGAGTTCGACCTCGTGCGCCTCGGCGACGGGGCCACGGTCAACCGGGGCTGCGTCGTGCAGACACACCTGTTCCATGATCGGATCATGAGTATGGACGAGGTGACGTTGGCGGCGGGCGCCACGCTGGGCCCGCACGGGATCGTGCTGCCCGGCGCGACGATAGGCGCCCGGACCACGGTGGGGCCCGGCTCGCTGGTGACCCGTGGTGACACGGTGCCGGCCGACTCGCGCTGGCTCGGCAACCCGATCGCGGCATGGCCGAACCACCGGGAATGACGGGCACCGCCCAGCCCGGTGCTGAGCATTCCGGAGACCCGTACCTTCCCGAGCACGGCAACGGCGGCTACCGGACCCGCCACTACGACCTCGACCTGGACTACCGGATCGCCACCAACCGGCTCACCGGCAGGGCGACCATCACGGCGGTGGCCACGCATGGGCTGTCGCGGTTCAGCCTCGATCTGGCCGGGTTGCAGGTCAAGCAGGTGCTCGTCGACGGCACGGCCGCGAAGTTCAACCACGCGGGCCACAAGCTGCACGTGCGGCCGGCCAGCCCGGTACCCGTCGACGCGGTGTTCCAGGTCGAGGTCCGGTATTCCGGGCGGCCCCGCCCGATCGCCGGGCGGTGGGGCGACCTCGGGTGGGACGAGCTGACCGACGGCGTGCTCGTCGCCAGCCAGCCGGTGGGCGCGCCGTCCTGGTTTCCGTGCAACGACCACCCGGCCGACAAGGCGAGCTATCGCATCGCGGTGGCGGCGGCGACGCCGTACACGGTCATCGCTACCGGAAGGCTGACGGAGCGCCGGCGCGGCGCGAGCACGACGGCCTGGGTCTACGACCTTCCCGAGCCGACGCCCACCTACCTGGTCAGCGTCCAGATAGGACGGTACGAGCGGATGGACCTCTCCACTCGCTGGCCGGTGCAGCGGGCCGCGGTGCCGGGGAGGCTGCGGCGGCAGTTCGCACACGACTTCGGGCGCCAGGGCGAGATGATGCGGGCGATGCAACGGTTTTTCGGGCCGTACCCGTTCGGTGAGTACGCCGTCGTCGTGACCGACGACGACCTGGACGATCCGATCGAGGCACAGGGCATGTCCATCTTCGGCGCGGGCCACGTCGACGGGCGGCGGACCCACGAGCGGCTGGTGGCGCACGAGCTGGCTCACCAGTGGTTCGGCAACAGCCTGACGGTGGCCGACTGGCGGCACATCTGGCTCAACGAAGGGTTCGCCACCTACGCGGAGTGGCTCTGGTCGGAAGCGTCGGGTGGCGGGTCCGTCAACGCGCTCGCCCGGCTGTGGCACGCGCGGCTCGTGGTGCGCCCGATGGATCTGCGGGTCGCCGATCCGGGCGTGGATCGGATGTTCGACGAGCGGCTCTACAAGCGCGGCGCGCTGACACTGCACGCGTTGCGTCGCGAGGTGGGCGACGAGCGGTTCTTCCGGCTCCTGCACGCCTGGGTCGCCGAGAACCACCACGGCACCGTGACCACGCGGGCCTTCATCGCGCTCGCGGAACGGCACGCTGGCCGGCCGCTGACGAACCTGTTCGACGCCTGGCTCTACGCCGCCCCACTGCCGGTTCTGCCGCTGACTTGAGCGGCACGGTTCACCGTGCTGGATCGGGCGGCATCGCCAGGTGCACCGGCTCCATCTGGTGGTCTATCCCGATGAACCCGCGTCCGGGTGGCGCGCTGAACAGCTGATCGGCCCCCAGCGTGAACCCAAGCTCGCGCCCGACGGCCACACTGGACGGCGCGAGCAAGATCCGGGTGCCGCTGGTGACAGCCTCGACGACGGGCTGCCGCAGGGACGGTCGCTGTCCATTCAGGATGGGCGAGGCGTCCCCGCACAGCACGAGCGCGGCCCGGCCAAGCCCGGCGGGCTCGGCGATCTGGTGCGGCAGCGTGGGGAGCTCGGTCGACGACTCCACCACCGCGTTGATGGACAGCCGGTCGACGTCGTCGACGATCATCGCGTACGGGCGCTCCCCGAACTGCGCGGCGACGGCGCGCAGGTCGCGGTCCTCGAAGCCGCTGCCAACCAGTACCCGGACCAGCCTGTCGTGTGGCAGCAGGCCGGGCAGCGCCGAGCGGGCCGGTGCCAGCGCGAGTACGGCCACGCCGCACCGGTTGAGCGCGTGTGCGATCGTCGCGGCGGCGGTGCTGCGGCCACTGCCGGCTGGGCCGGAGACCAGCAACACGTGTGGACCCGCGCCGAACAGGTCGAGCCTGAACGGGGCCACACGCGGTCCCCCGACGCCGACCGCGACACCGCGGCCGGGCACCGCCGCCGGCAGGTCGTCCAGCCGCACGACGGTTGGCAGCGCAGGAAATGCGCGCGGGCGGGGCTCGCCGGCCGTGAGCCAACCGGCCTGCCGCACCGATATCGCACCGCTGGTGGTGCTCGCGGCGCGGTCGGCTCCCGTGTCTCGCATCGACGCGAGCGACCGGGCGACGCCTTCGGCCCGGTCTCGGCTCAGCCAGTCAGCGCGACCCGAGACCGTGTGCGCGTCGCTGCCTCGGGTGACACGCACGCGGCCGGCATCCAGCTCGCATAGCACCCCGCAGTCGCGCAGGCCGTCGCGGTCGGCGCAGATCGCGTAGATCCCCAGCGACGGCCCGTCCCGGAGAAGCTCGGGCACACCGGGCAGGTCCCGCAGCTCCGAGGCGCCGTCGAGGAGTACCACGATCTCCGGCAGGTGCGACCCGGCGGGCCTGCCCCGCCGCGCGGTGAGAAGCTCGCCCAGCTCGGCCGCCCGGTCCGCCCGGCTCTGAGGTGTGTTGCCCACCCAGCAGGTGGCCGCGCCGTCAGCGGCGTCCACGGCCATATGCGGCAGCCAGGTGGTCCAGGCCAACTCGTCATCGTCCGAGGCCGTCAGCACGACAATTCGAAGGTCGGCTGGACTTCGCAGCGTCGCCAACTGCACCAGCATCCACCGGACGGTCGGGGCGACATCGCCTGACTGACCAATCAGTCCGACCGCACCGGCCTCGCGAAGGTCCACCGTGGCCGGTACGCCCCGCACCACCGGCGGCGCGAATCCATCCCACGGTTCCCCACGCAACGCGAGGCTCGCCAGGCTCTCCATCGAGCCCACCCGCAGCGACAACCCGTGCGGCGCGGTCGCGTCCCGCGACCACAGCCGGTCGCTGGCGCCGGTCGCGGCGAAGATGATGTCGATCTCGTCCGGCGCCAGCTCGCGACGCGCCTGCTCCTCGCGCGCCACATGGCGCGCGATCTCCTCGGCGGGCGCGTCGCGGGCCGCTTGGAAATCCCGGGGTGGCCGCGGCCACGCCCCGCGCCCGCACAGATACGTGGGGCCCGCTTCCACCGGGCCGAGCAGTGTCAGCAGCGCCAGTACTGGAGTCTTGGCGGCCGCCGTCGGCAAGACCACCTCGGCCGGCGTCACGGTCGGGGCCGCCGCGACCCGGCGTTCGAACACCAGCCGCCCGTCGTCACCGCGGACCGCGTCCAGCGGCACCTCGGGGCGGCCAACCAGCTCAAGGCGGCTCCCACCGACCTCCACCAGCGCCCCGGGTACCAGGTGGACGGGGGTGTCGGTCAGCAGGTCCGTGGCGCGGACCGTACCGTCGATGCCGACCTCCAGCATCAGGTGCCGCTCGGCGACCTCGGGGTCGGACATCCTCGGCAGGCAGCCTTCCTCGCGCCCCACGATGTGACGGCCGGCTGGCAGCCAGGCCACCGCACCCATGTCGGGGCCCGCGACGGCTCGCAACGCCGCTACCGCGTCATCGGGCAGCCGCGTCGCGGTTCCGGGCTCGCCCACGCGGATGACACAGCCCTGAACCAGCGGGCTGTCGGCAACGGTCTTGCCCGGATCGAGGCGCGCGTCGCCGACGAAGCAGGGCTGATCACCGACCGGTACCGGCAGCGCGTCGAGCACCCGAGCGACCGTCGCACCGGGATCCACCTCGATGATCAGATCGGCGCGGGTCACCGGCGCCGGATGCCACAAGCTACAACGCAGCTCCACGAAAGAGATGATATGGAGCATTCATCCGGAATAGTCCGTTAATCGGGCGGTGGCTGCATCGGCGTGGCCGCCAGCGCTCGGGCGACCGTGACCAGGTTTCGCGCCATCGCCCGGCCGGTCTTGGCGGCCCAGTCGTGGCCACGCTGGTCGTCGAGGTAGTTGGGTCCAGCGCCCGGTCCGAGGTGCCAGTACGTCCACGCCTGCCCCGGGATGGTGAAGCCGATGTCGCCGAGCGCGCCGTTGATCTCGCTGATCACGTGATGGGCGCCGTCCTCGTTGCCGGTGTTGACCACGCCCGCGACCCGGTTGTACGCGACCGGCCGCCCCTGGTCGTCGGTCTCCGAGATCAAAGCGTCCAGCCGCTCGATGACCCGCTGGGCGACCGAGGACGGTCGCCCAACCCAGGTCGGTGTCGCAATGATCAGGATCTCGCTGGCGAGGATCTTCTCGAGTATCGGCGGCCATTCGTCGCCCGGCCCCTGGTCGCTCTGCACGCCGGGTTTGATGTCATGGTCGACCGCGCGCGCCCAGTCCACCGAGACCCCATCCTTCTCCAGGGCCTCCGCGACGACGCCGGCGAGTGCCTCGGTGTTGGACGGCTCAGGTGACGGCTTCAATGTGCAATTGACGATGAGTGCCCGCATGGCAGGTGCCATACCCACTCAACGGGAATTCACGCTCGTCTCCTCGTCGCGGAGCGTAGCCGCGACCGAGGCGCCGAACACCGCGAACGGAAACCCGATCACGGGAACGGCGACGCACGCCACGAAGGTGAAGCTGAGGCTGAACCCCGCGGACGTCACGTCGCCTGCGAAGGTCCAGACGCCGTCGGCGGCGTGCTGGCGCAACGCGTCGAACACTCCCACGGCCAAGGTGAGCGGCACGACCGCGATCGCGGTCCAGACGCCTGCCCGCACGCCCGCGCGGAACGACCGCCCGGCCGCCGCGGCGATGGACGCCGAAGCTGCGAAGATCAGCATCGATCCGAAGAGCAACTAGATGGCGGGCAGCCCTTCCCTGCTCGGGTAGGCGGAGGCCAAGCTACCGAGGGTGAAGGCGGCGGCGCCGACGCCCACGCGCGGCGCCAGGCGGGCGCCGCCCAACCCGGGGGGTGGGGGCACCGCCACCCAGAGGCCGCCGGCGAGCACGACGCCCAGGAGGACGGCGTTACCAGGCGGGAGGCCCTCGACGGCGCCCGGATGCCGGACCAGGAAGGTCGCAATGGCGGCGACGCACGCGGCGACGGCCCCGATCACCAGGGCGGTCGCGGCGGGAGCCGGCCATCGCGGCGGCACCGGAAGGAACAACACGGCCCGGGCACAGCTGAGCGCGAACCGCCAGCGGCGATCTCGTACCGGTGCTGCGGCCGGCTCACGCTCCCTGCCATCTCGGCCCCGATCGTCGCGGGGACGCCGCTGGTCGCGGCTGGGCTTGCGCCAACTCGGCCGCGAGCGCGCGGCCGGAGCCGGTCAGCCGGTACAGGTGGCGCGGCGGCCGGCCCGTCGGCTCGCCAGCCTGCCAAGAGGTGTCGAGCAGGCCACGGTCTGCGAGGCGCACGAGGATCGGGTACAGCGAGCCGGGCTTGAGACCGAGCTGCTTGCACAGGTCATAGCCGTACCGCCACTCGGCGGGCTCCTCCGCCAGCGCGAGGACGACCGCCGTGGTCTGCGCGGAGGGGCGGCGAGATCTGGTCACGCCATAACTCTACATATTCAGAGTTGACCCACGAAGAGGCCAGCTTGTGTCGATCTTGCACAATCGTCGGATGCGTTCGACACCAGTCGCCCGTTTCGTCGCGGCATCCGCCACGCTGGTCCTGCTAGCGGGCTGTACCGACGACGAGGCGCCCACACCCGATCCGACACCGCCCGCCCCCACCGCCACCGCCGCTCCGGCGTGCCCGCCGTCGGGTGTAGCGCTCAGCGCCGGGCAGGTGGAGTCCGCCTCGGGGCTGCGGGCGATGCGCGTCGAGATGGTCAACTGCGGCAGCCAGCCATACACCGCAAACGGCTACCCGACGCTCCAGGTCCTCGACGCCGACCGCAAGCCCCTCGACATCAGCGTCCTGCAAGGCACGGGCCAGATCTCGACCATCACCGGCTTCGACGGGCCACCCCGGCAGGTGACACTGGCACCGGGTGCGGGCGCGGCGGCGGTCGTGGTGTGGCGCAACACCGTCACCGACGCCAACGTCGGGGCAACCACCGGCACGTACCTGGAGATGGCACCGGCCGCGGGACAGCCGGCCCAGGTGCTCAGCCCAGGAGGCGGCATCGACCTGGGCACCACCGACAAAATCGCCACCAGTCCCTGGGTCGCCACCCCCTGAGAAACCCGGAGCCCTTTCCGGTCGTTGCTTTCCAGCACTCCATGTTGGACAGCGCATCGAAAGGGAACGACGAAGGTGAATCAACCGCTTCGGCCAGCGGACTGCCGGTACTGCGGCAGCGGAATCGTGTGGGGCACTCTGCAGAACGGCCGAGACCGCTGTTTCGACAAGCAGCCGATTCCCATCGTGGAGGCGGCTCCGCGCGACCGGTACGCCTACAGCCGCCGGCTTCGGGCCGTGGTGTGTCTGGATGGTGAGGCGCGGCCGCCCGCGTTGGTGCTTCGCGCGCACCGGTGCCGCGAGTAGCGGCGCCTCCGGTCAGTCTCGCGGCGACGGCCGCTCGCTCGCGCGCCCGGCCGCCCCCCGGGGGCCCGCGGGGGGGCCGAGGTTGGTCAGGGTTGTTCCCCCGGGGCCCT
>NZ_JAIBNX010000074.1:32190-32554 GCF_026130045.1 Micromonospora sp. CPCC 205371
CCCACAGACCGCCGTGGCTGCGCCCCGCCTGGGTCAGCCCCGCGGCGCCGGCCGCTGGCCCGCGAGCCACCCGCCCACCTGGGCCCGCGAGGTGAAGCCGAGCTTGCTCAGGATGTTCTCCACGTGTCCCTCGGCCGTGCGTTGCGCGACCACCAGCCGGGCGGCGATCTCCCGGTTGGTCAGGCCCTGGGCGATCAGCGCCGCGACCTCGCGCTCCCGCCTCGTCAGCCCGTGGTCGGCGGCCGCGTCGGCGTGCTGTTCGGGCACCGGCGGGCGCGGCTTTCGTTCGAGCGCCGCCGCGACCGCGTCACCGGGGGGCCTGGCGGCTCCCCGCCCGCGGGGCCGCCGGGAGCGGGGGCGGGGC
>NZ_JAIBNX010000074.1:32564-37155 GCF_026130045.1 Micromonospora sp. CPCC 205371
GGCGGCGGCTTTGGTTGGGCCGCCGCCGGCCCCGCGCCACCGGCGGCCATGCGGGCCCGGGGCGGGTGGCCCGCCGAGAACGCGGTCGCGCCAAGGCGCGACCGCACCTGGTCGACGACCTCGTCGTGCCAGTCTTGCAGCGTGCGAAACGGCGCCAGAGACGTGTGCATCCCCTGCCACATCCGTTTGGAGGCGCCGAGCAGTTCGGCGCAGCGCTGGTCGCGCCGTTCGCTGCCGGCGATCCAGGCGAGCGACTCCATCGCCAGCCCGACGGTGAACTGCTCGTCTTCCACCACCTTGCGGATGACCAGACTCTCCTTGGCCGCAGCGGTCGCACCGGCGTAGTCGCCGTCACGCCAGCGCAGTACGCTCAGCGCCCACAGCGCGAACGACTGCCACCACGCCTCACCGCTGGCGGCGCCCAGCTCCTTGGCGGCGTTCAGGTCTGGGTAGCCGCTGGATGGCTGCTCGGCGAGACCGCGGCACAGGCCGAGCACGATGAGTGTCCACATTTCACCGTTGCGGTTGTCCATCGCGCGGAAGGCGGCCAAGGCCTGTTCGAGCTTCGGCAGCGCCTCGGCGTGGTCGCCGGGCCACACCAGGAAGATGCCCTCGATCAGGGGCAGGTACGCGCGCTCGGGTGACGGCGGCAGCGTCTCGGCGAGCGCCACCGCGTCGGCGAGCAGCGCGCCGGCTCGGTCGTCTCCTTGGATGCCGGCGATCCAGGCCGCGACGCGCAGCGCCTTGACACGTGTCCAATGTGGGGGGCCGGGTAGGGCGAGGGCGCGGTCGAGCCAGTGCCGCCCTTCGGATAGGAAACCCCGGATGAACCAGTGGTTCTGCAGCTCCGCCGCGAACCGCAACGCGGTCTCGGGCGGGCCCGCCGTGATCGCGTACTCCAGAGCCGCCCGCAGGTTGGCTCGCTCGTGGCGCAGCCGCCGCATGACCGTCACCTGCTGAGGGCTGACCCAGTTTCGGTCGGCGTGCGCGGCCAGGTCGGCGAACCAGCGGCAGTGGCGGCTGGCCACGGCCTCCTGCTCCCCGGCGGCGAGCAGCTTGAGCGCGCCGTACTCGCGGGTGACGTCGAGCATGTGGTACCGCGCGGTGCCGTTGCCGGCCCGGATCAGCACTGACTTGTCCACAAGGGAGGCGATCAGGTCGAGGATCGTGTCGGCGGGCAGCTTGTCGTCGGCGCAGACCGCTTCGGCGGCGTCCAGCTCGAAGCCACCGGAGAAGACGGAGACCCGCGACCACAGGACGCGCTCGGTGTCGGAGCATAGGTCCCAGCTCCAGTCGATCAGGGCGCGCAGCGTCTGCTGCCGGGGCGGTGCGTTGCGGGCACCGTCGGTGAGCAGCCGGTACCGGTCGGTCAGCCGGTCCAGGATCTGATCGAGGGAGAGCACCCTGAGCCGCGCCACAGCCAGCTCGATCGCCAGCGGCATGCCTTCGAGCGCCTGGCACAGCCGCACGATCGTCGCGCAGTTGGCGTCGGTGACCCGGAAGTCGGGGCACACCGCCGAGGCGCGCTCGACGAGCAGGCTCGCCGACTCGTACTTGTGCAGTTCAACGGCGGTGCAGGCGCTGGCGAGAGCCGGCACCGACAGCGGCTGGACGGTCAGGTTGGCCTCGCTGTCGAGCCGCAGCGCCTGCCTGCTCGTGACCAGCAGTCGCAGGTCGGGGCAGGCCCGCAGCAGCGTCTCGGCGAGGTCGGCGCAGGCGTCGACGAGGTGTTCGCAGTTGTCCAGGATGAGCAGCGCCTGCTGTTCGGCCAGGAACGCGGCCAGGCCCCGCGCGTCGGGGCTGACCTCACCCTCACGGATGCCGAGCGATTCACCGATGGTGACCGCCACCAGGTCGGGGTCGCGCAGCTCGGCGAGCCCCACGAACCACACGCCGTCTGGGAAGCTGCGGCGCAGTTCGGCGCCGACCCGCTGGGCGAGCCGGGTCTTGCCGACCCCGCCCGGGCCGGTGAGCGTGACGAGCCGGCTGGTGGAGAGCATCCGCCGGACCCCGGTCACCTCGTGGCGGCGGCCGACGAAGCTCGTCACCTCGGCAGGCAGGTTGCCGAGGGCGCCGCGCGTGCTCGTGGCGGTGGCCATAGAGGCACGGTAGTGGGTCAAGCGGTCCGGGTAGCAATCCAGGTACTTTCCCCGTGTCCGTACCCCGCCCGCTGATCAAGGATTGGAGTCCACACCGAACGATCGGAGAGGGGTATCCGGCATGGGCCGCCACGCCGCCGATGGGACGGCGCCCGGCTCGCCAGGCCCGGACGACCGGGGCAAAGCCGCAGGCCCGCGGCTTCCACGGCACGCCGACCTGTTCATGCCCACACCCAGCGGCGCCGACGCTCGGGCCAGCGCGGAGCGCGCCGCGGAGACGTTCCAACGGCTGGTCGAACCGCACACCGCTGCCTTGCGGGCGTACGCGTTGAAACTCACCGAGGGTGACGAGCCCGCCGCTGACTCGATACTCAAGGAAACGCTCTACCGGCTGGCACAAGATCCCCGGCAGTACCCGCGGCGTCCGCCGGCCGTGCGTGCCTGGCTGGTGCTGACCGCTCGCAAGGTGCTGCGCGACGGTGAGCGGTACGCGCCGGCTGGCCGCGACGACCGCCCGTACCCGCTGCTCCAGGAGGTGCGCACCGCCGAGTCGGGACTCCCGGTACCGGCCAGCGCGATCGTCGGGATGATGAACGATCTGCCAGACGCGGACCGCGAACTGCTCGTCGAGCTGGTCTATCGCGGGGTCTCCCTGGAAGCCGCGGCGGTCGAGCGGGGCGTCCCGGTGGAGACGATCAAGTCCCGGCTGTACTTCGCGATGCGGAGCCTGCGCGGCGTACTCGACCAGCACCTGAGCGATTGACACCTGCCAGTACGGTATCGGCTGATGATGTCGTCGCCGGCTGGGCGCCGCCTGGGCGCCGGAGTGTTGCTCGCCGCGTTTGTCGCTCTTGCCGGGTGCGCGGCCGAAGGGCCGGCGCTGCGCGACGTGGCTGTGGCGACCGAGGCTCCCCGTCCGCTGGGCGTCGATGATCCGGCGCGGCCGGTAGCGGCGGAGGCCGGCGAATCCTGCGATCCCCGCGCGAGCCTGGCGCCGACCGATCTCGTCGGCCCGACGGTCGCGCGGATTCGCGCGCGTGGCCGGCTGATCGCCGGCGTCAGCCAGAACGCCTACCAGGTCGGGTTCCGCGATCCCGCTACGGGTCAGCTGGCCGGCTTCGAGATCGACCTGGTCCGGGAGATCGCCCGTGACCTGCTTGGCAGCCCCGACCGGGTTCAGTTCGTCGCGCTGGGGGCCGCCGACCGGATACCGAGCCTGACCAGCGGCAGGGTCGACCTGGTGATGCGCACGATGACCATGACGTGCCGGGACTGGCAGCAGGTCGCGTTCTCCACCGAGTACTTCAGTGCCGCCCAGCGGCTGCTCGTGCCGCTCGGCTCCCCCGTCGCCAGCATGGCGGACCTGACCGGGGCGAAGGTGTGCGCCGCCGCCGGCAGCACCTCGATCAGCAACATCGCCGCCCATCCCGGGGTGATCCCGGTCTCCGCGGTCGAGGTGATCGACTGCCTGATCCTGCTGCAACAACGCCAGGTCGCCGCGGTGTCGACCTCCGACATCCTGCTGGCCGGCCTGGCCGCGCAGGACCCGACCACCGTCGTGGTCGGGCCGCCAATCAAGCGGCAGCCGTACGGCGTCGCCATCGCGCCGGGCGCGACCGACCTGGTCCGGTACGTCAACGCGGTACTGGAGCGCCTGCGCCGCGACGGCACCTGGCAGGCCACCTACCGGCGCTGGCTGTCGAACCTGGGGCCCACACCGGCTCCACCAGCCGCTCGCTACCGCCCCTGACCAGCCCAGATGCCGCGTTCGTGAGAGCGTGTGTCACATGCGGGGCGCCGGCGGTGCTGTACAGATGTGAACGTCGTTGAGCGTGGTGGAAGCGGATCGGCCGTCGCGCTGCCGGCCGCCCACTCCAGACGAACGGAGCGGAAGGACGGCATCGTGTCGAGTCCGCCGAGACGGGGTGCGGTCCGTGCCGACCTCGAAGAGGTCTTCCGCACCGCCTATCCGCGGGTGGTGGCCGTCGCAGCGCGCGTGCTCGGCTCGCGGGACGAGGCCGAAGACGTCGCTCAGGAGGTCTTCCTGACGTTCGGGCGCTCGTCGGTGCCTGCCGGCGAGGCGCTGCCGTGGTTGTCCGTCGCCGCGGCGCACACCGCGCTCAACCACATGCGGTCGGGCCGTCGCCGCGCTTCCCGGGAGGTGGCCGCCGACAACGGCGGCGGTGCCGTCTACCCGGATGTCGCCGACACGGTCGTGACCCTCGACGAGCGCCGCCGCGTGCGGGCGGCGCTGGCGCGGCTGCCCCGCAGGCAGGCCGTCGCCCTGGTCCTGCGGCACAGCGGCCTCAGCTACGCCGAGGTCGCCGCCGCTCTCGATCTCTCCCCCGGCAGCGTGGGCACCACTGTGCGGCGTGCCGAGTCCGCCCTTCGCGAGGAGTTGAACCGTCATGCGCCATCCGAGTGACGGCACGCTGCGCCGGCTAGTGGACGAGCCGGCCGGGCTGGCCGCCGCCGATCGTGGGCACGTAGCG
>NZ_JAIBNX010000075.1:0-2150 GCF_026130045.1 Micromonospora sp. CPCC 205371
CGCCCCGCTGCGCGCGCCCGCCGCGCCCCGCTGCGCGCGCCCGCCGCGCCCCGCGGGTGCGTGCCCTCCCGTCGATGAAGGGCAAATGCACGTACTTTGATCTCTTTTCCACGTGCGTTTGCCCTTGATCGATGCGATTGCCCTTGATCGGCGGTGCTCAGGTTTGGTACGTGCCCCGCAGCGTCGCCCGGGCCAGCGTGTGAAATGCGAGGTTGAACCCCACCACCGCCGGCGAGACGTCCGGGCTGACGTCAAGCCGTTCGACATCGATGGCATGCACCGCGAAGACGTACCGGTGCGGCCGGTCACCAGCGGGCGGCGCACTGCCGCCGTAGGCCCGCGTGCCGTAGTCGTTGCGCACGTGGAAGCCGCCGTGCACGTCGCTCGCGCCCGCACCGCGCTCGAGCTCCGTCACCGAGGCCGGCAGGTTGACCAGGACCCAGTGCCAGAACCCGCTGCCCGTCGGCGCATCGGGGTCGTAGCAGGTCACCACGAAACCACGGGTCTCCGCTGGGAAGCCCGACCAGGCCAGGTGTGGTGAGAGATTCTGTCCACCGACGCTGTCGTGCGCGAACGTGGCGTCGAGCGGCTTACCGTCCTGGATGTCGTCGCTGGTAAGGGTGAACGACGGCACAGCTGGCAGCAGGTCGTACGGGTCCGGCGCAATAGGACGATCGAGACTCATGCCGCCATCCTTCCACTTGATCGGGGCCCGCGCGGTAGGTCGTGGTCCAGGCGCGGTTCGCTCATGGTCCGGCACGCAGGACGATGATTCCGACCAGCGCTCGCCCGCTCCTGCAGTCCGGCATCGTGCCTTCGGGCAGAGCGCGTCCTTGCTGATCAAGGCGGAGGGTGTGGGATTCGAACCCACGAGGACACTCACGCGCCCTAGCGGTTTTCAAGACCGCCGCCATCGGCCACTAGGCGAACCCTCCGTGGCCGCCGCCGGAGCGGCAGCCGTGCCTAGTGTGCCATGGCCCGCCACCCGCTCGCCGATCGAGGACTAATCCATCGATCAAGGGCAAACGCACGTGAAAGAGAGATCCAACCACGTGCATTCAGCCTTGATCGACGCAGGCCGCCACCTGCATTCGGCCTTGATCCACGCGGGCCGCGTGGCTCGCGCGGGCCGATCGGCGGGAGAGGCGCCGGGGACGCGGGGCGGAACGGGTGGGGGGAGAATCGGGTGCATGCGTGCGGTTGCGGTCACACGGCCCGGTGGGCCGGAGGTGTTGGAGTGGGTGGAGGTGCCGGATGCCGAGGCCGGTCCTGGAGAGGTGCTCGTCAAGGTCGCGGCCACCGCCGTAAACAGGGCGGACATCCTCCAGAGACAGGGGCACTATTCGCCGCCGCCGGGCTCCTCCCAGTACCCAGGCCTTGAGTGCAGTGGCGTGATCACAGCGACCAACTCCCCTGTCTGTGCGCTTCTGGCCGGCGGCGGCTATGCCGAACTCGTGGCCGTGCCCGAGGCGCACACGCTGCCCATCCCGCGCAACCTCACGATCGTGGAGGCCGCATCGCTGCCCGAGGTCGCGTGCACGGTCTGGTCGAACCTCGTCGAGATCGCCGGCCTGCAGAAAGGCGAGACACTGCTCGTGCATGGCGGTGGCAGCGGGATCGGGACGTTTGCGATCCAGTTTGGAGCGGCGCTGGGCGCGCATGTGGTCACCACGGCGCGGCGCGCGAAGCACGCGGCGCTCAAGGATCTCGGCGCGCACCAGACTATCGACTACACCGAGCAAGACTTTGCCGCCGAGGTCAAGGCAGACGTGATCCTCGACATCATCGGCGGCGCCTATCTCGATCGGAATATTGAGGCCTTGGCCCGGCACGGCCGGATCGTCGTGATCGGGCTGCAGGGTGGGCGGAAGGGCGAGCTCAACCTCGCCGGCCTGCTGGCCAAGCGGGGCACCATCGGTGGGGCGCTGTTGCGGTCGCGACCTCATGATGAAAAAGCCGCCATCGTACGGGGCGTGCGCGACGAGGTCTGGCCGCTGATCGAGTCCGGGGCGATCAAGCCCGTGATCGACCGGCGGTTGCCGATGTCGCAGGCGGCGGAGGCGCATCGGATCGTGGAGGCGAGTGAGCACCTCGGCAAGGTGGTACTGGTAGCAGAGTGAGGCCCCGGCGCCGCACGTGCGCCGGGGCCC
>NZ_JAIBNX010000075.1:2160-4848 GCF_026130045.1 Micromonospora sp. CPCC 205371
CCGGGGGGGGGGGGGGGGAGGGCGCCCCCGGGCAGGGTGGTGGGGGAGGGGGAGGGACCCCCCGGCGCCGCCCGGGCGCCGGGGCCCCAGCCGACCCTCCCCAGGTCGGGCCTGTGTCTGACTAGAGCGTCAGCGTCCAGGTGTTGATGTAGCCGGTGTCGATCGAGTAGACATCTTGCACCCTGAGGCGCCAGGTGCCGTTGGCGACCTCACTCGACAGGTTCGCCGTATACGTCGCGTTGACGTTGTCAGTACCGTCGGTCGCGCTGCTGTTCTTGAGGCGGTACGCGGTGCCGTCCGGGGCGAGCAGGTCGACGACCAGGTCACCGCGGTACGTGTGCACGATGTTGACGGCCACCGTCGAGCCGGTCGACGGTGCGCGGCCGCAGCCGGCGATGGTGATCGAGCTGGTGACCGCGGCGCCGGCGTCCGGGATGGAGACGTCGGTGCCGTTGGTGCCGGTGCAGCTACCAGTGCTGCCGCCGGTGACGGTCAGGCTGTACGTGGCGGTCCGGGTCGCGGACGCGCCGGTGCCGGTCACCGTGATCGTGTACGTGCCGGACGGGGTCGACGCCGAGGTGGCGAGCGTCAGGGTCGACGAGCCTCCCGACGTCACCGAGGTAGGGCTGAACGTAGCCGTCACGCCTGATGGCAGGCCGCTCGCCGAGAGGGCGACCGACTGCGCCGATCCGGACGTGGTTGCCGTGCTCACCGTCGTGGTGGCCGAGCTGCCCGCCGCGACCGAGCCGGAGGTCGGCGAGGTCGAGAGTGAGAAGTCGTTGGCCGGTGGTGTCGTGGTGTTGGGCACGTAGAGCAGCCGGTTGGGGGTACCGGTGCCCACGTTGGTCACCACGCTCGCCGTCGAGTTGGCCACGAGGCTGTCGCGGACTTGGACGGGGGTGTACGACGGGTTCGCGGCCAGCGTGAGCGCGGCGGCGCCGACCACATGAGGTGTGGCCATCGACGTTCCGCTGATCGTGTTGGTCGCGGTGTTGCTGCTGTACCAGGCGGACGTGATGTTCACGCCGGGCGCCAGGATGTCGACGCACGTGCCGAAGTTGGAGAAGCTGGCTGCGGCGTCGTTGTTCTGGGTGGCGCCGACGGTGATGCCCTCGGCGACCCGGGCCGGCGAGTAGTTGCAGGCGTTCTGCCGAACGCCGAGCGCGTTGCCGTTGCCGGACGCGATGCCGTAGGTGATGCCTCCGTTGGTGATGGAGTTGCGGACCGCCGTGTCCAGCGCGGAGTCGGCGCCACCGCCGAGACTCATGTTGGCGACGGCGGGCTTGACCGCGTTGGCGGTGACCCAGTCGACACCGGCCACCACACCGGCGGTGGTGCCTTCACCGGAGCAGTTCAGCACGCGCACCGCGACGAGCTGAACGCCCTTCGCGACACCGTACGAGGTTCCACCCACGGTGCCGGCCACGTGCGTGCCGTGGCCCTGGCAGTCGTCGGCGTTCGTGTCACCGTCGACGGCGTCGTAGCCGTGGACCGCGCGGCCGCCGAAGTCGTTGTGGCTGATCCGGATGCCGGTGTCGATGATGTACGCGCGCACCGAGCTGGCGGTGGTCGGGTACGTGTACGAGCTGTTGAGCGGCAGGTTGCGCTGGTCGATGCGGTCGAGGCCCCAGGACGGGGGGTTCGTCTGGGTGTCCTGGATCGTCATCTTGTGGTTCTGTTCCACGTACGCGACCGCGGGATTGGCGGCGATCTGCGCCGCGCGCTTCGCGGTGGCCTTGATCTCGAACCCTCGCACCGCCGAGCGGTAGGTGCGAGCGACCTTCCCGTCGTGCCTCGCGGCCAGGTCCTTGGCGGACTTGGCGACATCGCCACCTCGCACCGCGGAGTCCTTGAACACCACGATGTAGCTGTCGGCGACAGCGGTTTCACCACCGGCGTTGCGAATCTGGCCTTCTGGTTCCGCCGCGAGCGCGGGCGGTGCGGCCATTGATAGGGCCACCGTCACCCCGACGGTGGCCATGCCGAGCGTCATGAGGCGACGCTTCAATTGGGGTGTCATATCCCCATTCCTCCCCTCTAACCGGCACCTGCCCGACCGGACGCTTGTGGCGCCGGATCGGGCAGTTACGGATGCCGATTGGAGGAGAGGCTATTGGGTTAGATCAACGACCGTTAGATGTTGAAGTCTCTATATCACCGGCGATAGGTAACGCAGCGCTATCGGTTACGGCCGGAGCCCTGCACGTAGAGAAGCTCGAGGATGGAGCGCGCAGCCTCGAACCAGCGGTCGAGCCATCCGGGCGGTGGCACGCTGCCCTTGGGCGGCAGCTCCATCAGCAGGCCGCGCAGCAGCGGGTGGTCGACGAGCGAGCCGGTTGCGTGGGGCTCCAGCCAACTCGCCGGCGGGAAGACCGGTTCGGACAGGTCGCCGAGCGCCAGCGAGGGCGCCTGGTCGGGTCCGGAACCGTTGCGGAGCCCGGACTCTGGCTCCGACGGCTCGCTGTCGCGGCGGGCGGGCTGGTAGCCACCGGGCTGCGGGAACCGCTCCGGCGCTTGGCCAGCGAAGCGTTCCTGCATGGTGGTCGAGCCGCTGCCGACATCCTCTGGCCCAATATTCATGTCGGGTACAACGAGGGTGCGGCGGCCTAGCGACGGAAGCGCGGCCGGCCGGAACCTGCCGGCCCCGCTTCGCTAAGGACCCTTGGCAGGCGGAGTCGAACTCACCCT
>NZ_JAIBNX010000075.1:4858-36726 GCF_026130045.1 Micromonospora sp. CPCC 205371
TGTCGGGTCGACGGGGGGGCCGCCGCCCAGCCGGCGGACCGCGGCCGGCCAGTACCCGGCGGGCCGCGCTTCGCTATGGACCCTTGTCAGTCGAGGTCGAACTCACCGTCCTTGGTACCGCCAACGAAAGCGTCCCACTCGTCGGCAGTGAAGATTAAGACCGGACCGGTCGGGTTCTTGGAGTCCCGAACCGCGATCGCCTGGTCAACGAAGGCGACTTCGACGCAATTGTCGCAATTTGGCCCACTTCGGGAGCTCTTGCGCCAATTTGCCCGACTCAAGTCCACGCGGAACCCCTTGGTCTCGACTTCCACAACGGCTCCTTTGCCAGCTTTCCGATAACAGCCACGGACTCCTCAGGGCGGAGCGCCGCGGCGCGGATGTGATCAAAAATGAACACGTACTTCCGCAATTCCTCACTCTTCTCCAAGAAGAGGCCGCCCGTGGCGTTTTCCGCATATACGACATCGGGGTCCCCCGCTTCGGGGAAGTCGAGGATCGCGAAGGTCCCGTCCATACCGGCATGAGCGCCGGCCTCAAAGGTCAGGACCTGGAGCGTTACGTTGGGCAACTCGGCGGCCTCGACGAGCCGACTCAGCTGAGCACGCATGACAGCGTCTCCGCCGACCGGGCGGCTCAACACCGCCTCGTCGAGAACCACCCACAGGTCGATCGGATCGTCCTGAGTCAACAACGACTGTCGATTCAAACGGACACGCACGCGCCGCTCGACTTCGTCAGCCGTGATATCGGGCCTAGCGGCCCGGATCATTGCTTTTGCGTACTCCTCCGTCTGCAACAGGCCGGGAACCACCTGCTGCTCGTAAGCCCGGACGGAGTTGGCAGCCTGCTCGAGCCCTACGTAGGCGCCGGTGAGCACAGTGCTGTACGGGTGCCACCAACCCTTCTGCCGAGCCTCACGAGCAATCTGTACTAGTTCTTCGCTTTCGTCCACCGATACGCCATATATCCCTAACATGTCGCGGACGTCACGGGGAGTAGCGCTCGTGTGGCCGGTTTCGATGCGCGAGATCTTCGAAGCGGAGCACTCCAAGCGCTCCGCCACGGTCTCGATCGTCACGCCCGCCGCTTCACGCCGGCGGCGGAGCTCGGCACCGAGCCGGCGGCGGCGGATCGTCGGGCTGCGTCGCTCGGTCACGGTCACCTCCGGAGGGCAGGTCGGGAATAGTCCTACCCCCATCGCGCAACCACCACGGCAGTGATGCCGTGCTGGAAGGCGGCGACGCGACGAGCCGGTCTACGGTTGCAAATGGCGGGCGGCTCACTCGCGATGGAAACGCAGAAGGGTACCGGCGCGGGGGCGGAACCGCGTTAAGTTTGCGCGTTTCCGGGCCGGACATCAAGCAGCAATTGGGCCCTAAAAACCCAGCGCACCTACCCAAAAGTGCAACTTGCATTGATCACGCTCATGGTGCACCCTGTGCGTAGGGCTAGGATCACTCACCGTCTTGGACAAGATCTGTCGACGAGAGGGCCATGCCGATCAAAAGCGACATATGACTTTACTGGGAGGCGCCTGTACGGCGGACCGACCAATCAGCGCACGCTGACGGGCGGTTCGTCCACGGTCCGCGATTGTTTTCTCGCCGCTGCACGCTCACAAGCTGCGGCGGCGGGTGCTGTAGCGGGCCGGAAGCGACGCTGGCCGGGCGACACTCCCCCGGCTCCGGCCAGCCCCACCGAACCACCTGACCGGACTACCCCGGGGGTGGTGCGCACTTACCTGACAACACGGGTAATTTGGTAGAAAACGGCAGCTTCGGACAGGAGTCGACGTGTTACCCCGCTCCGGTGACATCCTCCATGTGACTCGCGAGGCCAGCGTCCAGTTCGTCGAGCCTCTTCTTTTCCGCGTGATCCGCGTCCACGACTGGCCCACCTACGACGGCTGGGTGTGGCTGGACGGATACGAGCTGAACGCCGGCGGCGACGCCGTCGAGCGGCGCTCGATCTTCGTAAGGATCAGCGGCCTGAGGGCGGTCGGCTCGGCACCGGATATCCGCACCCGCAACTCCCGGCGCCCCGCGGCACTGCGGCAGGTAGGGGTTCCCAGCCGCTACCGGTGATGCTCCCCCGTTCGGCAGCCGGTCGTCCCGGCCGCCGCCTAGACTGGTACTCATCCACCCAAGTAGGTCCTAACCCGCCGTGATCCGGACCCCCAAACGGGGGGACGGGCATGCTCAACGAGCCCAGCACGCGCGCACATCGCTTCGAGGCGCGCCGGATATCGGTGCGCCTCGCCTTCGTCGGTGCGGCAGCACTGGCGGTTGTCGGCGCGGCCGTCGCGGGCACTCAGCCGCTGTCGGTGATCGCCTCACTCAGCTCCGGTGGAGGCGACGGCATCACCGCCGCGGACGGTGGAGGGCCGCAGACTTCGGGTGAGCCGCCGGCTGACTGGCAGAACCACCACCACTGGGACGACCCGTGGTGGCCGTTGCCGCACCCAAACGGCGGAGGGCCTGACTCACCAGCGCCGCATCCGTGGCCGCCGTCGCCCATCGCGCCACCTCCGAACGGTGCGGGCGCTCCCGCCACCGGCCTCGGCGCCCCGCCCGGAGGGCCTCCGATCCCCGGTGCGAAACCACGGTCGCCGACCACCCCTGCTCCGAGTGGCGCCCTGGCCGGGCCGGTTCGAGATCCGGTCGTGGCGGGGCCGGGCGAGCCCACGACCAGTCTCGGCGATCCGGTCTACCCCACCACGCCGGCACCCCGGCTCGCCACACCAGTGGTCACCCCGATCGCCGCGCCAGTGCGCGCCGCCGGCGGCGAGGCGGAAGACGCGGGCTCGACGACCGCGTACCGCCGCTCCCTGATCCTGTCCGGCGTGGCGGGCCTCGTGCTCGCGGCGACCGGCCTGACCATGATGGGGATGCGCCGCCGGCGCTGGTGATCCGCCGTCACGAGGTCGGTGACGGCTCAGCCGCCTCGCTGGTCGTCGCCGTCGTCGGCGGGGCGGACGTCGGCACCGACTCCGCGATGACCAGGACGACCTGGGTACCTTCGGGCACCGTCATGCCCCCCGCCGGATCAGTATCGATCACGGTGCCTGCGGGCCGGTCCGACGGCCGGAACTCCAGCCGGTACGGCAATCCCACGGCGTCCAGTTGAGCCTGTGCCTCCGCCTGCGTGAGGCCGACGACCCTCGGCACCTCGACAGAGACCGGGCCACTGGTGGCGGTCGCGGGCGCGCTGGTCGTCGGAGCGGCCGTGGTCGGAGCGGCGGCGGTCGTGGGGACCACCGAGGCGGTGGGCATCGGCGTCTCGTCGCCCGTACCCGACTCGTTAGCCCGCATGATCAGCCAGATGCCGACCACCAGCACGCCGAGCAGCAGCAACGCGATGATGCCGAGCAGGATGGGCGTCCACCAGCGGCGCTCGTCCTCAGGTGCCGGCTCCCAGTCGGGTGGAATCGGCCCTCGGATGGCGGTGGCGTCCGGTGGCGGCACGCCGGCCCGTCCAGACCAGGCGCCTCCACCTGCCGGAATGGGCGCGGTCTCGTCCGCCGCCGCCATCGGCGCGGTCTCATCCGGCTTCGCAGCGGCCATCGGTGCCGTCTCGTCCGGCGAAACCGCCGGCATGGCGGCAGTCTCATCGCCCTGACCAGGGTCGCGCGCCGCCGACATCGGAGCCGTCTCGTCGAGGGCTGGCGTCCGCTCATCGCTCGCGTCCGACGCCGCCGGCATCGCGGCGGTCTCGTCACCCGCCAGCGCCGTCTCGTCACTTGCCGCCGCGGGCTCGTCGGAGTCTGGGCCGGCTGCGGACTTGTCGGCGCCGTCTGGGGTCCCTGGCTCATCGACATCGTCTGCGAACGGGTCGAACTGCTGGGTTTCGTCGCCGGAACGGGCCCCGTCGCGGTCGTCGGCCATTGCGCGTCCTCTCGGAGTGCGACTGCTCAGCGCCAACTTATCGGGCGTTTCGCCCGTTCGTGCGCCCGCCACCGCCCCGGGCCGGCTGGCGAGCAAGGCGGGCGCGGTGCCACATAGCCGCGCCGGCTGCGGCCGGCTGTCACTGTCAGGTACCGCGATAACGCTGTCGGGTAAGGCATGCGCTGCCGAGTCGCCCTGGTAGCGACCGCCGGTTACGCTGCCCGGCATGGCCGTACGAGGCTGGAAAGGATCGGTCGCGACCGCGATCGGCAGCGCCGCGGGCGCCGCCGCCGCGCAGTTGGGGCTGGGCTATGGGCTCGGCATCATCGCGTGGCTGCCGGCGACCGACGCCGCTGGCGAGGCGGCGTGGGTCGCCAGCTTGGCCTGGGCCACCTGGATCGCGGCGACCTCCACGGTGATCGGTGTGATCTGCGCCGACCGGTTGAGCACGCCGGCGCAGGAGAGGTCCGTTGTGGACACTCCGCTCAGCACTGGCCTGTGGCGAGTCGCGCTCGCGGTCGCGGCGGCGGTCGGCGGCCTGGTGACGGTGGCCCTGGTAGCTGTCCCGGCCCGGGAGGCATCGCGCGCCGACACGTTCTCGCCGCAGACGATCGCCGCGGGCTACGCGGTCGTCGGGGTGATTCTGGGCCTGATGGTCGCCGTGTGGGCGGTCGCCACCAGGGCGGTCGCGGCCAACGTGCTCGCGACGACGAGCTGGCTATGGCTCCTGGCGATCGTCGCGGTGATCGACGGCGTGGCGACGGGCGAAGGGCTCGCCGCGGCGCAGCTCGGCGTGTGGCAGATGACCTCTGACGACAGCACGTACTGGGTGCGCAACATCTACCTGCCGGGCGCCGGTCTGGCGCTCGGGTCGGCGCTGGTGATCGGGGCGCTCGCCGCATGGCCGGCAGCGCGCCGTGGAGACGGGCGCGTCGGCACGGCTGTTTCGGGCGGGATCGGGCCGCTGCTGGTCGCCGCCGCGTACATCCTGGCGGCACCGAAGCTGGTGGGGGTACGCGCCGAGCAGCTGTCCGCGCACCTCATCGCGCCGTACGCGGTGATCGCTGGCCTTGCTGGGTCAGTGCTGATGACCGCGATCTGGCAGCGCGTACACAGGCAGCCCACCGAGGCCGAGCTGGCCGCGCTGGAGTGGCCCGTCGACGACCAGCCGGCCGACAAGCCGACCGGCGCGAAGACGGAGCCCGCTCTCGTACCGGCGCAGGCGCCGCGTGTCGAGCTGGCCGACGACGCCTATGCACCGGCGCGCGCGTACGCCTCGGACACAGCGGCGAAAGACACGGCGGCGAAGGACATGGCACCGAAAGACGCGGCGCCGAAGGAAGCGGCGGCTGAGCCGGCCCGCGGCCAGGCTGCCGTCAAGGCGCCGATCTGGCCCGAGCCCGCGACGCCGGCGGCGACGACCGAGGGGCAGCCGAAGCCAAAGGGCAGGCAGCGCCGCGGCAAGACCGCGTAGTGGTCAGGCGGTGGCGGCCGGGTAGTTGATGCCGGCCTGCAGCAGCTCGAACGCGCGGTCGGCCAGCTCGGACACCGGCTTGTCGGGCTCGTGCTCGCGCCACGCCCGGATCGCCACCTGGAGGGCGGTCGCCCCGACGGCGGCCACGAGACCGGGTCGCGGATCGGTGATCGGGTCGACCCCCATGCGCTGGGCCAGACGCCCGGCGAGAGCGTCGTTTTGCTGGCTGCACATCTCCAGGCTGCGGGCGAGCACGGACGGGCTGTCCTGCACGAGCTGCGCCATGCACGCGAACTTGGACGAGTTTGGGCTCGCGCCGTCTGCCTCGTAGCCGCGGAGGACGGTGAGGCAGGCCCGCCACAGCGCGGTGAGCACGGGCTCGTCCGCCGGGCGGCGGTCAAGCTCCTCGTAGATATCCGCCCACTGCTGCTCCATCAGGCTGATCACGACGTCTTCCTTGGACGCGAAGTACCGGAAGAACGTCCGCGACGACACCTCGACCGCCTCGGCGATCTCGTCGACGGTCGTCGCCTCGAAACCCTTGTGCCCGAAGAGGTCGAGTGCCGCGTCGCTGAGCGCCTCGCGTGTGCGCTGCTTCTTACGTTCCCGAAGCCCAACCGTCATCCAGGCAGTGTACCGCTCTGACTTTATTCCCGTCATGACACTAGTCACAGACCGACGTAAGTCGGTTGACGACAGTTGTCGTTCGCTGACAGATTTCACGGCATGACACAAGCAACCATGGAGCGGCTGGAGCCGCGCGTACGGCAGTCCAGGCGGATCGGCCACGGCCACCCGTGGCTGACGCTGCTGGCCGTGGCGCTGGGCGTGATGGTCGTCGGCCTCGACGCGACCGTCGTGGCCATCGCCAACCCGGCGATCGCCCGCGACCTGGGCGCCACTTTCGCCCAGCTGCAGTGGGTCACCAACGGATACCTGCTGGCGCTGGCCGTCTCACTGATCGTCGCCGGGCGGCTCGCCGACCGCTTCGGACGCAAGACCGTGTTCCTCATCGGCGTAGCCGGCTTCGCTGTCGCCTCGGTGGCGGTTGGCTTCTCCACCTCGATCGAGATGGTGATCTTCTGGCGAGTGATGCAGGGCTTCGCCGGTGCGCTCCTCCAGCCGGCCAGCCTCGCCATCCTGCGCAACGCCTTCCCGGCCGAGAAGCTCAACATGGCGATCGGCATCTGGGCCGGTACCTCCGGACTGGCGATCGCCAGCGGGCCGATCGTCGCCGGCCTCCTGGTGGAGAACGCGAGCTGGGAGTGGGTGTTCTTCCTCAACGCACCCGTCGCGGTGATCGCGATCGCCATCGGCCTCTGGGTGGTGCGGCAGTCCCGCGACCCGGAGGCGACCGGCTCCTTCGACGTGCCCGGTGTGGCACTGCTCTCCGCTGCCCTGTTCAGCCTGGTCTGGGCCTTGATCAAGGCGCAGGAGCACGGCTTCGGCGACCCGCTGCCGATGGGCTTCTTCGCGGCGGCCGCGGTGCTCGGTGCCGGTTTCCTCGTACGGGAGCAACGCGCCAAGCACCCGCTGATGCCGCTCGGCCTCTTCCGCGACCGTTCCTTCTCCGCCGGCACGGTGCTCGCGATGCTGGGCTTCTTCGCGCTCTTCGGCTCGTTCTTCTTCCTGACCCTGTACCTGCAGCAGGTGCACGGCATGAGCCCGGTCGACGCGGGCGTACGGCTGCTGCCGATGACCGCGACGTTCATCGTGGCGTCGCCGATCGCCGGCGCGCTGACCGCGCGCTACGGGCCACGCCCGCCGCTCGTCGCGGGCATGCTGCTCACGGCGGTCGCGCTCTTCGCGCTCTCCAGGATCTCGGTACAGGCCGACTACCTCTCCCTATGGCCGTGGTTCATCGTGATCGGCATGGGCTTCGGCCTGGTACTGGTCGGCAGCACCGAGGCGATCGTCGGCAACGCCCCGGCACACCAAGCGGGCCTGGCCGGCGGCATCCAGCAGACCGCCGCGCAGCTCGGTGGCGTACTGGGCACCACGATCTTCGGCACGGTCCTGGCCACCCGGGTCGGCGACGTGCTGCTGGGGAAGCTGACCGGTGCGGGCGTACCGGCCGACGTGGCGCCGGGGCTGGCGGCCGCCGAGGAGTACGTCGCGCAGGGCGTGGCGCCGGTGCCACCGGGTGCACCCCAGCCGCTGGCCGACGCCATCACGACCGGCAGCCACCTGGCCTTCATGTCCGGGTTCCAGACGGCTCTGGTGGTCGGTTCCGCCATCGCCCTCGGTGCCGCGCTGGTGTCGCTGCTGGTGCGCCGGGGCAACACCACCCCGGGCACCACACACGCGGCGATCTAGGGCCTACTCCACCGGCCAGGTGTGCACCGGCTCGTTGGTGCGCTGGAGTCGGGTGTACCGCTGGAGCATGTCGTGCAAAGCGGCACTCCGGTCGAGCCCGCGCCGGCGCTCCGCGGCCCACACGGCCTCGGTCTGCCAGACGGCTCCGTTTCGCCCGGTCCTGCACCGCTGCTCGATGATGCCGAGCAGCCGGTCTCGCAGGGCCGGGCTGACGCCGAAGCGGTCCAGCCCCGCGTACGCCCTGGGCAGCAACGACTCCATTATCAAGTCGGTGACCCGGATCTCGCCGACGCGCGGCCAGTGGACGGTGGCCTCGATGCCGCGCCGGGCGGCGGCGTGGAAGTTCTCCTCGGCGGCGCTGAACGTGAGCTGCGACCAGATCGGGCGGTCGGCCTCGGACAGCTCGCGGGTCAGTCCGAAGTAGAACGCCGCGTTGGCGAGCATGTCGATGACCGTGGGGCCGGCTGGCAGTACCCGGTTTTCGACGCGCAGATGCGGTCGACCGTTCATGATGTCGTACACGGGCCGGTTCCACCGGTACACGGTGCCGTTGTGCAGGCGCAGCTCGCCCAGGTGCGGCACGCCGCCGTTGTGCAGTACCTCGACCGGGTCCTCGTCGTCGCAGATGGGTAGCAGCGGCGAGAAGTACCGCACGTTCTCCTCGAAGAGGTCGAAGATCGAGGTGATCCACCGCTCCCCGAACCACACGCGCGGGCGTACACCTTGGGCCTTTAGCTCTTCTGGCCGTGTGTCGGTGGATTGTTCGAAGAGCGCGATGCGCGTCTCGGCCCAGAGTTGACGCCCGTACAGGAACGGCGAGTTGGCACCCAGCGCGACCTGGACCGACGCGATGGCCTGGGAGGCGTTCCAGTAGCTGGCGAAGTTTTCCGGGGAGACCTGCATGTGAAACTGCACGCTGGTGCAGGCGGCCTCGGGGGCGATCGAGTCGGTGGCGGTCTGGAGCCGCTCGACCCCGCTGATGTCCAGCTCGATGTCTTCGCCGCGGGCCAGGACGATCTGGTCGTTGAGCACCCGGTATCGCTCGTTGCTGGACAGGTTCTCCAGCACCAGGTGGCGGGCGGTCAGCGTGGGCAGGATGCCGATGAGCACGATCGTGGCGTCGGCCTTCACGGCGCGGTGCTCGGCGCGCCCGAGGCTCGCTTGGAGGTCGGCCTCGTAGTCGGAGAAGCCGTCGCCCTCGATGAGGCGTGGCCGGGCGTTGAGTTCGAGGTTGAACTGGCCCAGCTCGGTCTGGAAGGTGGGGTCGGCGAGGTTCGCGAGGATTTCCGCGTTGCGCATGGCCGGCTCCGCGTCCCCGTCGATGAGGTTCAGCTCGATTTCCAGGCCGGTGGTCGGGCGTTCGGCGTCGAACCCGAAGTCGTCGAGCATCAGTGCGAAGACGTCGAGGCACCGGCGCACCTTCTGCCGGTACCGGGCACGGTCCTCCCGCGAGAACGCACCCGTCGAGACGTCTTTCCCCATGTGTCCTCCCGGCGCGCACGGCCTTACAGCGCCATCCTCGGACAACTTGCCGAGGTCAGCGCGATGGAACTTTCACGTTAAGAGCACCGCCCCTCCTCGGCTAGGGACAAAACAGACAGATATCACCGCTTGTAAGCGTCGTGATGCTCTAAGTCCAACTTCTCACGCTCAACGAATGGCGCCCCGGTAACCGTGAAATCGGTCACCGGGGCGCGAGAAATGAGACTTACTGGCGGATGCCTTCGCCCTCGATCTCGATCTTGACCTTGCGGCCGACCAGCACGCCCCCGGTCTCAAGGGCGACGTTCCAGGTCAGGCCGAAGTCCTCACGGTCGATTTCGGTGCTCGCGGTAAACCCGAAGATGTCGGTGCCGAAGGGGCTGCGGCCGACGCCCTCGAACTCGACCTCCAGCTCGACCGGTCGGGTCACGTCCTTGATCGTCAGCTCGCCCGCGAGCACGAAGGTGCTGCCGCTGTGCGACTTCACACCGGTGCTGCGGAACTCCAGGGTCGGGTACTTCTCCACATCGAGGAAGTCGCCGCTGATCAGGTGGGCGTCGCGGTCGCCCTGGCCGGTGCTGATGCTCTTCGCCTGAATCGTGGCGGCGACCGAGGACTCCAGGGGGTTCTCGGCGACGGTGATGGTGGCTGACGCGTCGACGAACTCGCCGCGTACCTTACTGACCATCATGTGGCGAGCGATGAAGCCGACTCGCTTGTGCGCCTGGTCGAGTTCGTACGTGCCGGGCGCGGGGATGGTCAGGCCCTCGAACTCGCGGGTCACGGCGGTCGTGTCCGTCATCGGAAATCCTCCAGTTGAAAGTACTTGACGGTTCTACATCTGCCACAGCAACTATACGCGTGGCAATATTCCCCGTGTCAAGGGATGCTAACCTGGGTCACATGGGTGAGTACCTCCAAGACGAGCGCCTCACCGCCGTCGGTCTGCTGTATGAGGCGTTCGCGGGGCTGAACTCCCGGTTCGCCGCTCAGTTCTGCGCACACGGGCTTTCCACTGTCGAGTTCGAGGTCCTGACCAGACTCGCCAGGTCACCCGGGCGCCAGCTCCGGATGACCGACCTGGCGGCACAGACATCGCTGTCCACGAGTGGTGTGACGCGCGTCGTAGACCGGATGGAGCGCGACGGCTTGATCAGCCGCCGGGCCTGCCCGTCCGACCGTCGCAGCTCGTACGCCGTGATCACGCAAGCGGGCCTCGCCCGGTTGGACGAGATCCTGCCGGGGCACCTGGAGCTGATCGAGCAGTGGTTCACCGGGCAGTTGGAGCCCGCTCAGCTCACCGCTTTCCTCGACGCGCTGCGCACGATCCGCGACGCCGTGCACCCGTGCGCCACCGCCGGAAGCACGGCTTCGGGCCATGCCATAGAGCACGCCGTGGTCGAGGCATAACGGACTGGAGTGCCACTGCCGGACAACCGGCAGGAAGACCGGCAGAACTCCATTCACTAGGCCTGCAAAACAGCCCGTAAGCGGACATGTCGGTCCGCAGAGGTGGCTAGCGTTCGGGTCCGGGAGGGCGCCACGGGGAATGCGGCGCGGGTGGATATAGAGGGGGTGCCCTGTCGGGGGGCGTTCCGCCCGCGCCGCTGCGGCCCCCTTTACTTCTCGATCAGGGCCCGTTCGCGGGGCAGCAGTGTGATGCCGCCCTCCTTGCAGATCGACGACAGCCAGTCGCGGGCCGCCATCTTCGCCTCCGGCTCGTCGGTGCTGGCCACCAGCCCTACCAGCGCCTCGGCGACGTCACGTAGATCACGGTCACCGGCGTAGGCGCGCGCCGCCAAGGTGAACCACTCCGCCGCCAGCTCGCGGTCTCCCCGCTGTAGCGCCAGCATCGCCTCCACCGAGGCGACCTCGCCGCTCTCCCCCGCGCGAGACCCGGCGCCGAGTTGGTTGGCGGTCGCTCCGCTCTCGCGGGCCCCGGCGGCCGGCTCCGGCGACGCCGTGAGGCTCCGGATCTCCGCCAGCACCGCGGTCGCCTCATCGAGGCGGCCGGACTGTGCCAGCGCCAGCCCAATCGTGCCAAGGGCGCGGCGCCGGTGCCCTGGATCACCGATCTCGGACAGCGCGGTCACGGCCCGCCTGGCGAGCGCTTCCGCTTCCGCGTACCGCCCGTCGAGGCGCGCCACCTCGGCGAGGTTGGCCCAGGCGAGGGCGCGCAGACGGTGCTCGCCGCACTCGGCGGCCAGCCGGTCGACCGCTGCCAGCCGGCGCCGGGCGGCACGCAGGTCGCCGGCCCGGATCTCGTGCCAGGTGAGGTTGTTCTGCGCCACCGCCATGTCGCGTACCCGGCCGGCCTCGGTCGCCATTGCCAGCGCCGCCTCACCATGCCGGCGCGCCTCGTCGTAGCCGCCGTTCGCCATCCAGAGCGCGGTGAGCAGGCTGCGCCCCGCCAGCTCGCCGGTCAGATGCCCAGCACGTTGGAACTCAGCCAGCGCCGCCTCGACGGCCGGCAACTCGTCCTGGCCGGCGCCGTGCTCGATTGCCAGCTGCGCCAACCCGACCCCGGCCCAGGCGCGCACGACGGGGTCGGCGTCGGCGGTACGGGGGTCGTCGAGCAGCCGGCGCAGCCACTGTCTACCTGGGACGTCCCGCCCCCGGAAGCGCCACCAGCGCGGCAGGCTCGCCGCCAACTGAAGGGCGGTGTGCGGGTCGTCGTTGGCCGAGTACGCCAGCGCGGCCCACAGGTCGCTCGCGATGTCGTCCAGCCGGGAGACCGCCGCCGAGAACTTCGCGCCGGCCAGGTCGGGAGCCGTCCGGGCGGCCAGGCGGGCGAAGACCGACGCGTGCCGGCGGCGTATCCGGCCCAGCTCTCCGTTGGCGGCCGCGCGCTCGGTGGCGAAGTCGCGCACCACGTCGAGCAGGCGGAACCGGAAAGGTCCCGAGCCACGCACGCTCACCAAGCCAAGCGCGATCAGCCGGTCGAGCAGGGGCACCGGGTCGCTGGCCAGATTGCCGGCGTCGTCGGCCAGTACCGCCTCGGCCAGCTCGACAGACCACCTATTGCGAAACGCGGACAGTCGCCGCACCGCACGCCGCTCGTCGGCTTCGAGGACCTGGTAGCTCGCGGCGACCGCGTCCCGCAGGCTCACCGTCACGGCTTCCTTCGCGGTCCGCTGCGCCGGGCCGGCCAGGTCCAGCACGCGGTCGCCGTACCGGTTGAGGATCTCGTTGAGGTCGAGCACCCGCCCCCGCGCGGCGGCCAATTCCAGCGCAAGCGGCAGGCCGCCGAGCCGGCGTACCAGGCCGACCAGCGCGCCCACCTCCGCCGGTTCGAGCGGCTCTCGCCGGACCTGCCGCAGCCGTGCGAGGAAAAGGGCCGCCGCTGGGTACCGCGCGACCGTCTCCAGGTCGGCACCCACGTCCGCCGGTGGTACCTCCAGCGGCGCCACCGGCCAGACCCGCTCGCCCGGCAGCCCGATGGGGTGCCGGCCGGTCGCCAGTACCCGCAACGTGGGCGCGCTCGTGCCGAGCCAGTCCCGCGCCTCGGCCACCGCGCCGGGTGCCCGTTCGATCGCGTCGACCACCAGCAGCGCGGGACCGGCCGCGAGCCGTGCGGCCAGGTCGGCGGCCCTCCCCACCCCGAAGACCGAGGCGATCGCGGTCAGCACGTCGGCGGGGGTCGACACCTCGGACACCAGGATGCCGGCGACGCCACCCGGGTGCTGCTCGGCGACCTGATGGGCGACGGTGAGCGCGAGTCCCGTCTTGCCAACACCAGCAAGGCCCACCAGGCTCACCGTCTGGTGTCCGACACCGGTGAGCAGCGCCGCCACCTCGGACGCGTCCAGGTCACGGCCGATGAGTTCGCCCGGCTGCGGCAACCCGATGGCCGCGGGCACGGCTGGCACGGCGGGCGCCTCGGTGCCCTGCCCGCGCGCCAGGCCGAGAAAGCCGGACCGCTCCTTGCCGGTGAGGCCGAGAGCGGTCGCGATCAGGTCGACGGTGGTGCGCTGCGGCCGGGATCGCCCGCGCTCCAGGTCACGTACCGTTCGCACGCCGACCCCGGCCCGTCCGGCGAGCTCGGCCTGGGTGAGGCCAGCGGCTCGACGCTTGGCCCGCAGCGCCGCGGAAAACGCGGTGCTGCCCTGGTCAGGCGCATGATCCGGGGTCATGGCCGGAAGACTACGGGTCAGTACTGACCTTGAGGAGCGGAGCGTCGCCTCACCGACGGGCAGGCCTTCGGATACCCGACAGATCTCACAGTCCGAGGTCGCGCGCGATGATCATGCGCTGTACCTCGGAGGTGCCTTCGCCGATCTCCAGGACCTTGGAGTCGCGCCAGAAACGGGCCACCGGGAACTCGTTCATGAACCCGTAGCCGCCGTGCACCTGGGTCGCTTCGCGGGCGTTCGTGACCGCGCTCTCGCTGGCGTACAGCTTGGCGATGGCCGCCTGCCGCTTGAAGTCGTGGCCGGCGAGCATCCGCTCGGCCGCGTTGTAGTACGCCAGCCGTGCCGTATGCGCGCGCATCTCCATGTCGGCGATCTTGAACTGGATCGCCTGGAAGTCGCCGATCGCCTTGCCGAAGGCGTGCCGCTCCTTGGCGTACTTGACCGACTCGTCGACGCAGCCCTGTGCGAGCCCCACCGCGAGGGCGGCGATAGCGATCCGCCCCTCGTCCAGAATCCGTAGGAACTGGGCGAACCCCCGACCCCGCTCGCCGAGCAGGTTCGCGGCCGGCACCCGGCAGTCTTCGAACGTCAGCTCGTGGGTGTCGGACGCGCACCAACCGACCTTCGAGTACCCGGGCTGCACCGTGAACCCCGGCGTGCCCGACGGCACGATGATCGTCGACAGCTCCTTGGAGCCGTCAGGGTTGGTGCCGGTCACCGCGGTCACCGTGACCAGCGCGGTGATGTCGGTGCCCGAGTTCGTGATGAAGGCCTTGGAGCCGTTGATGACCCACTCGTCGCCGTCGAGTACCGCCCTGGTCTGGGTGCCGCCCGCGTCCGATCCGAAGCCGGGCTCGGTCAGCCCGAACGCCGCCAGCGCCTCGCCACTGGTGAGCCTCGGCAGCCAGTACGCCTTCTGCTCGTCGGTGCCGAACCGGTAGATCGGCATCGCGCCCAGCGAGATCGCCGCCTCCAGCGTGATGGCGACCGACGAGTCGACCCGTGCCAGCTCCTCCAGGGCCAGGCAGAGGGCGAAGTAGTCGCCGCCCATCCCGCCGTGCTCCTCGGGGAACGGCAGGCCGAACAGGCCCATCTTGCCCATCTGCCGCACCACGTCGTACGGGAACGTGTGGTGCTCATAGTGCTCGGCGATGACCGGCGCGACCACTTGGCGGGCGAAGTCCCGCACGCTCTGCCGCAGCGCTTCGTACTCCTCGTTGAGCATCATGACAACTACTCCGTTCAAACCGGTGTGACGCCGTGCCGGCGCCGGGAGAAGTGCCGCTCCTTGCCGCGCGCGGCGGCGAAGCGCCGGATCAGCTCGCCGCGCAGCTCGCCGGGCTCGACGATGGTGTCGACCACGAGCTCGCTGGCGAGCCGCACGATGTCGATGTCGCGCTCGTACTCCTCGCGCTTCGCCGCGACGAACGCGGCGCGCTCCGCCTCGTCTTCGATCGCGGCGATCTTGTTTGCGTAGACGGCGTTGACCGCCGCCTCCGCGCCCATGACCGCGATCTTCGCGGTGGGCAGGGCGATCGTCGTGTCCGGCTCGAAACCCGGGCCAGCCATCGCGTACAGGCCAGCGCCGTACGCCTTGCGCACGACAACACAGATCTTGGGTACCGTCGCCTCGGCGATCGCCGTGATCATCTTCGCGCCGTGGCGGATGATGCCTTCCTTCTCCACGGCCGCGCCGACCATGAACCCGGGCACGTCGGCGAGGAACAGCAGCGGCACATTGAACGCGTCGCAGAGCTGGACGAAGCGGGTCGCCTTGTCGGCGGAGTCGACGAACAGCACGCCGCCCTTGAACATCGAGTTGTTGGCCACCACGCCTACGACCTCGCCGTTTAGGCGGCCAAACCCGATCGTCAGCTCGCGCGCCCACAGCGCCTGGATCTCGAAGAAGCTGCCCTCGTCGAGGATGCCGCGGGCGTACCGGCGCATGTCGAACGCCTGCCGCTCGCTAGGCGGCACGAGCGCGGCGAGGTCGATGTTGGGTGGTGCGGATTTGATGGGCGCTGCGGGCGGCTGCTGGGTCCAGTTGTCCGGCAGGTACGACAGGTACCGCTTGACGGTGTCGAGCGCCTCGGCCTCCGTCTTGCAGAGGAAGTGGCCGACACCCGACTCTTTACAATGGACGGACGCGCCGCCCATCTCCTCCAGCGTGGTCTTCTCGCCGGTGACCATCTGCACCATGCGGTCGGAGCCCAGATACATGCTGGCGTTGCCGTCGACCATCGCCACCACGTCACAGAACGCCGGGATGTACGCCCCACCGGCTGCCGACGGGCCAAAGAGCGCGCAGACCTGCGGTATCGAGCCGGACGCGCGCACCTGATTCCAGAAGATCTTCCCGGCGCCACGCCTGCCGGGAAACAGGTCGACCTGGTCGGTGATGCGCGCACCGGCCGAGTCCACGAGGTAAACCATCGGGACGCTGGTCGTGTAAGCGCGCTCGATGATCCGGATGATTTTTTCGACCGTGCGGGCGCCCCAGGAGCCGGCCTTGACGGTGGAATCGTTGGCCATCAGGCACACCTGCCGGCCGCCGATCGTCGCGATGCCGGTCACCACGCCGTCAGCGGGAAGCCCGTCGGCAAGGGCGTTGGCGTAGAGCCCGTCTTCGACGAAGGAACCCTCGTCGACCAGCAGCGCGATACGCTCACGGGCGAAGAGCTTGCCCTTGGCCGCGTTGGCCGCGTGGTATTTCTCCGCGCCACCCGCAAGGGCGCGCTTGCGTAGCCGCTCGAGCGCCTCTTCGTCGACCGCCACCTGAGCCCCCTCCCGCACGAAACTGAACGATCGTTAGGGTACCACTCTCGGGCATGAGCGAGGGCCCCCGCTGGTGGCGGGGGCCCTCGGTGTTACGGGTACGGGAAGGAAGAGCCCGGGATCAGGCGGTGGGGACCTGGCTCAGCAGCGCCATCGGGTCGACCCCGCCGACGTTCACCTTGCTGGTCTTGACGCCGCTGCCCAGGGCGCCAGCGACGGGCAGCTCCTGCGTGGCCCCACCGAGCGAGCTGCCGGTCGAGCCGCCCAGCGCGGGCAGGTCGCCCAGCAGAGGCAGGGACTCGCGCTCGTAGCCGTCGCGGTCCTTCTTGTTCTTCTTGTAGTGGTGGTTGCCGTTGCCGTTGCCGTTCTTGTCATCGTCGTCGATGTCCCACGCGGCACCGTTCACGCAGGCACCGCTGATGCCCACGCCGACACCCACGACGCCGACGCCGTTGCCGCAGACGTTGATCGGCACCTGGATCGGCACGGCGATCTGGTTGCCGTTCAGCACACCGTCGTTGTCACCGGAGATCTGCGCCAGGCCCTCGGTGCGCTCCGACTCCTCGATGTCGTGCGCGGCACCGTTGAAGCAGGCCCCGCTCACACCGAGGCCGACGCCGACAACCCCGACACCGTTGCCGCAGATGTTGATCGGCACCTGGATCGGCACGTAGATCTGGTTGCCGTTCAGCACACCGTCGTTGTCACCGCTGAACTGCAGGGCGTCCTCGGTGCGCGAGGACTCCTTGCCCTTGCGCGACTTACGGTCGTCGTCGATGTCGTGCGCGGCACCGTTGAAGCAGGCCCCGCTGAGGCCGACGCCAACACCCACGACGCCCACGCCGTTGCCGCAGATGTTGACCGGCACCTGGATCGGCACGTAGATCTGGTTGCCGTTCAGCACACCGTCGTTGTCACCGCTGAACTGCAGGGCGCCCTCGGTCCGCGAGGATTCGGCACGGGCCGACTCCTCGATGTCGTGAGCCGCGCCGTTGACGCAGGCCCCGCTGATGCCGACGCCAACACCGACGACACCCACACCGTTGCCGCAGACGTTCACGGGGATCTGGATGGGCACGTACGCCTGGTTGCCGTTCAGCACACCGTCGTTGTCCCAGGAGAACTGGGTGGCGCCCTCGGTGCGCGAGGACTCCTTGTACTTGTGCTTGCCCTTGCCGTTCCTGTCGTCGTCGCCGATGTCGTGTGCGGCACCGTTGACGCAGACGCCGCTGACGCCGACGCCGACGCCAACCACGCCGACGCCGTTGCCACAGACGTTCACGGGCACCTGGATCGGCACCGCGGCCTGGTTGCCGTTGAGGACGCCGTCGTTGCCGACGGAGATCTGGCTGATCTCGGCCTGCGCGGCACCCGGGGCGAACAGCAGTGCACCCGCGGCCAGAACGCCGACGCTAAGAGTCTTGCGAACCCAAGTCTTCATGATGAAGAAATTGCCTTTCGCTAAATGGCGAATAAGAACTTACTATTCGATTGTCAGGGTGCGTTGGATTTGCTTTTTGAGCTGAATTTGGGCGCGTTGCACCCTGGCTTTAATGCGCCCGGTTTTTGTGCGTGATGGTGTGGACGAGATTCACCGCTAGTTAGAGCGGTCGCCTGGAATCTGCCCCTGGACCGACGGGACGGCACACGTGCCCGACCCGACCGGTCGGCACGGCCATCACTAGTCAGGTGAGACGGTCGGGGCCTCGGCGTCGTGCCGCCGCGCCTCGACGTCGGTCGTGACGGGCATCCGGTGGGTCGCCACCGCGCGCTGCACGACCGAGCTGGGGGCGACAGCGAACGCGCCGCCCTCCATGTGGGAACCCAGACCACTGGCCGGGGTTCCGGCACCGGCTCCGATGTACCCGCGCAACGGCGCCGGATACGGCCGGTCAGGCAGGTTGCCACCGCCTGTGCGCGGTTCCGGCGTACCGGTCGCGCTGTGCTCCGTACCGGCTTCGTACCGGTGGACGGAGGTTGTGCTGGCGCTGCCGCTGTACCCGTCCTCGCGCGGCCCGAAGACCGGCGTCTGCGCACCAGCCACGACGGTTGCCACGACGGTACCAGGGACGGGTGCGCCGACAGGTGCCGGCAGTTGAGACCGCTGACCCCCCGGCCGGGTGATCGCGCCGGTCGCCGTACGAGTCACGGAGCCGAGTGTCGAGGTCACCGGTTGCGCCGCGGTGAGCAGCGCGCCGGTGACCGGACGCAGGGTTCCCGTCAACGGTGCGACGACCGGATTGACCACGCGGGTCACGGGGCTGAGCAAGCCCGATGGGCCGACCAGAGCGCCGGCGAGTCCACTCAGGACTCCACCGCCGGTAGCGGCCCCGGTCTGGGGCGCGGACGCCGGCGCGGCAGCGCGCGCCGGAGCGCTCGCCACGTCGCCGGACGCCACGCCGGTGTCCTGCCCGACCGTGCCGGCGGATGCCGTACGCAGCGGGGTCGTGGACGTGACCGTGGTGCTGGGCAGCACCACGGCGCCGGCCCGGGACGCGGAGGGAAGGGCACCGCCGGCAGCCGACGACGCGACCCCGGTGACCGGCGACAGCGCCGAGTCAAGGGTGTCCGTCAACGGCGTGACCAGGGAGGACCGCTCGTCCGCTCCGTTGCCGGAGCCGCTGACGAGCGAGGACACCACGGACAGTCCGGTGGGTGCGTCCTCAGCGGGCAGGTTCGCCTCCGCGGCGTGGGCCGAGGCAGCGGAGAGCAGCCAGGCCGCTCCCGCGAAACCGCCGACGACGAGCACGCGAAGCCCAAACCGCGTCGCGGACGTGCGCTGTGTGCGCTCGACCTCCGACCGCGTCATGGTCCGCCTCTCGTCGTATCGGCTCGTTCGTCGTGGCGACTCGGGCTATTTGCCCGGTATGACCGCCACTCGTAATTGGTAACGAGAGGACCGACCGAGGGGTCACGCCAATATCAGGAGAAAATTGCTACCGCATCCGGGCGACGATGCCGGTGTCGTAGTCGCCGGAAATGAACTCGTCGTTTTCCAGCAGTTCGGCGAAGAACGGCAGGTTGCATTTCGGGCCGACGACCTCGAACCCGGCCACGGCGGCGCGGGCACGGGCGATCGCCTCCTGCCGATCACGACCGTGCACGATCAGCTTCGCCATCAGCGAGTCGTAGAAGGGTGTCACCGTCGTGCCGGCGGCATAGCCGGAGTCGACGCGTACCCCCTCGCCCGCCGGCTCGGTCCACGTGGTGACCGCACCGGGGCCCGGCATGAAGCGCTTGGGGTCTTCCGCGTTGATCCGCAGCTCGATCGCGTGCCCGCGTGGCGACAGCGCCTCCGGGTCGAAGGTCGGCGGCAGCCCCGCCGCCACCCGCAGTTGCTCCTCGACCAGGTCGAGGCCGTACACCAGCTCGGTCACCGGGTGCTCGACCTGAAGCCGCGTATTCATCTCCAGGAAGAAGAACTCGCCGCTCTCCGGGTCGAAGAGGCACTCGACGGTGCCCGCGTTGCGGTACGCGACCGCTTCGCCGGCACGCACCGCCGCGGCGAGTAGGCGAGCGCGCAACTCGCCTGCGACCGCGGGCGACGGCGACTCCTCCAGCAGCTTCTGGTTGCGCCGCTGCACCGAGCACTCCCGCTCGCCGAGCGCGACCACGCGGCCGTCGGCGAGCCCGAGGATCTGCACCTCGATGTGGCGCACCCGGGGGAAGTACCGCTCGATCAGCACCGAGCCGTCACCGAACATGCGCTCGGCGAAACTGCGTACCTTGTCGAACTCGGTGCGCAGCGCCGCCTCGTCGACCGCCACGCCCATGCCCATGCCGCCGCCACCAGCCGCGGCCTTGACCATCACCGGGTACCCGATGGCGACCGCCGCGTCGAGCGCGGCGTCGACGCTGGCCGTGGGGTCGGTGGTGCCGGGCGCGACCGGGGCGCCCGGCCGCGCCCAGGAGGTAGCGGCCGTGGTCTTGTCGCCCATCGCCGCGATCGCGTCGGCGCCAGGCCCGACCCAGACCAGGCCGTTGGCTTCGACGGTACGGGCGAAGTCGGCGTTTTCCGACAGGAAGCCGTAGCCAGGGTGCACCGCCTGGGCACCGGTCGACTTGGCGGCCGCCAGGATCGCCTCGACGTTGCGGTAGCTCTGCACCGAGTTGGCGGGACCGACGCAGACCGACTGGTCGGCCTCGGCCACGAACGGCAGCGTCGCGTCGGCCTCCGAGTACACCGCGATCGTGCGCACGCCGAGACGCTTGGCGGTGCGGATGATCCGGCGGGCGATCTCACCCCGGTTCGCGACGAGCAGCGACTCGATCATGGATCTTCCTTCAACCAAGCAGCGCCGCGAGCGTCGCCACGCGCAGCAGCCCGGCCCGGCGCTCCCGGTCGACCTCGCCACCGAGGAACGGTGTCGAGTTCATGAGGCCGAAGGCCGCGTGCGCCAGGACGCGCGCCTCGCCCGCCGACAGCTCGGGCCGCAGTGCGGTGAGCACGTTGACCCACTCCTCCACGTAGAGGCGCTGGAGGCGGCGGATCTGCCGGCGTGGCTCTTCCGGCAGCCGGTCGAGCTCGTGCAGGTGCAGCGCGATCACGGCCGGGTTGGCGAGCGCGAACTCGACGTGAAAGTCGATAAGCGACTCCAGCGCACCCCGCGTGTTGCCGTCGTGCTGCGAGACCCGGGTGCGGCCGCCTTCGAGCAGGCCCTCGCTCACCGGGATCAGCGCGGCGACGAGCATCGCTTCCTTACCGGCGAAGTGATGGTAGAGCGCGGGACCGGTCACGCCGGCCGCCGAGCCGATGTCGTCCATGGACACACCGTGGTAGCCGCGAGCAGCGAAAAGGCCCACGGCGATCTCGATGATTTCGTCGCGCCTGGTGCGCCTGCGGGGCACTACCGGCGTCGTCTGCTGTTGCTCCACCGTCACCTGGTCAGCGTAACCAACTGTCAACTCGTACATAACGGGCGTGTCACATCATCCTGCCACCACCGGCGGGACGCGAACCCCGCCAGCATCGCACCAAGCGCGTTGAGTAGCACGTCGTCCACTGAGGACACCCGGCCAAGATCGAGGGCGTACTGAGTGACCTCCACCACTACCGAACCGGCGGCGCCGAGCGCCGCCAGCCGAAGCGGGCTCGCCAGCGCCGCCACCCGGACCGGGGCGAAGAAACCCAGCGCGGCGAACACCAGCAGGTTGCCGCCCGCCTGAACCACCGCCGTACCAGGGTCTCCGCCGAGTTGCACCGCGAGATCCCGCAACGGGACGAGGTGCATCCGCCGCGGTCCCTGCCCCGGCGTCAAGATCATCCAGATCCAGGGCAGCGTGCCGGCGACGGCGCCGATCTCGGCAGCGCTGCGCCACCAGGCGACGCGGGCCGGCATCCCGCGTCTCAGTCGCCACGTCGACAGCACCGCGACGAGCGCCACAACGATCGGCAGGGCGCAAGCTGAGACACCGATCACACCGCCCCAGTCCCGCATCACCTGTCCCACGGAGCGGCACGGTACCGCCGTGGAACCACCGCGGGTCGGCAGGGCTCTTCCCGGTCATGATGTCGCGACGCGCCGTGCTCGCCCTTGGTCTTGCTGGACTCGCTGGCTGTACCAGGGAACGAGCCGAACCACCCCCCGCCCGCCGGGGCGACCAGCTCTTCGTGGAGACCGACGCGGGACTGTCCGTCGTGGACGCCGCCACCGGGCGCACCACCGTGCCGGCGGCGCCGTCCGTGGTGACCGCCGACTGGTCTCAGCTCGCCCGCGCCGGCTGGACCGATACCGGTACGACGCTGTCGACGCACCGCCTGCCGGACGGGGTACAGGTCACGGGCGGCACGCTCAAGGACCGGCTCGACGCGCGCGTGCTGTCACCAGACGGGCGCCTCCTCGCGCTCACCAACCCGTCCCGCCCGCGCAGCCGCACCACGCTGGTGGTCGCCGACAGCAGCGGCGAACGGGTCCGCCTCGACCTGCCCGGTTACCTCGAGCCCGAGGCGTTCGACGCGTCCGGCACCTTCCTCTTCGTGCTCGACTACCTGCCGCCGGCCCGGCCGGACCGGTACCGGGTGCGCCAGATCGACCTACGGGCCAAGGCGGTGCAGCCGCTGCTGACCCGCCTCAAGACGGCCGTGCCGGCCGGTGCCGAGGAGGAGATGCGCGGCGAGGGGCGGCAAGCGGTGTACGACCCGCAGCGGCGGCAGCTCTTCACGCTGTACACGCACCAGCCGGACCATCTGCACACCCGCGAGCTGGTCGCCGGCGCGCGAGACGACGCACCGCACGTCCACGCGTTCGTGCACACGCTGCACCTCACCGAGCGCTGGGCGTACTGCGTCGATCTGCCGGAGCCCTTCGGATCGCGGGCGGCGGCCGGGCACGCCATCGCGCTCAGCGCCGACGGGAGCCGCCTGACCGTGGTCGACACCACGACATCGGCGTACGCGGAAATCGACCCGACCGCGCTGACGGTGACCCGTACCGGAAACCTGCCCGCACCGCTCGATGGTGGCACCGCGGCCGCGGCCTTGACCGCCGACGGCGGGCGCCTCGTGGTGGGCGCGGGCCGAAAGGTGCTGGTGGCCCCGCTGACCGACAAGCCCGTCCGCTGGTCCACCGGCTCGGATGTGCGCGGGCTCGCACTCGTCGGAGACAACCGCGTCTACGTCGGCCAGGACGGCGAGGTGACCGCACACAACCCGCAGACCGGCGAGGTGGTGACTCGTGTGCGAGTGCCGGGCCTGGTGAACCTGCGCCACGCGATGCCCTAGACGAACTAGAGGGCGCGCACGGCCTTCAGGGCGGCCTCCACATCGGACTCGTCGTTGGCGATCGTCGCACCGAACCGCAGGACCGAATGCTGGTAGGGCGTCACGCTGGCGATCACCTTGCCCTCCCGCAGCCGCTCGACCGCCGTACCCGGTGTCACGCCGGACACCTCGCAGCACACGATGCCCGCCGACAGCTCCGGGGTCTTCGGCGTGACCAGCCGGACCTTGCTGACACCGGCCAGCCCGTCCTTGAGTGTGGTCGCCAGGTCTCTCGTACGCGCGGCCACCCGGCTCTTGCCGATCGCCTTGTGGAAGTCGAACGCCTCGGCGAGTGCCCACCGGTGCTCGAAAGCGTGGTATCCGCCAGGTGTGGCGGCAGGCCCCGGGGGCGGCGTGGCGCCCGCCTGGCCGAACCAGGTGGCGAAGCTCTCGGCCTGGAACGGCGGGACTATCGGCTGGTAACCCTGCCAGCCGGCGGGCGTGCCGGCGATCAGACCGGTGCCGCGCGGGCCAAGCAGCCACTTGTGGCATCCCGACACCAGGAAGTCGCAGCCGAGCGAGGCCAGGTCGGCGTCTTCCGCGCCGAACCCGTGCACGCCGTCGACGCACAGCAGCGCCCCCCGCCCCCGCAACGCGTCGGCGATCGCGCGGATGGGCAGCTTGACCCCGGTGCTCGAATGCACCCACGTCACCGCCACCACCTTGGTGCGCGGGGTGACCGCCCGCACGAGGTTGCCCACGATCTCGTCGACGCTCGCCGCCACCGGATCGGCGTAGAGCCGCACCCGGCGCACGGTCACTCCGTCGCGCTCGGACCGCAGGCGCAAGGCCTCGTGCGTGGAGTAGAAGTCGTGCTCGGTGGTGAGCACCTCGTCGCCACGGGCCAGCCGAAGCCCTGAGTACAGCAGACCGAGTCCCGCCGTCGTCGAGTGCGTGAAGGCGATCTGCTCGGCCGGGACGCCCAGGTATCCGCTGGCGCCGGCGGCCACCGCCGCGTCGCGCTCCTGCTCGTGGTCGTGCAGGTAACCGATCGGATCGGCGTCGAGCCCTGCGCGGTGTCTCTCGATCGCCGCGCGCACCGGTGCCGGGTGGGGAGCGAGCGCGAACGTGGTCAGATGGCCGACTTTTCGATCGATTGCGAACTGCCCCCGTACACTGGTCCAGTCCGTGGGAATCAGCGGCGGCGTGCTCGATGCCGCCGGCTCAGGGTCAGTACACCCGACCAGGCCCAAGGCCGCCGCCGCGCCCAAGACGCTTCGCCGTCTCATGAGTCACCATCCCGGCACCTAGGGCCCTCGGTCCTAGTCGAACTTGATCGGCTCCAGACTGGGCCGCTTAGCCGTCACGGTATCGCCTGAGGAGCGACCGGTCAGCCGCCGCTTGACCCACGGAGCGAGGTACCGGCCGGCCCAGGCCAGGTCGGCGCTGCGAGCCGCGAGCCACGGCACGGGGACGTGCTCCGGAGGCGCTGTCAGCCAGTCCGGGTCCGGCGCGAGGCCGAGCGCGGTGAGCACGTGCGCCGCCACCCGCCGGTGCCCGGCCGCTGACAGGTGCAGCCGGTCGATGCTCCACATGTGCGGGTTGCGGAACGTCTCGTCGCTGGGCAGGTCGACCAGCTTGGCGCCGTGCCGCTCGGCGGTCTCGGCGACCGCTTCGTTGAGCGCCGCGACCCGCATCGCGACGAACCGCTGCGCCGGCAGCCGGAGGCCAGCGAACCGGAACAGGACCAGGTCGGCGCCCATGCCTCGCACCTCGGCCACGACCTTGTCGAACCGCTCGATCAGCGCGAGCGGGTCGAAGTTGCGCCGCAGCACGTCGTTGCCGCCCGCCGCGAAACTCACCAGATCGGGCCGCATCGCGACCGCCGCCGGAACCTGGTCGGCCACCACCTGCGGAAACAGCCGTCCCCGGACCGCGAGGTTCGCGTACCGGAAGTCACCGCCCGCCAGCCCCGCCAACGTGGCCGCCACCAGATCGGCCCAGCCCCGGAACGTGCCGTCCGGGTAAGGGTCGTCCATGCCCTCGGTGAAACTGTCCCCAACCGCTACGAAATTCCGCCACCGCACGCAGGCAATCCTCGCATCGGCACGCCGAAAATCGGTGCCCTTCAGAGTGCGACGCTGCTTACGCTGCGCCAATGCTGCTGCGGATGTCCAACCTCCTGTTGCGTACCCTGCGCGAGGAGCCCGCCGAGGCAGAGGTGCCGAGCCACCGCCTCCTGCTGCGGGCCGGGTATATCCGGCGCGCGGCACCGGGCGGCTTCACCTGGCTGCCGCTGGGCAAGCTCGTGCTGGACCGGGTCGCCACGGTGATCCGGGAAGAGATGGCCGCGATCGGCGGTCAGGAGGTCTCCTTCCCGGCGCTGCTGCCGCGCGAGCCCTACGAGACGAGCGGCCGGTGGTCGGAGTACGGCTCGGACATCTTCACCCTCCAGGACCGTCGGGGCGCCGACCACCTGCTGGCGCCGACCCATGAGGAGATGGCGACGCTGCTGGTACGCGATCTCTTCTCCTCGTACCGGGACTATCCGGTGATCCTGTTCCAGGTGCAGACGAAGTTTCGCGACGAGGCTCGGCCGCGGGCGGGGCTGCTGCGCGGGCGCGAGTTCCTGATGAAGGACGCGTACTCGTTCGACCTCGACGACGACGGGCTGCGGGAGGCGTACGCCAAGCACCGCGGCGCGTACCAGCGGATGTTCGACCGGCTGGGCCTGCGGTACACGATCGTCGCGGCCGTGTCGGGCGCGATGGGCGGCTCGGCGTCGGAGGAGTTCCTGGCCGAAACACCGGTCGGTGAAGACACCTTCGTCGGCTGCACGGCCTGTGCTTACGCCGCGAACACCGAGGCGGTCACGACCGTGGCGCCACCACCCAGCGACCCCGACGCCCACCCGCCGATCACCATCCACGACACCCCGGACACGCCGACCATCGAGTCGCTCGTGTCCCTGGCGAACGCGCGCCGGCTGGGCGACCGCGGCGACTGGACCGCTGCCGACACGCTGAAGAACGTCGTACTGACCGTCACCCGGCCCGGCGCCGAGCCGGAGTTGCTGGCGATCGGGGTGCCTGGTGATCGCGAAGTCGACCTCAAGCGGGTCGAGGCGGTGCTGCACCCTGCGGCGGTGGCGCTGTTCGACGACTGGGAGAGCCGGCCCGACCTGGTCCGCGGATACCTCGGCCCGCAGAAGCTCGACCTGCGCTACCTGGTGGACCCGCGCGTGGTGCCCGGCACCGCCTGGCTTACCGGCGCCAATGAGCCCGGCAAGCACGCGGTCAGTGTGGTGTGCGGCCGCGACTTCACCCCCGACGGCACGATCGAGGCCGCGGAGGTACGCGCCGGTGACCCCTGCCCAGCCTGCGGTGTCGGCGCGCTGACGATGCGCCGGGGCGTGGAGATCGGGCACATCTTCCAGCTCGGTCGGCGGTACACCGAGGTGTTCGGTGTCGACGCGCTCGGCTCCGACGGCAGGCCGGTCCGCCCCACCATGGGCTGCTACGGGATCGGTGTCTCGCGGGCGGTGGCGGCCATCGCGGAGCAGCACCACGACACCCAGGGGCTCGCCTGGCCGCCGGAGGTGGCGCCCTGCGACGTCCACGTGATCCCCACGAGCCGTGACCTGGTGGAGGCCGCGGTCGACCTGGCCACCCGCCTGGCCGCACAGGGCAAGCGGGTGCTGGTTGACGACCGACCCGGTGCGTCGCCCGGGGTCAAGTTCACCGACGCCGAGCTCATCGGCATCCCTCAGGCAATCGTCCTAGGCCGCCGCTTCTCGGAGGGTTACGTCGAGACCCGCAACCGCCGAACCGGCGCGCGCGAAGAGGTTCGCCTACCCGTTTGATTCACGTGAAACGGTATCGACGCCCTTCGCCAGATCCTCGACCACCTGGGCACCGGGCAGCGTGGCGAGGGCGGCGCCGGGCAGGGCGATCTTGCTGTGCCGCACCCCGGACCCGATGATCACGTACGGCGTGGCCACCACGCGCGCGTCCACCAGGATCGGCCAGCCCTCCGGCAGCCCGACCGGCGTGATGCCGCCGTACTCCATGCCGGTCAGCTCGACCGCCTCCGCCATCGGGGCGAAGCTCGCCTTCCGCACGTCGAGCATCCGCCGCACCACACCGTTCACGTCGGCGCGGGTGGTCGCGAGGATCACGCAGGCCGCGTACCGCACCGCACCTTCGCGCTTGCCCGACACCACGACACAGTTGGCCGACACGTCCAGCGGGACCTCGTACGCCTCGCAGAACGCGGCGGTGTCGGCGAGCTCCGGATCGATCGGCGCGACCAGCACGCCGTCGTCGCCCCAGGAGGAGAGCGCCGCCGTGGTGGGCGCGGCCAGCAGGTCGGGTCGGGTGCGGGCGGGCTCGGTCTTCAGCGTCCCTATCACGCCTGCGAGTCTCTCACCGTCGCCCCTGTGGCTCAGATGTCGGTGCAGGCCGTCGTCACGACCGGGTTGCTCGTGTTGGTCCACACGACCCCGTCGAGGCGCAGGTGCAGCGATACGAGCCTGGTCTTCGTGTAGTGCTCGCCCGAGATGCCGCTCGTGTCCATGTCGACGTCGTGGTCGATCTCGCCGGTCTTCTCCACCACGCCGGTGTCGACCTTCTTGACCAGGCCGCCGCCGCACTCGTACAGCTCGACCACGAACCGGCTCTTGTAGTAGTAGTTCTCGTAGTCGACGAACCACGTCACGTTCCAGCCGCCGCTGGACTTGACCGTCGGGCCGCCCGTGCAGGCGCTCAGCGGCACCTGCGGCAGGTTTCCCGTCTTGGCGCTGTTGGTCAGCGGTATCCCGATCCCTTCGCACTCCACCGGCGGGTCGCTGTTGCGATACCGGGCCAGCGGGGTGCCCTTGATCCCGCTTCCGCTCGGCTTGGCCGGCGTCGTCCTGGGTCGGGTCGTGCCCGAACTTCCCGGCCGGGGCGAGGCGCCGCCGCTCGCGCTGGCTCCGCCGGACGGCACGCCGCCGCTGGGTGTCGCCCCGCTCGGTAGCGCCCCCACGAGGGCTCCGCTGGCCCCTGGCGACGGCGTGCGGAAGCTCCCCCCGCCGTCGCGCGCGTCCAGCGAGCCATCGTCACGGTCGAGGAAGGGCAGCGGTACGAGGTTGGTCGCGAACAGGCCGGCCCCGACGAGCACGATCAGAGTGACCAAGCCCGCCACCGCCGCCAGCACCGCCCGCCTCCGGCCGGCGGGCGGCGGCGCGACCTCTGTCTGTGTGCCGGCATCCTTTTCGGGTACCGGGACAGCCGCGCTTCGAGGTGGTGGAGGAGCAGCGGCGGCCCGTACTGGCGCGGCCACCATCAGGCTTCCCTCGGCGACGACGAGTTCGGGCTGATCCAGCACGGTCGCAGCGATGCCGAGGACCCGGTGCAGTTGGGTGGCGACGATCGGCATGCGACTGGCGCCACCGACCAGCACCACGCCGGCCAGCTGCCCCAGGTCCGCCCCGGCATCGAGCAGCGCGCCGCGGGCAGCGGTGACCGTGCGGTCGACGATCGGACGGGCAAGCTCGTCGAGCTGTTCCCGGGTGATCGGCGCGTCCTGTTCGAGCAGCGGCAGGTGCACCACCGCCGACGAGGTCCGGGACAGCAGTTCCTTGGCTGCCCGTACCCCGTCCCAGAGCTGCCGGCTGTGCCGCCGGTCGGCCGGGGAGGCCGGCTGCAGGAGTCGCTGCCAGGCGTCCGGGTACCGCCCGCCGTACACGGCGCCGAGGTGCGCCACGACCGCCGCGTCGATGTCGAGCCCGCCCGTGTCGGCGAGGCCTTCGGAGGCGAGCACGGAGAAGCCGTCGCCGGTGCGGCGCAGCACAGAGGCGTCGAAGGTGCCGGCGCCGAAGTCGTACACGAGCAGGTGTCCTTCGACCGGCAGGCGGTCGCCGAGCAGGTTCGCGAAGTGGTGCGCGGCGGCCAGCGGCTCCGGGATCAGCTGAGGGTTCGTGATGCCGGCACGCGCGGCACCCTCCAGGAGGCTGGACCTGCGCCGCGCGCCCCACGCGGCCGGGTACGTGAGCGCCACCTGGGAGGGCCACTGGCCGGCGACCCGCTGGGTCTCGACGACGACCCGGCGTAGCACCGCGGCTATCGCCTCGCTGACCGGCATCGCCACGTCGCCGAGGAGCAGCGTGCCGTCGTCGATGCGGCGTTTCGGGTACGGCTCGAAGCGCTCCGGATAGGACAGTGCGGCAACGACGGCGTCGCGCCCGACGATCAGCTCGCCGGACTGGTCGGCGAACACCGCCGAGGGCAGGATCGGTGCGCCGTCGAAGAGCACCGGCCGGGCTCGACCGTCGGGCCAGCCCAGCATCGCCACCGTGTTGGAGGTGCCGAAGTCGACACCCATCCGGAAGGTCCCAAGATCAACACTTAGGTTGGGACTCAACGTACCCCCGTCGACGGTCGGGCCTCCCCAGGCATTCGGCGGACGAGTCTACGACAACCGATCTACCTGCTCCGTCCCGTAACGCTCCGCGAGGTACTCCTCCCACGTGCGTGTGCCGGTCGGCTGGGCATTGGTTGTGAGCGCGCCGGCACGCATCGCCCGCGCGATCCGGCCGGGAAATCGCAGCCGCAGGATGCGCTGCTTCCTGCCCCGGGCCCGCAGCCACGGCCGCACCACGTCGGCGTACCGCAGCACCTCGGGGCCACCGAGGTCTTCGACCGCGCGCGTAGGACCGGCATCGAGCAGGGCGGCCAGCCGGTCCGCGACGTCTCGCGGGTCTACGGGCTGGATCGTGACCCCGTCGTCGCCGAGCACCACGCCGAGGACGCTGGCAGCGGGCAGCAGGCGCTCGTCGAGCAGTTGCGGAAACTGGGTGGCTCGCAGGATCGACCACGGCACCTCCGCCTGCCGCACCACTCGTTCCGCCGCCAGCTTGTGCCGGTAGTACCCGAGCGGGATCTTGTCGATGCCGACGATCGAGACGTACACGAGGTGGCGTACCCCGGCGCTCGCCGACGCCTCGACCAGCCGGCGCGTTCCCGCGACGTCGACCTCTCCCGCACGCCGGTACTGCGTTGTCGCGGACGCCAGGTGTACGACGGCGTCGGCACCGGCGACCGCTTGGTCGAGGCCGGCGCCGCTGCCGAGGTCCGCGACGACCCCCTCGACCCCGCCGCCCGGCCCGACCCGCCGGGCCGTGCCCCGCACCCCGCACCCATCCGCGCGCAGCCGCGGCACGACCGCGCGGCCCAGGGTGCCCGTAGCTCCTGTCACCAGAACCCTCATGCCCCGTGGACGGGTCAGCCCCGGCGATTGTGACTTGACCTCGGCTGGCTAATGGCATTAGCCTTCTAGCTATGTCCACTAGTTACTTGCGCCGCCCCCAGGGTCGTATCGCCTACGAGTTGCACGGCAGCGACGGCCCGCTGATCATCTGCGTGCACGGCATGGGCGACCTGTCCTCTAGCTTCCGCTTCACCGTGCCCGCACTGCTCGCGGCTGGGTATCGCGTGGCCACCCTCGACCTGCGCGGCCACGGCGACAGCGACGACACCTTCAGTGCGTACGACGACGAGGCCCTGAGCAGCGACATCCTCGCGCTGATCGACCACCTCGGCGGCGAGCCCGCCCTCGTGATCGGCAGCTCGATGGGCGCGGCGGCGGGCGTGCTCGCGGCCGCGGAGCAGCCTGCGAAGATCGCGGGGCTGGCGCTGGTGGGACCCTTCGTGCGCAACCCGCAGACCAGCCCGGTGATGGCGCTGATGCTGCGCCTGCTGCTGCTTAAGCCGTGGGGCCCGAGCGTGTGGACGTCGTACTACAAGAACTTCTACCCCGGGCGTAAGCCGGCCGACCTGGCCGAGCACCAGCAGCGCATCCGGGAGAGCCTGGCACGCGGCTCCCATTGGCGCTCGTTCGTCCGCACCACCCGCACCGACCACACCCCCGCCGAAAAGCGGCTCGGCGACGTGCAAACGCCGGCGCTGGTGGTGATGGGCGAACGAGACCCCGACTTCCCCGACACCGCCGCCGAGGCGCGCTTCGCAGCCGACCGGTTGGGTGGCGGCGCCGAGGTGCTGATGGTGCCCGAGTCGGGCCACTACCCGATGACCGACTCTCCCGAGATGGTCAACACGGCGCTGGTGTCGTTTGCCGACAAGGCCTTCCGCGCCTGAACGCGTGCGGGCCTGTGGATGGTGGAGCCAAGGGGACTTGAACCCCTAACCCCTGCCTTGCAAAGGCAGTGCTCTGCCAGTTGAGCTATGGCCCCGCCGACGGGGTCAACCCCGCCGGTGGAGGGCTACCGAAGGTCGGGCGCGGTTGTGGCCTCGTGCCACAACGCGCGCTCGTCGTTGGATTCCTTGACCTTCTTGGCGACCAGCGCGACAACGCCGATCACACCGGCGAGGATGAGAACCTTCTTCCACATGTGGGGCTAGATGGAATCGAACCATCGACCTCAGAGTTATCAGCTCTGCGCTCTAACCGACTGAGCTATAGCCCCGCGTGCGACGAGCAACGTTACCGTACCGAGGATTCAAGTCCCAAGTCGGGGGCGCCCGGCGTGGCGAGCACCCCCGCTGAGGCTCAGTCGCGCTCGGCGAGCGTCAGCTCGATGCCGCCCACCAGGTCGGCGCAGACGTTGTAGATGAACGCGCCCAGCGTCGCCAGCGCGGTGAAGAGAACCACGTTGACGGCACCGATCAGGGCAGACGTGCCGATGACGCCCTTCGCCGTGATCCGGAACGTGCTGGAGTTTTCGCCGCCGGCGGCCACGAGGTCGGTCAGGCTGCTGTTGACGCTCTCGAAGACTCCCATCGCGTCGAGCGCGAGGTAGAGCACCGAGGTCGCCACGATGACGACGATGAAGAGCACCAGCGACACCGCGAATGAGAACTTCATCACGGACCACGGGTCGATGCGCTTGACGTTCAGCCGGGCACGCCTGGGGCCGCGTGAGGCCGCAGATGCGACGGTGCTGCGGGCCGCCCGAACCGCCTCACCCACGCGAGCCGCGCCGACCGCGCCAGCGGTGCGCACGGAGGCGCCTCCCGCGGCCGTGCGGCCAACGGGCTGGGTGGTGGTCGCGGCGGCGGGGGCGCCGGGTGCGACACCGGGCCGCGCGACGCCGGCTGCCGCGG
>NZ_JAIBNX010000076.1:0-11801 GCF_026130045.1 Micromonospora sp. CPCC 205371
GCCGCGGCCTGCGCGGTGCGGGCCTGGTCAGCGGCGGCACCGGCCTCGGCGCGCCAGCGTTCCGCCTGAGCCTGCGCCTCGGACGCGGACCGGGCGGCGCGTTCGGCGTCGGCGCGGGCGGCGTCCCGGTCGCGGCAGGCCTCGGCCAGCGCCCGCTGGGCATCGGCGAGATCGTGGCGGGCACTGTCGCGTTCCTGACGCAACGCCTGCGCCTCCCGGCGGGCCTCGTCACGGTCGCGGTCGGCCTGGTGCCGCAGCGCGTCGGCGGCGGTAGCCGCCCGGTGGGCCTCGTCGCGGGCCGCCTCCGCCGCCGCGGCCAGCTCCGCTGATCGCGCGGCGGCCTGCGCCGACCGTGTGGCCTCGCCCTGAGCGGCCAGTTTCTCGCGTACCGCCGCGTCAGCGGCCTGCCGCGCCTGGGCGAGCGCCACTTCGGCGGCCTGCGCCTCCCGGCGGGCCTCGTCACGCTCGTCCTGGGCGGCGGCCATCTGGGTGGCGGCCTCGGCGCGCACGTCGGCGACCTGGGCAGCGGCCTCGGCGCGGACCTCGGCGACCTGCCGCTCCACGCCATCCGGGGACAGCTCGGCGTGCAGCGCCTCACCGAGCGTCTCGACGACCTGGTCGAGCCGGTCGACGACCTCCCAGGCGCGGGCCACCTGGCCGGCCAGGCCCGGGGCGTTGCGCTGGCGCATCCGCACGTTGCGGGACGCCTTCTGGCAGGCGCCGTCGTTGTCGCGGCAGTAGCGGAACGGGCGCCCGGCGGCGGCCCGCTGCGGCACCGGCCGGCCGCAGTTCGCGCACGGTCGGGTCTCGGTGGCAGCCATCGTGTCCATCGACGCCGAATACTAGGCCGGCCCGGCCCCCGGCCGGTGGAGGCGCGCGGACGCGCGGGTCACCCGCTCGCCGAGCCGGCGCAGGTAGTCGGCCAGCTCGGGCGGCTCGTGCACCTCGAAGTCGCAGCCCAGCGTCGCCAGCCGCAGCGCCAGCCACTCCAGGGTGTCGGTGTGGCTGCGTACCAGGCAGGAGTGGTCGTCGATCGGCTCGACGTCGCCGGGACGGTCACCGACCCGGCCGGCGACCTGGGCGGCCGGCGCGTGCAGGGTCACCACCGCCGTGTACACGCGGGCGAGCGCGGGCAGCTGCTGGGTGACGAACGTGGCCGCGTCGACGGCCGGCGGGCGCCGGGGCGGGACCCGCACACCCGGACGGGGCGGGTCGGACACCCGGTCCATCCGGAACGTTCGCCAGTCGCCGCGCTCGCTGTCGTAGGCGACCAGATACCAGCGGCGGCCCGCCGACACCAGGCGGTGCGGCTCGACCAGCCGGCCGCTGGCGGTGCCGTCGTGCGACCGGTACCCGAAACGCAGCCGCTCGTGCGCGGTGATCGCCCCCGCCACGGTGGTCAACGTGTCCGGGTCGACGGTGGGCCGCTCCCACGCCAGCATCGGCTCGGTCGCGGCCCCGAGCGCGCCGACCCGCTGCCGCAGCCGCGACGGCAGCACCTGCTCCAGCTTCGCCAGGGCGCGTACCGAGGCCTCCTCGATGCCGGCGACGGCCTGGGCGGCGCCGGCGCGCAGCCCCACCGCGATCGCCACCGCCTCCTCGTCTTCCAACAGCAGCGGCGGCATCGCCGCGCCCGCCACCAGCCGGTACCCGCCGACCGCGCCCATCGTGGCCCGCACCGGATACCCGAGGTCGCGCAGCCGCTCCACGTCCCGCCGCACCGTGCGCAGGCTGACCTCGAGGCGTTCGGCCAGCTCGCTGCCCGGCCACTCGCGCGGGGTCTGTAGCAGCGAGAGCAGTTTCAGAAGGCGAGCGGACGTCATGTGTGCCAGTATCTGACCTACATGGCCTCTAGCGTTAGAGGCATGACGCCATTTCGCATCGACATCCCGCGGGCCGACTTTGACGACCTGCGCGAACGCCTCGCCCGCGCCCGCCGGACGCGGCAGCTGCCCGGCGACGGCTGGTCCCGCGGCGTGCCCGTCGAGCACCTGCGCGAGCTGGCCACCTACTGGGGTGAGATGGAAGCGCCGGCCGTGATGGCCGCCGACATGGCCGCGTTCTTCGCGAAGGTGCGCTGAGGTGCTCACGTGGGCGCAGGTCTGCGCGCGGCGCCTGGCACGGCACCACCTGACCGCCTCCGCGGCGGACGCCGCCGAGGCCGCGCGGGCCGTCGGCGGCATCCACGCCCAGATCATGTCGGCGGCCGAGGTCTCCGCCGGGCTGCGGGTCGCCGGCATGACCAGGGCCGGTGTACGGGACGCGCTGTGGACCGAGCGCACCCTGGTCAAGACCCGCGGACCCCGGTACACCGTGCACCTGCTGGCCGCCACCGAACTTCCGATGTGGACCGGGGCGCTGTCGGCGCTACCCACCCGGCGCCTCGAACTGCTCACCGACGAGCAGGCCGAACTCGTCGTCGCCGCCCTCGCCGACGTGCTCGCCGACGACGAGTGGACCACCGCGGAGCTCACCGACCAGGTGGTCGCCCGGACCGGGCGGTGGGCCGGCGACCCGGTCATGGACGCCTTCCAGGGCAAGTGGCCGCGCTGGGTCGAGGCGATGCCCCTGGCCAGCCGCCGCGGCGTCATGTGCTTCGGCGCCAACCGCGGCCGCAACGTCACCTACACCCACCCCGAGCGCTGGCTGCCCGGCCTCACACCCATGGACCCCGACGCGGCGCTCGCCGAGGTGGTCCGCCGCTACCTGTACGCGTACGGGCCGGCCACCCCGGCCCACTTCGCTCGCTGGCTGGCGGTACCGCCGGGGTGGGCTTCCCAGCTGTTCGCGTCCCTCGGTTTCCTGGAGCAGGTCGTCGTCGACGGCGATCCGGCATTCGTCGAGGCCGGCGACACCGACATGCCCGACGAGCCACCGTCCGGTGTGCGGCTGCTCCCATACTTCGACGCGTACGGTGTGGGCTGCTTCCCCCGCGAGCGGGTGTTCCCCGGCCGGGCCTTCCAGCGGGCCTTGGCCGGCGGGCAGGCCGGCAACTATCCGCTGCTCCTGGTCGACGGCGTCGTCGCCGGAGTGTGGCACCAGCGGCGCAGCGGCAAACGGATCGCGGTGACGGTGGAACCGTTCGAGCGGCTCGGCGCCGCACGCACCCGCGAACTGGAAGCCGAGGTCGCCCGAGTCGGCGACATCCTCGAAGCCACCGCCACCCTCACCATCGGCGAGGTAACAGCCGGCCCCCACGCCTAACCCCGCCCCGTTCCGGCGCCGCGCGCGGCCCTCCGGCCGGCGCCGCGCCCGCCCCGGCCCTCTCCCCGCCGATCAAGGGCGAATGCACGTGGTTGGATCTCCTTTCCGCGTGCGTTCGCCCTTGATCGATGCGGATGTCCTTGATCGCGGAAGGCCGGCGGGTGCCCCCCGCTGCCGCGGCGGGAGGGGGCGCGCGGGCCGGGGTGACCGAGTCGGTGGTGGGCGGATGACCGGAATCTACCGATTCACGGTCCAGAAGCTGGGAGAATTCTGGTGGCTGTGGCGTGCGCTACTGCGCGCCGGGAGGCCAGGCTCGAAGCTGCGAGTTACGTGACCACTTTCCAGGAGCGGCCATGATCGATCCGCACGCCGGGCACTGGCCTGATGGCCCGCCCGTCACCCCCGACCGCGCGCTCGCCGAGCTGCGCGCCGGCAACCAACGCTTCGTCACCGGTACCCGCATCCATCCCAACCAGGACGCCGAGCACCGGGCGGCGCTGGCCGGGGCGCAGACACCGTTCGCGGTGATCTTCGGCTGTTCCGACTCCCGGCTCGCCGCGGAGATCATCTTCGACCGTGGGCTCGGCGATCTGTTCGTCGTGCGCACGGCCGGGCACACCATGGGGCCGGAGGTGCTCGGCAGCATCGAGTACGCCGTCACGGTGCTGCGCACGCCGCTCGTGGTCGTACTCGGGCACAACTCGTGCGGCGCCGTCACCGCGGCCCGCGACGCCATGGCCGGCGGCACCCAGCCGACCGGGCACCTGCGCGCCGTCGTCGACGCGATCGTGCCCAGCGTGTCGGTCGCCACCAGCCGCAACATCGACGATATCGACCAGATCGTCGACATTCACATCCGGCGCACCGTCGACCACCTGCCCGCGCACTCCCAGCACCTGGCCCGCGCCATCGCGGCCGGCACGTGCGCGGTGGTCGGCATGTCGTACCAGCTCGGCGACGGCAAGGTCCGCGAGGTGGCCAGCCAGACCCGCGCGTTGCAGTAGCGGCACGACAGCCAGCCCGGCAACACCCCGGAGGCGGGACGACCGGGTGTTGCCGTGGTGGAAGCAGAGCAAAGCAGCGGTGGAAGCAGAGCTAAGCAGCGGCGCTGCGCCACGGCCGGCTAGTGTGCCGGCGGTGGATCTCGTGACGTTGTGGCGGGCGGTCGGGCCGGCCGAGTTGGAGCGGGTCGCCGCGGCGGGCTGGCGGGCCTGGCCGGCGGCCGACCTGCGCGCCAGCCTGTCCCGGACGGCCGCGACCGCGCACGCCCGGCGGCGGCACGTGCCGGCCGAGGGCGCCGGCGTCGTCACCACGCTCGGCGTGCCGCGGCGGGTGCTCGACCGGTACCCGATGAGCCAGGGTGAGTATCGGATACCCGCCGCTGACGTGCCGGCGCTGAACGCCCACCTGGCTGGCGCCATCGTCGAGATGTCCGACTACCGCGCGCCGGTACCCAACGAGGAGCTGGACCCGGCACTGCCCGCGGCCTGGCACGACTACCTGGCGGGGCCGTCCTGGCTGCGCCGCGGCTGGCTCGACTCCGGCTGCTACCTGTGGCTGTATCCGCCCGCCGAGGCCGCCGAGCTGCTCGACGCCTGGGGCGAGCCGTCCCGCGCCGCCCACCCGGGCATCGCGATCATCGGCGGCGACGGCGGCCGCGAACACATCGCGCTCGACCTGCGCGCCGACCCCGCGCCGGTGATGCTGGTCGAGATCACCAGCGGCGGCTGGGCGGGGTCGGTGCGGCAGGCCGACGACGTGGCGTCGTTCCTGGCGCGGGTCGAGGCGAGCACGTTCGACTTCACCTGGGAGTGACGGCGCGGGACGCGAGGTCCGCGACCGCGCGGGCCACGAGCGCGGCGCGGCGCTGCGGCGTGCGGGCCTTCAACAAGGGCAGGATCACCTGGTACCGGTCGGTGCGCCCCAACGACTCGAACACCACCCGGGCCGGCTCGTCAGCGGCGAGCGCCTCGACCAGGTCCGGTGGGGTCTCGGCGGTGGCCTGCGAGGCGTACGCGGTGTCCCAGCGGCCATCGGCCCTGGCCCGCTCGATCTCGGCCAGCCCCGGCGGGCGCATCCGTCCGGCCGCGATCAGCTCCTCGGCCCGGTCGACGTTGATCCGCGACCAGGAGCTGCGCGGGCCGCGCGGCGAGTACCGCTGCACGTAGTGCTCGGTGTCGCCGCCCTTGCGCTGGCCGTCGATCCAGCCGTAGCACAGCGCCACGTCGAGGGCCTCTTTGATGGTCACCGACGGCACCGCGGCGCCCTTCTTGGCGATCCGCAACCACACCTCCCGGTGGGAGTCGTGGTGAGCGGCCAGCCACGCCTCCCACTCCGCCGCGTCGGCGCAGGCCAGTACGTCCATCATCCGCGCCCGGTCGACTCGAGGATCTCGAGGTAGTGCGGGTTCGTCATGATGCCGAGGATATTGCCGAACGGGTCCACCACCGACGCGGTCACGAAGCCGCTGTCGCCGCGCGGCCGGATCGGGTCGTGCTCGGTGGCGCCCAGCGCCAGCAGCCGTTGCAGGGCCGCCGGCAGGTCGTCGACGTGCCAGTACATGATCGACCCGCCGGTGCCGGCCGCGCCCGGCGGCGCGTAGCGGGCGTCGACCAGGCCCAGCTCGTGCTGGTAGTCGCCGATCCGGAACTCGTAGTACCCCACCGGCTGGCCCGGGAAGGCGGCCTCGAAGTAGGGCGGCACGCCGAGCACCTCGGTGTACCAGTCGCGGGCGGCGGTCAGGTCGGCTGCGAAGTAGTTGATCGTCGCGAATCCCTTCAACATGCCTCCTACCCTACGAGCCCTTGCGGAACGTATCGTTCCTCAATGCAAACCTCCGTGCGGCTTTTCCGGCTGCTGTCGCTGCTGCTCGGCCGCCGCGACTGGTCCGGCGCCGACCTGGCCGAACGGCTCGGCGTCACGACCAGGACCGTCCGCAACGACGTCGAACGGCTGCGCATCCTCGGGTACCAGGTGCGGTCCACCACCGGCACCGCTGGCGGGTACCGTCTCGTGGCCGGCGCCGCGCTGCCGCCGCTGCTGCTCGACGACGACGAGGCGGTGGCCGTGGCGGTGGGGCTGAGCGCGGCCGCGGCCGGCACGGTCACCGGCATCGAGGAGACGTCGCTGCGGGCCCTGGCCAAACTCGAACAGATGCTGCCGGCCCGGCTGCGCCGCCGCGTCGACGGGCTGCGGGCCGCCACCATCTCGGTGACCGCAGGCGGGCCCACCGTCGACGCCGACGCCCTCACCACCATCGCCGGCGCCGCCCGCGACCACGAGATCCTGCGCTTCGACTACGTCGACCACGACGGGCAGAGCACCATCCGCCGCGTCGAGCCGCACCGCGTCGTCTACACGGGACGCCGCTGGTACCTGGTCGCGTGGGACACCGACCGCGGCGACTGGCGCACGTTTCGCGCCGACCGGATCCGGCCCAGGCCGCCCACCGGCCCGCGCTTCCCGCCGCGCGAGCCACCCGAGGGCGGCGCCGTCCGGCACGTGGTACGCGGCGCCGGCTCCCAAGCGTGGCGGTACCCGGCCACCGTGCGGCTGGCGGCCCCGCACGCCACGATGGCCGACCGGCTGCCGCCGGGCGGCGGCCTGCTGGGGCCCCCCGGCGCCCACGCGGGCCCGCTCCCGGCCCGCCGCGGCGCGCGGCACGACCTGGCCGGGTTCCTCGGCAGCCTGGGCGTGCCCTTCACCGTCCTGGACCCACCCGAACTCCGCGCCCACCTCCGCACCCTGGCCGCCCGCTACCAGGCCGCCGCGGGTTAGGGCTCGGCGCTCGGGGTCACCAGGCCGGTCTGGTAGGCGGCGACGACCGCCTGGACACGGTCACGCAAGCCGAGTTTGGACAGGATGCGGGCCACGTGGGTCTTCACGGTCGCTTCCGACAGGTGCAGCGTGCCGGCGAGCTCGGCGTTGCTCAGGCCCTGGGCGAGCAGCGTGAGCACCTCCACCTCGCGCGGGGTGAGCGCGGCCAGGTCGCGGTGCAGGCTCTGGGCGTCGGGGTCGCGGCGGGCGAACCGTTCCACCAGCCGCCGGGTGATCGCGGGCGCGAGCAGGGCGTCGCCGGTGCGCACCATGCGGACGGCGGCGACCAGGTGCTCAGGGGTGACGTCCTTGAGCAGGAAGCCGCTGGCGCCCGCGGTCAGCGCCGCGTACACGTAGTGGTCGAGGTCGAACGTGGTCAGGATGATCACGCGTGGCTCCTCGGGTGCACCGGTCAGGATGCGGCGGGTGGCCGCGAGACCGTCCAGCTCGGGCATCCGGATGTCCATCAACACCACGTCGGGTTTGGTGCGGCGTACCGCGTCGACGGCCTCGACACCGTTGGTCGCCTCGGCCACCACGTCCATTCCGTCGGCGGCGAGGATCATCCGGAACCCGGTCCTGACCAGCACTTGATCGTCCGCGACGACTACGCGCACGCGCTCTCCTCGATCGGTTCCAGGGGGATGTCGGCACGCACCCGGCATCCGCCGGTCGGGCGCGGGCCGGCGTCCAGGGTGGCACCCTAGATGGCCAGCCCCTCCCGCAGACCCACCAGCCCGCGACCGTTGCCGGCAGCGGTGACACCGTGGGGGCGGCCGCCGTTGTCGAGCACCTCGACCCGCAGGTGCTCCCGCTCGTATCCGAGCGTCACCGTCGCGGTGGCGCCGGCCGCGTGCTTGACGGTGTTGGTCAGCGCCTCCTGCACCACCCGGTACGCGGTCAGCGACACCCCCGCCGGCACCGGCCGCGAGCAGCCCTCAACGGAGACGTCGACCGGCAGCCCGGCGGCGCGGACCCGGTCGATGAGGGCGGCGAGCCCCTCCAGGCCGGGCTGCGGCGCCAGGTCGGGCGCGTCCGTCGCCGGCGCCAGCAGCCCCATCACGTGGCGCAGCTCGGCCATCGCGGCCCGCCCGCCGGCCTCGACCGCGAGCAGCGCCTCCTTGGCCTGATCGGGTGCCCCGTCCATCACCTTGCGCGCGGCGCCGGCCTGGATGACCATCACGCTCACGTTGTGGGTCACCACGTCGTGCAGCTCGCGGGCGATGCGGGCACGTTCCTGCTCGGCGGCCCGGCGTACCGCCTCGGTCTGTTCCCGTTCGAGCGCCAAGGCCCGCATCCGCCAGGTGCGCCGGCCCAGGCTCGCCACCACGATCGGCACCAGGATCAGGAACGTGGCGTACTTGTTCGGCACGGTCGGCAGCGCCTCGTCCTGGAACACGCTGACGGCGAGGGCCGCCACGGCCAGGCTCGCCATCGTCTGCCCCCGGTACGGGCTGTAGGCGGCGGCGCTGTAGGCGGCCACCACGCACGTGAAGAACGTCAGCCGCGGGTGCGGTGTCACGACGGTCGCCCCGATAACCACCCAGAGCACCGCCAGCGGGTACCGGCGGCGGAACACCAGCGCACCGCAGGCGATCAGCACGACCAGGACCGCGCCGGCGATCTCACCGTCGTCGGTCGGCGGCATCATCGGCGGTTCCGGTCGGGGGAACGGCACGTCCTGGCCGATGACGTGCACCGGCCCGTGCAGGTCCATCTCCTCGATCGCGTACCAGAGACCGAGGGCGGCCAGCAGCACCGCCACCCCGATGTCGAACAGCAGGTTCGACAGGCTGGGACGGGGCAGCGGGTCGAGCGGGCGCAGCAGCGGCCCGGCCGCCGCGCGCAGCCGGCCCAGCACCGTCCCAGCCGTCACGCTGACCATTCTCGCCGACGGCCTCGGCGGCGACGTCCGTCCGGCTGACTACATCGCACGGATGACGCGGGCGGTGGCGCGGGGCGAGGATGAGCTCGTCAGCGCAGCCGGCCCAGGTCGGTGAAGAAGCCGGGGTACGTTTTCGCGACGCAACCCGGGTCGCGGATCTCGACGCCGGGAACGCGCAAGCCGAGCAGGGACAGGCTCATGGCCATCCGGTGGTCGTCGTAGGTGTCGAAGCGCGCGGGCTTCGGGGTGCCCGGGTTGATCGTGAACCCGTCGTCGTGTTCGACGGCGTCGATCCCGGCCCGGCGCAGCTCGGTCACGATGGCGGCCAGACGGTCGGTCTCCTTGCGCCGGATGAAGCCGACGCCGCGCACCCGGGTCGGGGTGCCGGCGAACACGGCCACCGCGGCCAGGCTCTGTGCGGTATCGGAGACGTCGGCCATGTCGACGTCGATGCCCCGCAGCGTGCCGGTACCGGTGACGGTGAGGCAGGTGGCGGTGCGCTCGACCCGCGCGCCCATGCGTTCGAGCAGATCGGCGAACGCGACGTCGCCCTGGATGCTGCTGGTGCCCAGGCCGTCGACGGTGATCCGGCCCCCGGTGATGGCGGCGGCGGCCAGGAAGTAGGAGGCGGCGCTGGCGTCCGGTTCGATGGCGTACTCGGTGGCCCGGTATTCGCCCGGCGCGACCTGGAGCCCGTCGACGGTCACCCCGAAGGCGCGCATCACCGCGGCGGTCATCGTCACGTACGGCACCGACACCAGCGGGGAGGTCAGCTCCACCGCCAGGCCGTCGCGCATCAGCGGGCCCGCCATCAATGCCCCGGACAGGAACTGGCTCGACAGGTGGCCGGGCAGGCGAACCGGGCCACCACGCAGCGGGCCGCTCACCGCGACCGGCAGGTACCCCGCATGCGAAGGGTCCTCGACGTGCGCGCCCAGCTGGCGCAGCGCCTCGACCAGCGGGCCGAACGGGCGGGCCCGCAGCTGCGGGCTGCCGTCGACGACCGTCCGGCCGGGGCGCAGCGCCGCCGCCGGCAAGATGAACCGTGAGGTGGTGCCGGACTGGCGGGCGTCGACCGCGGCGCCATCGGTGGACCGGCGAGGGTCCACGCCGGTCACCGCCACCAGCCCCGTGGACGCGTCGGCCTCGACCTGCGCGCCGAGCGCCGCCACGGCGTCGAGCATGGCGTACGTGTCGTCGGCGAACAGCGCACCCGTCAGGGTGCTGCGCCCGTCGGCGAGCGCCGCGCACAGCAGCGCCCGGTTGGTGATGCTCTTCGAACCCGGCGGCCGCACCGTCACATCCGGAGGCGTCGGCACCGGCGGCACGGCAAGGACATCGGGGAGCTCTTCAGCGAGTGACGGCACCCCGCCAGTCTCCCTCAAGCTCCGTAGCGGGCGGCGATCGCGGCGGCCCGGTCACGCAGGGAGGTGCGCAACCACTGCGGGGCCAAGGCTTCCGCGTTCGTGGCGAGCTGCCACAGCGCCCATTCCGCGTGTCGCGGATCTTGGAAGCTGACCTCCATCCGCAGCCAGCCATCCGCGTCGGTTTCTTCGGCGCGGACGGCCAGCGCGGTGCCCACCAGGTCCTCCCGCCGCGCCGGGTTCACCCGTACCAGCACGGCGACCTGGTCGCCGCCGGTCCGAAACCGCGTGCTGCGTTCTTGCCAGGCCCGGTCCAGGTCGACCTGCTCTGGTCGCTGTGCGGGTTCGGCGAGTTCCTCGGCGGCCAAGATCCGCGACAGCCGGTAGGTGCGGTCCGCGCCCGACCGCGTGGCCAGCAGGTAGCCCTGCTCGCGTACCGTGACCAGGCCGATCGGGTCCACCGTGCGCCACTTCGCGGCCTGGCCCGCGGCCGCGTAGTGGATGCGCAGCCTGTGTCCGGCGAACACCGCGCGCCGGACCTCGGCCACAACGGTGTCAGGCACCTCCTCGGCGACCAGCCGGCGCGAGAGCAGGTCGGTCTCCGGGTCTATGAGCAGTCGCTGGATCGCGCCGGCGGCGGTGTCCCGATAGCTTTCGGGCAGCGCGTCGACGACCTTGAGCATGGCCGAAGCGAGCGCCGAACCGAGACCGAACGCCTGCGCGCCGCGCCGCGATCCGGCGACCAGCAGGGCGAGCGCTTCGTCGTGGTTGAGTCCGGTGAGCTCGGTCTGGAAACCGGGCAACAACGCGAAACCGCCGTGCCGGCCGCGTTCGGCGTAGACCGGGACGCCGGCCGCGGACAGCGCCTCGATGTCGCGCAGCACGGTGCGGGTGGACACCTCCAGCTCCCGCGCCAGCGTGGCCGCGGACAGCTGACCGCGCTGGCGCAGCAGCAGCACCAGCGACACCAGGCGGTCGGCGCGCACCGGAAAACCCTACCGGAATACACGACACAGGATGTCGTGATTCGTTGCGAGGCTTATCGACACGACGCCGACGATGGCGGCTACCGAATCGAATGGAACTGATGCGGCAATGGAACGAACGGCAGTCAACCCGGTGACCTGGTCAGTGGAGATGGGCTTCAACCAGGGCGAGATCGTCTCCGGGAACACCCGGACCCTGTACTGCTCCGGGCAGACCGCGACGAGCGACGAAGGCAAGCCCCAGCACGCCGGTGACATGGCGGCGCAGTTGGCGCTGAGCCTCGACAACCTGGAGGCGGTGCTCAGCGGGGCCGGCATGTCCCTCGCGAACCTCGTCCGGCTCAACGTCTACACCACCGACGTCGACCTGCTCTTCCAGCACTACGGGGTGCTGGCGTCGAGGTTGGGCGCGGCCAGGGTGGCGCCGACCACCACGCTGCTCGGGGTGACACGGCTGGCGATCCCCGACCTGATGGTCGAGCTGGAAGGGACCGCCGTCGCGTGATGCGGCCGCGGCCCCCCCCCCGCCCCACGCCGCGGGCGGGC
>NZ_JAIBNX010000076.1:11811-36599 GCF_026130045.1 Micromonospora sp. CPCC 205371
TCCGGCAGCTCTGCCGGAGGCGGCGCGAGTGCGGTCACGACCGGACACAGGCGCCCGGCGTCACGCGTGGATCTTCAGACGCCATCACGGTAAAGGCGAATCCGGTGCTCGTCGGACGGCTCAGCGGAATGTCGCACTTGATCCGGCGCAGTGCCTCGTTCCTGCTGAGGCCGAGCCCTCGCGCGATGAGCCGGTCCGGGCGCACCGGTACCGGATCGTCGAAGGCGACCTCCACCTGGACCGGCCACGCCCTGTCGAGCCATGCCGGCGGGGTCTCCAGCCGCCAGGCCCCCGTCCAGTCCAGGGTGAAGCGGTGGCGGCGCGCCAGCAGCGGATCCAACAGCCTGGACGCCACCAGTTCCGGATCGTTGGTGTGGTAGCCGCGAAGCTCGCCCGGATCGAGGGATCTGACCGACGCTCGCTCGTGCACGGTGAGCTTGCTCGTCCGATTGCAGGTTACGCAGCGGACCAGCAGCCACACGTCCAGCAGCTTGCCGTTGGCGTTGACGCGGAACCTGCCTTCGCCGGTGGTCGCCGACTCCGACCGGCAGTCCAGGCACCGTAACGACAGCAGAGGCAGCCTGGTCCGGCGAACGACCCAGGACAGCACAGTATGCGGTTGTGAAGACATGATGATCTTTCTCAAGACCTGACACGAGGCCGATTACGCGCGACCTCGAACGCCGTAAGACCGGGCGCACCAGGGCAGCCCGGCAGAACCGACGGGAGCGTCGGCTACAGGTGCGCGGAAGAAGATGTCAGGTCTAGAGAGCAGGCGGGGTCACGCGGTCTTGTCCTCTGTCTTCACTGCGACTGGCCGCACGCAACCTACGAGAAGGCAGCAGGAACGCTCAACCGGTTTTCCGGCCGGGTCAGCGGTTGTCGCCGCTGCCGCTCAGCACGCCACGGTCCTGGCGGCTGGCCAGCTTGGCCAGATTGGCGGTCGCGATGTCGTCCAGCGAAAGATCGAGGTAGTCGGCGAGCACCGCCACGTACCAGAGCACGTCCCCGAGTTCCTTGGCGATGGCGGGCCGGTCGATCCGCGACTCGTCGCTGTCGAGGTCACGGACCCACTTCTTGAACTTCTCGGCGATCTCTCCGGACTCGCCGACCAGCCCGAGCACCAGGTGGAGCAGCTCGTTCCTCTTGTCGCGTGGGGCGGCGGTGCGGAGGGCGCCGCGCTGATACTCGTCCAGGTCCATGGTGGATCAGTATGGCGATCCGTCCTGTGAGCAAGCGGCATACCCGTCCCCCGTTATTACTGGATTGCCATTACCGGTAATCTAGTAATTCGAAAACGGACATATGACCGCCACGACGGCGTGCACCATAATGACGGTTATCAAGCGTAAGTAATTAGCCTGGTGTAATCCGGTGTTGATGCCCGCGGTGTCACCTCGGCGGGGACGCCGTTGGCGGTCAGCAGGCCGTACGCACGGCTACGCCGACCGGCGCGGGTCGTCCGAGTCCATGTCGTTCTCGCGGGGAGGTCGTTCCGGCGGCTCGACCAGGCGTTGTACGCCGAGCGTCAGGCCGAGCTGGAACCGGTTCTCCACGCCGAGCCGATCCATCAGGGAACGGACGACCGTGGTGACGGTGCGCATGCTGATCCGCAGCTCACGGGCGGCCGAGGCGTCGGTGTGCCCGCGCGCCAGCAGCGCCGTGAGGGCGTGCTCGCGCGCGCTGAGCTCGACGCGGGGGTGCACCGGCGCCGCCCGGCCGGCCGCCCAGTGCCGCTCGAAGAGCGCCACGAGCGCGGCCACCACCGGCGGCTGGGTGACCTCCAGATAGCCGCGGCTGACATCGGTCGGCGCCACGGGGAAGAGGGCGACCTTGCGGTCTATCACGAAGAGCTTCATCGGCACGGCCGGCATCTCCCGGTACGCCGGCCGCGGCTCGGTCGGGGCGCGCCCGTACGGTGACATCGGGTCCGGTGTGGTGGGCTGGACGCCGAGCACCCGCATCGAGACCCCGCGGTCGAGCAGCGCGCGGTCCATTGCGATGGCGGGCCGCGCCGCCTCGGCGTCGAACCGAGGCTCCGGATGCATGGCCAGGTGCTCGTGGCGGGCGACAGCGACCAGCTCGGTCAACCGGGCCCGGCTCGACGCCCGCGTCCGCAGATGCCGCAGCCCTTCGCCGAGGCCGTTGGCGTGCGCGACCACTTCCGGTACCGGCTCGGTGGCGGTCGCCGCGGTCTTCCGGCGCACCTCGCCCGTGGAGTGGGCCGCCTCAGTGCTGGGTCGGGGCAGCCAGAAGACGCCCCGCTCGCCGGCGAACCGCCGAGGCGTGGCGAGCCCGAGGGCGGCCAGCCGGTCGAGGGCCTGGTCGACCCGGCGGCGCGGCATCCCCAGTTCGCGGGCGAGCTCACCCGCGGTGGCCCGCCCGAACGTGGCGAGCCGGCGGTAGAGAAGGTCGGCGTCCGGCGAGACCCCGCGCCCGGTCACCGAGGCCGCCGGTACCACGTGCGCCGTCACAGGCAGGTCCCGCACGTCGGGTTGGGCGGGTACACCGCCTCCCGGCTCGCCCCGACCAGGACCCGCGGGTCGTCGGTGGAGATGGGTGCGGCGACCGGCTGCTGGCCCGGGCCGCCGACGTCGACGCCGAGGCAGGCCGCGCGGCCCTCGTAGTCGTACGCGACACACAGCGCCGTCATGTTGGGGTACAGGACGAAGCGGAGGCCGTCGATCAGGAAGGTGAACGAGGTCGGCGCGGTCGTGGACTGGTACGGCACGACCCGGCTGCGGATGCCGCGGCCACCGTAGTAGCGGATGACGGTGAACCCGTCGGTGAACTCCTTGGCGGCGCACGGCTGGATCCACCCGGATATCCAGAGCGTCGGCTTGCCGAGCCCGTCGACATCGTGGCGGACCTCGGTGATCGCCCCGGTGGCGCAGGGTGCCGGTGACCACGCCGGCGGCGGCAGCGTGGCGGCGGCCGGCGCTGGCGCGGCCAGCGCGAGGACGAGCCCGATCGCCGCGAGCACCGCCAACCAGGCGCGGTGATAACCAGCCATCGCGTCGCCTCCCCAGTACACGCGCGGTCGCCTGCGTCAACATGCAACCAAGGACCGACCGCGTAGTCACGGGACGTTGCCGATTCGTGTCCAAGGCTGCGTGTTTACGCAGCCGCCCGCCGCGTGATTACGCGGAATGCCGCCGGGCGGCAACGAGCGTCGCGGGTTTCGTTGACCATCCGCGAGCCCTGATCGAGCATCACACCTGCCGATGGATCGGCACCGACTTCGGGAGGGTGGATGTGAACCATGAGAACCAGACTGCGTAAGGGTCTTGTCGCGGCGACCATGTCGCTGGTGGTGGCGGCCGGGGTCGCGGTACGGCCGGCGCCGGCATCGGCTGCGGTCCCGTGGACGCAGATCGCCGTCGCCGTCGCGTCGTACCTGTTCTCCAACAGCGGCGGAGGCGGCGACCTCGAGCGTGCCAAGCAGGAGATCATCGCGGCGATCAACGCCTCCCGGGACCAGATCATCAGCGAGATCGACAGACTCGCCAGCGCGGACGTGCGGGCCTGCGCCGAAGCCGCCACCACACTGGTCAACCAGATCGACCTGATGGACGACTTCACGCTGTCGGTGTTCGCGTTGGACGCCGTGGAGTGCGCCAGCCTCTCCACCGCCTACTTCGACGCCGTCACCGACAAAACCCAAGCCGACCGCATCGGCATGCTCATGGGTGAGATCTTCGCGATCGCCATGGTCGGCTTCCGAAAGATGGGCTTCCCCGCCACCGACCTACTCGCCCAACTCATCCGCGGCTACGAAGCGATCGTCGTCAAACTGGCACCGACCTGTCAGGAGACGACCCTCCGTGAATACGACGACCGGGGTCGCCTCGTGACCGTCGAGATCCAGTACACGTGCGTCGCCTACAACGGCCACACCGGGTTCGGCTCCGAGCTCTACTACCTCGGCAGGCTGGTCACGCCGCCGCTGGACCGCGCCCAGGTCAGCGCGGACGCCACGAGGAACACCAGCCGGGGCGTGGCCATGGCCGCGCTGCCCCAACTGCGCGCTCTCCAAGCCTGACGCCATGCACCGTCGAAGGGAGTGGATGTGAAAAGAAGAGCTGGACCGCTGCGGCTGATCGTGGCGGCCGTCCTGGGGCTGGCCGTGATGCTGCCGGCCACCGCGCGCCCGGCGAGCGCGGAGCAGGACTACGGGAGGATCACGATCGACCTGCTCCGCAGCCTGCTGGACAAGGGCGGCGACGGCAGGCTCACGCCGGATGAGGTCGCGTCCCTGGTCCTCGAGACGATCGACGCGATCACCGACGTCAAGGTGGACCTGTTGGCGCGGCTGGACGCCCAGGCAGTCGCCGACCTGCGGGCGAAGACCGCAACCGCGACGTCGAGCGTGCACTACCTGCGGTACCCGCACACGGCCGCGACGTACCTGGGGATCGTCAACCCGGCGGCGCATCAGGCCAAGGAGTACCTGGCGATCGTCGATTCGGACGCGGCGAAGGACGCGGTCGGCCGCGCTCTGATCACGCTCTACTCGGCGCTGCTGGTGGCCGAGGCGAAGACCGGCGTCTTCAACCCGACCACCCGGTACGCCGACTACCGCGGGGCGCTGGAGGAGCTCCGGCGGCAGCTGGAACCGGAGTGCCGCGAGCACGTGCCGGGGCAGATGTATCCCAACACGGTCTACTACGACTGCACGTTCAACGGCCGGACCGTCACGGGCATGAAGAGGCCCAAGGCGGGCGGGGGGTGGGAGTACTCGGTCATCGGCAACGGCTCTCCACCCAACGTGTGGCTGGACGGCGAGTACGACCGCGAGGTCATCGCCGGTCTGGTCATGGACGGCACCGCCGACGAGCTTGCCGAGAAGGCGCTGCTCGAGCTGGCCGCGCGCGGCTATTGACCGCCGCCAGGTCTGACCCCCTCGGCACCGCGGGCGGGACCCGGGCTCACCGGCCTGGGTCTCGTCCGCTGACGCTTCGGTATCGCTCGACGGCTGCCGCGATGCCCTCGGGCGTCTGCGACAACCGCCGTTCCTCCGCCTCACGGACCCGCCACCGCCGCTGGGCGTCGGCGTTGCAGGCCCGGCACACCCGCCGGTACCGCCCGGTCGCGGGATTCACCTCTCGCGGATGCCCGTTGCGGCACGTGTCCGGCTGGGTCCGCGACCGGCAGTTCTCCGCGTGCGTGGCCAGGCGCAGGTGGGTGGGCTCGATGCAGTCTTTGACTCCGCAGGTGTGGTCGACCTGCAGGCCCGGCTCCAACGGTCCCACGAACACCGCGTACGCCGCGATATGCGCCCACGCCCGCCCGGCGATCTTCTGATGGACCCCGCGCTGGGAGCCGTACCCGCGCACGATCAGGCACCCATCCGGGTTCGGCGTCGCCCGGGACAGCAGGTGCTCGGCCAAGGATTCGGGCGTGAAGTGCCGGGACAGTCCGGTCACGCCGTCCAGTACGCCCATCAGATCTCGTCCCACGGCACCGCGTCGTAAGCGTCGCCGAGCATCTTCATCAGGTCGGCGTCCACGGGCAGCTCCATGTCGTCGATGGCGGCCAGCGGACCCACCCCTGTCGAGTTCGCCACGAACGCCGCCGCGTACGACGGCACGTCAGCGAGCAGCACCCTGGCCCGCCGCGTCACCGGCAGCCGCGACTCCAGCAGCTGCATCGTGATGCCGGAAAGGCACGGCGCGTCCGGCCACACCACCGCCGTGCCGTCCCAGAATCCCACGTTCGCGATCGACGACTCGGCGATCACCCCGCCTGGCCCGGTCAGCAGCGCGTCGTCGAAGCCCCGCCCGCGGGCCTGCCGTGTCCAGTACCGCTGCCCGAAACCACCGACGTGCTTGATGTGCGGCAGCGGACGCTGGTAGGGCACCGACATCAGCCGCTGCGCCGACACCGGGGCGTCGACCGGCTCCCGCACCGCCACCAGCACAGACGGCGCCGGGGCGCGGTCGCGCTGGAACACGGCGACCCGCACCGCCGCGTCCTGGCGCGCGCCCAGCGCGTGCCGCAGAAGAGTACGCACGTGGGCCGGGTCCAGGTCGGCGTCGAACAGCTCCGTGGTCGCCGCCGCCAGCCGCCGCAGGTGCAGGTCGAGGCCGCGTACCCGCCGCCCCCGCACCTGCATCGCGCTGAAGTGGCCATAGTTGACCAGCACCGGGTACGCCAGGTCGTCGGCGGTCGCGGCCCGGCCGTCGACCTCGATCGTGATTTCGTCGGGCATCTCCACGCCTGTCATCATGCAAGCCGTGCCCACACATTTGCTGTTCGACTTCTTCGGCACGCTCGTGCACTACTCGGAGAGCCGCACCGAGCAGGGCTACCACGCCTCGCACGCGCTGCTGCGGCGGCTGGGCGCCGACCTGACGTACGCCGAGTTCCTGACCCGCTGGTCGGCGGTGTGCGCGGACTTCGACCGGCGCAGCGACGTCGACGACCACGAGTTTTCGATGGTGGAGGTCGGCACCGAGTTTCTCACCGCCGCGCTGGGCACCACCGCGGCGCGCGCCGACGTGGAGGCGTTCGTCGAGGAGTACGTGCGGGAGTGGAACACCGGCGTGCGCTACCCGGACGGCATCGCCGACCTGATCCGTGGGCTCTCTGGCCGGCACCGTCTCGCCGTCGTCACGAACACCTACCATCCGCCGCTGGTGCCCGGCCACCTGGCGGCGATGGGCATCCGGGACTGCTTCGACGCGGTGATCATGTCGGTGGAGGTGGGGTGGCGGAAGCCACACCCGAACATCTACGCCACCGCGCTGTCCGCGCTGGGCGTCACGGCTGGTGCCGCAGCCTTCGTCGGCGACACCTACGCCGCCGACTTCGAAGGTCCGCGGCGCGCGGGCATGACCGCGTTCCTCATCGACCCGCACGACATTCATCGGGTACCCGACGAGCACCGGCTCGGTTCCGTGTTCGACCTGCCATACGCTGTACGAAGTGACGACCGAGTTCAGCGGTAGCGGTGACCCGGCCCGCACCGTCGAGCTGCTGTGGGGCCTGCGGGAGCCGAGCCGCCGCGGCCCGAAGCAGCGGCTGACGGTACCCCAAATCGCGGAGGTGGCGATCGCGCTCGCCGACGGCGAGGGACTGGCGGCGTTGTCGATGCGCCGGGTCGCGGAGCGGCTCGGCGTCACCGCGATGTCGCTGTACACCTACGTGCCCAGCAAGGCCGAGCTGGTCGACGTCATGCTCGACACGGTGCTCGGCGAGCTGCCGCGCCCCGAGGTGCCGGGTGGCTGGCGGGCGCGGCTCGAGCGGGTGGCGCGCGACAAGTGGGCGCTGTACCTGCGGCATCCGTGGCTGCTGCAGGTGTCGACCAGCCGGCCGCCGATGGGCCCGAACCTGATGGCCCGGTACGAGTACGAACTCGGCGCGGTCGAGGGGACCGGCCTGCCCGACGTGGCGATGGACCTGGTGGTGACCCTGATCGGCGACTACGTGCACGGTGCGGCCCGGGCGGCGGTGGCGGCCGCCCAGATCCAGCAGCGCTCCGGCATGAGCGACGCCCAGTGGTGGGAGGGGTACGCGCCGCTGCTGGCCCAGGTGCTCGACCCGCGCGAGTACCCGGTGTCGTCGCGGGTGGGCAGCGCCGCCGGCGAGGCGTTCGACGCCCCGAACGACCCCGTGCGCGCGTTCGAGTTCGGGCTCGCGCGGGTCCTCGACGGCGTCGAGGTGCTGATCACCCGGTCCTGACCAGCACCACGACCGGGATGGTGCGGCCCGCTTTGGCCTGGTGGTCTCCGAAGAACGGATATTTGGCGACGACGCCGGCGAACAGCTTGTCGCGTTCGGCGCCCCGCGGCACCACCGCGGTGGCCCGGTAGGTCTCGCCGTCGACCTCCACGGTCACGGCCGGGTCGGCGACCAGGTTGTGGAACCAGTCCGGGTTCTTCGTGGCGCCCGCGTTGGAGGCGATCACCATCAGGTGCTCGTCGCCGGGGATGAACATCATCGGCGTGGTGCGGGTCTGGCCGGTGCGGGCGCCGGTCGTGGTCAGCAGCAGCATCGGCCCGCCGGTCGGCGACCTGCCGCCGTTGGCCCGGAACCGCTCGATCACCTGCGCGTTGTGGGCCCCCATGTCGTCGGGCAGGGACATCGTCTCCTCCTCCTTGTCGTACAGCGTCGACAGCTCCCGCGCGGTGCGCGCGAACACGGCCCGCAGCTCGGCCGGGGCGAGCACCTCCACGTCGGCGCCGAGCTTGAGCAGCTCGACCAGGCCGTGCCGGACCGACTCGATCGGCACGACCGTGCGCAGCCAGCCGGTCTCGTCGGGCTCGGTCGCGGCGGCCGCGGCGCCGCGCGACATCGCCGGCGGGAAGATGTGCGGCATCCGCGCGAGCGCGTCGGCGGTCATCCGCACGACGGCCTCGTCCCGGTACACCTTCTCCTCGAACTGGGCGGTCCACTCCTGCCAGAAGGTGGCCAGGTCGAAGCCGTCCGGCCGCTCGAAGCCCTGGTCGAGGACCTCGACGTCGAGGAAGCTGCCCACCCGGTACGTGAACGGCTCGCCGTCGCGGGCCGCCACCAGGTACCACCGGCCGGCCTTGAGCACCACGCCCAGCGGGGCGAGCGTGCGGGTGACCTCGCGTGGGGTCTTCCACCGCCGGTACCGGGCCGTCACGAGCCGGGCCTGCCACACCGCGGCGGACAGCGCGGCCAGGTGCGGCACCGGCTCGGCCAGCCGGAACCAGCCCGGCGCGTCGAGGTGGAACCGCTCGCGGATGCGCCCGGCGCGCTCGCCCAGCTCGGGTGGGAGCGCGGCGCGCAGCTTCAGCTCGGCGGCCGCCAGGGCCGCGCCGAGGCCCAGCTCGGCGGCCGGGCCGGGCATCCCGGCCAGGAACAGCGTCTCCGCCTCGTCGGTGGTCAGCCCGGTCAGGCGGGTCCGGTATCCGTCGAGCAGCTGGTAGCCGCCGGTCGGGCCGCGGTCCGCGTACACCGGCACTCCGGCGGCGCCGAGCGACTCCACGTCGCGGTAGATGGTGCGGACCGACACCTCCAGCTCGGCGGCGAGCTCGGGCGCGGTCATCCGGCCGCGGCTCTGCAGGAGCAGCAGCAGGGACAGCAGTCGGCTCGCCCGCACACGCCAGAACCTAGCCCCCGATCCTGACAGAAGCTGACAGGCGCGTCGTAACAGGCGGGGCGGGGGCGGGCGGACCAGAATGAGCGTCATGCATCCGGTCGTCCCGTCTGCCGCTCGTTTGTCCCTCCCGAGCGGCGGCACCGACTTCACGGAGGCGTGGCTTCGCAACCGGCGGCTCTCCGAGCACACCCGGGCCGCGTACCGCCGGGACATCGCCGGCTGGCTCGCTTGGTGCGAGACCCGTGGGATCGCACCGCTGTCGGCGTCGTTCCTGGACGTCAACGAGTACGGGCGGGCGTTGGAGTCCACCGTCGACCCGCGCAGCGGCCGCCCGCTCACCCCGGCCACCGTCGCGCGGAAGCTGTCGGCGCTGTCGAGCTGGTACGCGTTCCTGGTCAAGCTGCGCGCCGTCGACGGCAACCCGGTCTCCGGCGCCGACCGCCCCCAGGTCGCCCGCGACCACTCCGCCACGGTCGGTCTCGCCCCGGACGAGGTCGACGCGCTGCTGGCGGCCGCCGACTCCGCGACTGGGCCCACCGCCGCCCGCAACCGCGCGGTGATCGCGCTGCTGGCCGACCTGGGGCTGCGGGTGGGCGAGGTGGTGTCGCTCAACCTCGACGACCTGGGCTACGAGCGGGGACATCGCAGCGTGCGGTTCGTCGGCAAGGGCGGCAAGCCGCGCCGCCGGGCGCTGACTCCGGGTACCGCCGCCGCCCTCGACGCGTACCTGGCCGAGCGCCCCACGTCCGCACCTGTGCCGGCTCTCACCGCGGCGAGCGCGGCCGCCGAGCCGATGTTCGTCACCGCCAGCGGGGCGCGACTGGACCGGCACGCGGTGTTCCGCCTCGTCCGGCGCCTAGCCCGCGACGCGGGCATCCCGGCGTGGGCGAAGCTGTCGCCGCACTCACTGCGGCACGCGTTCGCCACCACCGCCCGCGCCGAGGGCGTGCCCCTCGAAGACGTGCAGGACGCGATGGGCCACGCCGACCCGCGCACCACCCGCCGCTACGACCGCGACCGCCACAACCTCGACCGCGACCCCGCGTACGCCATCTGGGCCGCCCGCGCCCGCCGCCGCGGCTGAGCCGCGCCGTGCGCCACTAGGGCTCGAAGTACTCGCCGAAGTTGGTCTCCGCGCCCGGCGGGAGCTTGATGTCGAAGTGCCTGATGTATGCGCCGAGGCAAGCCTTGACCTGCGCGGACAGCTGGACGAACTCGTTCGTCTGCATCGCCGCGCCGTTGCCCTCGCTCGCCAGCAGGATCGCCAACTCGCCACGCACGTTCAGATCCCAACACTTCCAGGGAGCGTCGTGCTGGAGCCCGAATGTCAGGGGGTCCCGGCCGTCGATCTTCACCTTGAACTCCCACACGAACGAGTCTGGTTTGAACAAGATGCTGAATCCGAGGTCATTCAGTTCAGCGCGCACCGGCGCGCCGTGATGCCGGGCGTGCTGGAGCCACTGGGTGAGCCAGGCCTCCTGCTGCCGCAACACGAGCTGCCGGAACTCGTGCGTCAGCTCGCTCAGCGTCGCGCGCTGAAGGTTGACGTAGTCCACTGTCGCGTTCCCTCCGCGGCCCGGCTCAGATCGCGACCAGCGCCGCGGCGGCCGCCACCGCGTCCGCGAGTCCAAACAGCGCGAGCCCGCCCAACCACAACCGGTAGGACGACATGCGCACCAGCCATGACGCGGAACTGTGCGACCGTCTGGCGCGCTCGGACAACGCGGCGTGGGGCGCGAAACCGAGCGTGTGGTCGAGCCGCAGGGCACCTTCGAGCCGCTCGAGGAGTTGACTGTCGAGGACCTCGAGGTAGCGATACTTCGCCATGAGTTGGATCGACATTCCGGCCAGCGCTAGCCCGAGCAGGGCAGCGATCACCCGCGACAAGCGGCCGATATCCGAGCCGAGAGCGATCGTCAGCAGGAACGCCTGTGCCGCCAGCGCAAGCGCGGGCACCTGCCACATCATCGTGTCGAACGCAGTCCGTCGCGAGGCCAACGCGGAGGCGGCATGGAGTGCTGCCGATGTCGGCGTGGTTCCTTGCGCCTCGGCCCCGGTCATCGAGAGAGCCTATGGCGCTCAATGTGCGACGCCACAGGGTGGTCGGGGCAGACGCTCTGTCAGATTGCCGACGCCGTGGCGCGGGCCCTGGTCGTCACGTGCGCCGGTGGTAGGTGTTGCGGCGCGGTCTGCGCTCGGAGTCCACATAGTACGGAGGTATGAACTCGGGTCTGCCGTCCGTGCTCATCCGGACTTTCCAGTCGCCGCGGTGGATCAGCCGGTGGTGGTGGCCGCACAGTAGGACGCCGTTGTCTAGGGATGTTGGGCCGCCGGCGGTCCAGGCTCGAATGTGGTGGGCGTCGCACCAGCGTAGGGGTCGGTCGCAGCCGGGGAACGCGCAGCCGCCGTCTCGCACCGCCAGCGCCCGGCGTAGTGGTCCGGTGAACAGTCGTCGTGTTTGGCCGGCGTCGAGGATTTGCCCGTTGCCGCCGAGCACGATGGGCAGGATGTGGGCGTCGCAGGCTAGCCGCCGCACCTGCTCGGCGCTCAGCCGATCCCCGGTGTCGAGCTGACCGACGCCGAGCTCCCTGCGCACCACGTCATAGGGCACGGTGACCACGATCTGCGGCCGGTCGCCGCCGTTGGCCGGTAGCTGCTCGGTGTGTAGGGCGAGCCGGCAGACTTCGACCAGGGCGTCGGCGCGCCGTTGGGTGGGCATGCGCTCGATGTCGGGTTTGCACAACGGGTCCAGCGCCGCGTTGACGATCGCGGCGGCCTCGGCGTCGAGCCAGCCGGTGACTGCGCCCGCTTCTCGTCCCGCTCGGCGGGCCGCCGGTCCGCGTCCTCGGCCAACTCGGGGGCGACGTGCGCCAGGATCCGCTCGGCGAGCCTCCTTAGGATGGCCGGCTCGGCGTCGGCGTGCTGCTCGACCAGGGTCTTCTCCGCGAGATCCACCACATCGGCGGACGCCTCAGCGGTCAGGTCGTGCACGGTCTTGGCCACGATGTGGGCCTGCTCCACGTTGATCGCCGCGCTGGCCAGGGCGGCGTCCAGCACCGGGCGTTGGTCGACGGTGCGGGCCAACTCGACCATCCGGCGGGCAGCGTGGATGCTCACGTGCAGCCGGCCACGCAGCCAGACGGCGGTGTTGGCGGCCTCCTGCGCGATCGGCAGGTCCCGGCCGTCGATCTCCCGGATCAGATGCAGCTTGACCGCGGCGAGCATCTGCTCCGCGTCGTGGACGGCGTGCACCGCGTCGACCAGGTCGGTGTCGGGCAGCGACCACACCGGAGCGGCGGCGCAGTGGCCGGCCAGGTCCTTGAGCTGCTCCAACGTGTCCCGCACACATCAAATTCTCGTACCCTTGTGCGAAGATCGTCGCCCCGGAGGACGCCACGCCGACCACGACACGCCGGTTGAGCCGAAATCCCGGCACCGACGTACCGCGTGGGAAATGCGCACAATTGGCGAGCTGGTCTGGAGAAGCACCTCGTGGCGGCCCTAACGACCTGCCACCGGAGAACGGCCTCCTCGGCGGGCCGTAGCCGACCTGGCCGCCCGGCGGTCTGCGCCGGACTCGCCCGGTCCCCGCCGGGGCGCCGTTGCGGGCCTGTCAATGCCCGCCGATCAAGGATGATCTCATGGATCAAGGCCAAACGCACGTGGATCGAAGATCAAAGCACGTGCATTTGTCCTTGATCGGCGGGAATCGGGAAAGAGCCGGGAGAGCCCGGCCGGCGCAGCGCCCGACGCCGCCGCAGCCGGGGAGAGCCGGGGCGGCGCAGCGCCCGACGTCTGGAGGAGCAGATCGAGCGGGTCTGCGGGGTGCGGAGGTCGGGGCGGCGGGCGGCGGGAGCCGGCGCGCGAGCGGGCCACGGGGCTGGCTACGCCAGCGTGTCGAGCTCGTGGTGGGCGTCTACCGCGATGTCGTCGCGGCGCAGCCAGCGCCTGGTCCACAGGCGGGCGGCGGCCTCGCCCTGCTCGTCGCCCCAGCCGGCGTGCTCGAACAGCAGCGCCGCGGCGAGGGCGTACGCCATGCGCAGGGCGAACCCGCGCGCTCCGGCCACCACGCCGGCACCGCCCGGGTCGGCGGCGATCTCGGCGGCCTCGTCGCGCAGGGCGGCGGTCGTGGCGGCGAGGGTGTCCGCGAGGGATGGGGAGAAGCCGCGGGCCACGTCGACGGCCGCGTCGAGGCGGGCCAGCAGTGGCTTGGCGGCGTCTTCGCGGGCGGTGGCGCGCAGCACGTCGAGCGACAGCACGTTGGTGGTGCCTTCCCAGATCGGCAGGACCTGGGCGTCGCGCAGCAGCCGGGGCACGCCGGTGTCTTCGACGTAGCCGGCGCCGCCGAAGGCCTCCACGTATTCGCTGGCGCTGGAGACCGCGAGCCGCCCCGTCGCCAGCTTCGCGAGGGGTGCCACGATGCGCAGTTCGGCGGCCGCGTCCGGGTCGGCGCCGACCTCGACCCGGCCCAGTAGCGCGAACGCGTGTGCGGCCAGCGCGAACGCTCCCGCCGCGTCGACGGCCAGGGTGCCGAGGGTGGCGCGGTGCAGCGGCGAGTCGGCCAGTACACCGCCGGCGACCCGCCGCGCCGAGGCGAAGGCCCGCGCGTACGCCAGGCCGCGCCGCATGCCACCGGCCGCGGCCGCCGCGTTGTGCACCCGGGTGACGACGACCAGGGTCATCGCCCGCACCAGGCCGGGCTCGTGCGGGTCGCCCAGCGGGATCGCGTACGCGTCACGCAGCCCCACCTCGGCGGTGGGCAGCGCCCGGGTGCCGAGCTTGTCCTTGAGCCGGTGTACCCGCACGCCTTCCTGATAGCGGGGCACCAGGAACGGGGCGAGCACCCGGCTGCCCGGGCCGGCGTCGGCGGGCCGGGCGAGGGCGACCGCGATCGCGGAGTCGACGGCGGAGCAGAACCACTTCTCGCCGCTGAGCCGCCAGTCGCCGTCTTTGAGAACCGCCACTGTGGACGACCGGGACAGGTCGGAGCCGCCCGCCGACTCGGTCATCCACTGTCCGCTGGTGACGGCGACGTCCGGGTCGGTGCTGATGAGCCGGGGCAGCCACTCGTCGCGGGCCGACCGGTCGACGTCGGGGTGGCCCAGCAGGGCGGCGGCACCGTCGGCCATCGCCACCGGGCAGGAGAACGTCGCCGACTCCGGCCCGTACAGGTGCAGCAGGGCGTGCTGGACGGTGCGTGCCGCGGCACCCCACGTGCCGCGCGCCTCCGGCAGGTACGGCAGCGCCACCACGGCGTGCCTGGCGGCGGCCGCGCGCTGCGCCTGCCACCCGGCGGACGTGTCGACCCGGTCGACGCGGGCGCCCCACGGGTCGTACCGGACCAGGGTGGGCGGGTGTGCCTCGGCGTCGGCGTGCGCGGCCCGCAGCGGCCCGGACACCTCGGCGGCGAGCGCGGTCAGCCGGTCGCGGGCGGCGGCGTGCCCGGCGGCGCCGAGGGTGCGTTCGAGCCAGGAGCGCAGCAGTGGGTCGCCGGTGTACGGGTCGTCGGGGGACGGGACGGGCTGCACGAAGCGGTCCATGACCGAGCCTAACCTCTACAGCAGGCGAGGCGGAGTGTTGCCGACGGCCACGATCGCCCGCCGGATCGGCACCAGCATCAGCAGCACGAACCCGACCACGAAGAACGCCACGAGGGCGACGATGCCGACCCGGTAGCTGTTGGTCAGCTGGAACACCAGCCCGAACGCCAGGGGCCCGAGCCAGCTGGTGCCCTTGTCGCTGATCTCGTAGAAGCCGTAGTACTCGCCTTCCTTGCCTTTGGGGATGAGCTGGCTGAACAGCGACCGGCTCAGCGCCTGGCTGCCGCCGAGCACGATGCCGATGGCGGCGCCGAGGGCGATGAACGGCAGCGGCGCCTCGGACGGCAGCCAGTACGCGGCGACCACCACCGCGGTCCACAGCACCAGGCTGAGCAGCACCGTCTTGCGGGCGCCGATCCTCCCGGCGAGCCGGCCCAGCCCGAGCGCCCCGAAGAAGGCGGTCAGCTGCACGACGAGAATGGTGATGATCAGAGTGTTGGTTTCCAGGCCCAGCTCTTCGCTGCCGAACTGGCTGGCCAGGGCGATCACCGTCTGGATGCCGTCGTTGTAGACCAGGAACGCGAGCAGGAAGAACAGCGTCAGCGGGTACGCCCGCATGCCGCGCACGGTGCGGGCGAGCTGCTTGAATCCGTCGGTGACCACGTTGGCGCCGGTGCTGGCGTGCAGCGCCGGGTGTTCGCGCATCCACCGCAGCGGTACCAGGGTGAACACGGCCCACCACACGCCCGCGGACACGATCGACCAGCGGGCGATGTCGAGGGTGCGCTGGTCGTCTCCCTCGACGCTGAACAGCGTGACCGCGACCAGGTTCAGCGCCAGCAGCAGGAACCCGCCCAGGTAGCCCAGGGCCCAGCCGCGGCTGGAGATGTTGTCGCGGTCGTCGGGGCCGCCCAGCTGCGGCAGGTACGAGTGGTAGACGACGATGCTGGCCCCGAACGAGATGTTGGCGATGAGGAACAGCACGCCGCCGAGCAGGTACCGCTCGCCGGTGACGAACGCGAACCCGCAGGTGGCGGCGGCGCCCATGAACGCGGCGCCGGCTAGTAGCCGCTTCTTGTGCGCCGACCGGTCGGCGACCGCCCCCATGACGGGCAGCACGAACACGGTCAGCAGCACCGACAGCGACACCATGTACGGGTAGAAGGAGCCGGCGGCCACGGTGATGCCCAGCGGCTGCACGGTGCCGTCGCAGTCGTCGGCGCCCAGCGGACAGCCGGCCGCCTTTTCGGTGACCGCGGTGAGGAAGGGCCCGAGGAACACCGCGATGACCGTGGTCTGGAAGGCGGAGTTGGCCCAGTCGTAGAAGTACCAGCCGGTGCGTTCGGAACGGGTGCTGGAGGCAATGGGCTCGGCGGTGGTGGTCACGGGTTCCCTTCGGTGGGCCAGACGCCCCGGCTGATGTAGACGTCGCGCAACACGTCGACGCGATCGGTCATGATGCCATCCACACCAAGATCAAGTAAGTGGTGCATTTCGGTGGGGTCGTCGATCGTCCACACGTGCACCTGAAGGCCCAGCCGGTGGGCGTACCCGATGAACCGGCGGTCGACGAGCCGCATACGGCCGTAGCGGACCGGGACCTGCGCGGCGACCGCGGATGGTGGCAGCGTGACCCGCCATCCGCCGACGGACGCGGCCTTGAGCCGCGCCACCGCCCGCATACCCAGCGACGTGGCGACCTTCGGACCGGCCAGCAGCCGCAGCGCGGCCAGCCGGGCGTCGCTGAACGAGGCCAGCAGCACCCGGTCGCCGGCGCCGGTGTGAGTCAGGGTGTCGACGGTCGGCTCGATGGCGCTGGCCGCCTTCACGTCGATGTTGAACCGGATGTCCGGCCACGCGGCGAGCACGTCGTCGAGCCGCGGCACGGCGGCCGCCCCGCCAACCCGCACCGTCGACAGGTCGGCCCAGCGCAGCTGCTCGACCCGCTCGGGCCGGCCCGCCACCCGCGCCAGAGTCGCGTCGTGGAACACCACCGGCACGCCGTCGGCGGTGGCGTGCACATCCGTCTCGACGTACCGGTAGCCCAGCGCCACCGCCCGCTCGAACGCCTCGGCGGTGTTCTCGTCGCCCTCGGCCGCGCCGCCGCGGTGCGCGAAAGCCAACGGTGGATCATCCAGGTACGCGCTCACTGGGCTTGCCTTTCGTTCGCGACTGCGGGGCTCGCGTGCGGACCGCCGTCGTGGGCTGCGGGCCGTCGAAGCTCACTCCTCGCGCTCACGCGCGAAGTATGCACTCCCACTGCGACGGTAGGGTGACGGCCATGCGGGTGCTCGGCATCGACTTCGGCACGTCGAACACGGTGGCGATGGTGCGCGGCGCGGACGGCCGCGCCCGGCCGCTGTTGTTCGACGGTTCGCCGCTGCTGCCGTCCGCCGTCTACCTCAACCCGGACGGCCGGCTGCTGGTCGGCCGCGACGCCGAACGCTCCGCCCGCCTCGACCCGGCCCGCTTCGAACCCAACCCGAAGCGGCGCGTCGACGACGGCGTCGTGCTGCTCGGCGAGCAGGAGCAGGCGGTGCCGCAGGTGATCGGCGCCGTTTTGCGCCGCGTCGCGGTCGAGGCGCAACGTCACTTCGGCGCCGCCGCCGACGAGCTGCGCATGACCCACCCGGCGCGGTGGGGCGAGCGGCGCCGCGCGGTACTGCTGGAGTCCGCGCGGGTGGCCGGCCTGCCCGCGCCGCGCCTGGTCGCGGAGCCGGTCGCGGCCGCGTCCTATTACACCGCTGTACTGGGCAGTGCCGTGCCGGTCGGCCGGGCGTTGGCGATCTACGACCTGGGCGGCGGCACGTTCGACGCGACCGTGGTGCGGCGTTCGGCCACCGGGTTCGACGTGCTGGCCGAGCACGGGCTGTCCGACCTGGGCGGCCTCGACTTCGACCAGGCCCTCGTCGAGCACCTCGGCCGCGGGTACTCCGACACCCGCACCACCCTGTGGAACAGCCTGGTCAGCCCCGCCGACGCCGGCCAGCGCCGCCAGCGTGCCCTGCTGTACGACGACGTGCGCGGCGCCAAGGAGATGCTGTCCCGCACCACCAGCGCCGACGTGCACCTGCCGGCGCTGGACATCTCCGCGCACATCACCCGCGACGAGTTCGAGGGGCTGATCCGGCAGTACGTCATGCAGACCGTGCACTGCCTGGCCCAGACGATCACCGCCGCCCGGATGGCCCCACCGGACCTGGTGGGCATCTTCCTGGTCGGCGGTTCCAGCCGCATCCCCATCGCCGCGCACCTGATCCACACCGAGCTCGGTGTGGCCCCGACGACCCTCGAACAGCCCGAGACCGTGGTGGCCGAGGGCGCCCTGTTCTTCGGGGCGGCCGCCGCCGAGCCGACCGGTCCCGTCCACTCGGGCGTGCCGCGCGTCGCCCCACCACCCACCCGTCCGGTGGCTCCGCCCCGCCCACCGACGATCAGCCGCCCTCAGGCGCCCCGCCCACCCATGACGGCGCCGCCGGTCGCACACCCGGCGGCCCAGCCCTCAGCCCCGCCCCGCCAGGCGGCGCCCCACGCCGCGGCCGCGCCCGGTTACGTCCTGCCCAGCGCCTTCGGTCACGGCAGGCCCGCCCAGCCCGGTCCAGGCCACGCCGGTCCGCCCGCCGCTGCCGTGGGCAAGCCGCCGCCGGTCAGCGCGGTGCCCGTGTCGCCTCCTCGGGTACCGGCACCCGCGCCCCGCCATGTCCCGCCGTCGGTGGCCCCGACCCGCGCCTGGTACGAGGAGCCCACTCTGGTGTGGACGGTCGCGCTGGGCGTGATGGTGGTGATCGCCCTGGTCGTGCTGGTAATCCTGGCGGCCGGCTAGTGGCGCGGTCGTCCCACCGTGAGGTGCGGGCCCTGCTGGCTTACGCGCACGCGGTCGGGAAGCTGACCGACAAGGAGCACCGCAGGCGCTCGCGCGGGCTGAGCGACCGCTTCTCCTCACACGAGCCCCAGCATTACGCCCAAGGTCTGCCGGAGCCCGGCTTCCTGCACGGGCACGCCGACGCGCCACCGACTCCCGCCGACCGCCTGTACGTCGGCACCCTGGTCGGTGCGGAGGACCGCGGCGCACGCGACGGCGGCTGGTGGCTGAACGACGTGATCGCCAACGCGCGCACCGCGGGTGAACTCCGGGCCGTGCTGGCCGCCTTCTTCGACGGCGCGACACCAGACGGCTATCCGGAGCTCGCCGCGGCCCTGGCACGGCGCGGCCGGTGGCAGCGGGCCTGGCTCGACCGATCCGCCGGCCGACTCTCCAAATCGGAGTACCGGACGATCTGCGAGCAGATCACCCACGCCACCGACCCAAGCACCCTGGCCGCCCTCGGCACCGGTTCCGCCGCCCCATCACCGCCGGCACCGCTCCACTCTGCGCCGCTCGACGTGATCGAGCCGCCACCGGCGCCGCTGAAGGCGCTGAAGGCCGCCGCCTCCGGGCCATCTCCACCGCGCCAACCGGCGCCTCGCGCGGTGCCGAGGGCCAAGGCCCCCGAATCATCGCCGCTGGCACCAGCGCAGCCCGCGACGCCTCCGCGGGCGCCCCGCGAGGCGGTGGAGGCCGCCGTGCCGCCGCCGGGGCTTCCCGTGTCACCGTCATCGCCGCTCGAAGCGCTGAAGGCAGCCGTGTCCCGTCCCGCGCCGCCTCCGCCGCGAGCCCTCCCGCCAGCACCGCCACGACCGGCCCTTCCGCTGCCGGCACAGCCGCGCTGGCCCACCTGGGCGGCTCCGCACCCGGCGCAACGGGCGGCGCAGGGGGCAGGCCCGGCGCCGCGCGACGGATCGCACCTGCGCATCTCGAACGCCGACCGGCAGCGCGCCGGTGAGGCGCTGGCCGTGGCGCTCACGGACGGCCGGCTCAGCCTGGCCGAGTACGGCGAGCGGCTGGAGGCCGTCCAGGCCGCCAAGACGTACGGCGATCTGCTGCCGCAGGTCCGGCACCTCGACGCGCTCGCCAGCGACGCCGAACGGGAGCCGGTCATCCGAGCCGTCGAGGCGGCAGGGCGTGCCGGTGCGCTGGATCCGGCCGAGAAGCTGGACCTCCTGCACGCCGCACGGACCGTGGCCACCGACGCCGAACTGTCCCGGCTCTCGGCGGTGCTCAGGTCGCTGCTGTACGGCGCCGAGGGCCTGCTCGCCAACCCACGCCTGGCCCGCGTCGCCGACGCCGACCGCGACCGGGTGGTGCTGCGTCTGCAGGCGGCGATCGCCGAGGGCCGCCTGACGCTCGACGAGTACGACGAGCGGGTCCGGCAGACGTACGCGGCCCGCCGGTTCGCCGACTTCGAGGCCATCCTGGGTGACCTGCCCGAGCTGCCCGCGTACCCGACCTCCGACGCCGACTGACCGTGATCGGCCGGTGCCGGCCACGGACGTACCGGGCAATCCGGACCGTGCGCGGCCGTTGGTTGGGTGGATCGGCGCGGCGCAGCGGCGCCGATCAAGGGCATTCGCATCGATCAAGGGCGAATGCACGCGGAAAAGAGATCGAAGCACGTGCGTTTGCCCTTGATCGGCGGGAGGGGGCCCGCGGCGCGGGCGCGGCGGGCGGAGCGGGCCCGCGGGCGGGGAGGGCGGGGTCAGGTGGGGTGGGACCAGAAGCGGGCTAGGGAGCTGGTCGCGGGGTCTTCGGATGCCGCCAGGGCGGTCCAGGGGTCGGCGCCTGGCGGGAGGTCCTGGGCGGCGTACGAGGCCAGGTCGGTCGGGTCGGGGGCGGCGGGGTGGGCGGCGACCGGGTCGGTCAACGGGGCTTCGCCGAGGGTGGCCGGGTCGGCCCAGGGGAAGCCGTCAACGGGCTCGGGGGTGGGGTCCAGGTCGAGGGCGGGCGGGAACACGGGCTGGGCGTCGTGGTCGGCGACCGGGTCGAGGTCGGGGTCGGCGCCGACGGGCGGGTCGCCGCCATCACCTGGAGCGTCGAAGTCGTCCCCGAACGCGTCGTCGTCACCGCCGCTGCCGTCGTCGAAGGAAGCGTCGTAGGAACCGTCGCCGAACGAAGCGCCGTAGGAGGCGTCGTGCGAGGTGTCGCCGCCGAAGGGAGCCTCGTCGAATGAGGCGTCGGGGCCGTACGGAGCGTCCGGCGTGTCGGGGTAGCCGGGGTCATCGGAGGGCGGGTCGAGGCCGTCGAACGGCTGGCTCAGGTCAGCGGTGTCGGCGCCGCCAAGGTCGTCGAGGTCGCCGCCGTCGTTCCCGTAGTCCGGGTCCGGCCACTCGTGATCGGTCATGGGTCGTCACTCCTCTGTGGCGGGTGCCGGCAGCAGGGACCGGGCGCGGGCCAGGACCTCGTCGAGCTGCTTGAGGCGGCCGCGTAGGGCTTCGCGTTCGGCCTGGAGGGCGGCTTTGCGGCGGCCCCGTTCGGCCTTGTCTTCGGCCAGCGCCTTGTCGATTTCGGCGATGTGCGCGTCGAGCTGTTGCAGTCGCCGCTCGATGGCGTCGTCGAGGGCGAGCGTGAGCCCGTACTGCAGGTCGGTGAACCGGTGCATGATCTCGTCGGAGAGGGCGGCCCGGGCCTCGCCGAGCACCTCGCGCAGCCAGACCCGGGCCTGCTGGCGGTCGTTCTGCACCCGCCGCCGGTACAGGATGAAGGCGCCCGCGGCCAGGCCGAGGCCGAGGCCGGCGACGGGGATCAGCAGGCCACCGCCGACGAGGGCGCCGGCGCCGAGCGCGGACGCGCCGGCCATGGCGCCGCGCCCGGCCATGAACGCCATGCCGCCCGCCGACATCGCGATCATGACGTTGTCGGCGCCGGCGGCGCCCTCCCGGCGTGGCTTGGTGGCGAGGGCGTGGCGGAGGGTGGCGTTGAGGCGGCGCAGCACGAACTGCAGCTCGTGCGGCCCGAACACCTGCGCGAGGGCGCGTTCGGCGACCTTGCGGAACCGGAACTCCAGGTCGTGCGAGAGCCGCACCGACAGGGCGTGCAGCGCCTTGTCGACGTCCTGCGGCAGGCCCTTGATCTCGTCGCCCTTGCCCTTGTCGATCCGGTTGAGGAACTCCTCCTGCAGGGCGGTGATGTAGTTGCGCAGCCGGCCGGTGGCCTCGACGCGGGCGCGCTGGGTTTCGGTGTTGAGGGCCAGGGACCACTGCCGGGACTCGGTGCGCTTGCGGGCGGCGAGGGCGGCACGGTCCTCTTTGGCCTTGGCCATGTCGGCCGGGTCGGGGTCGGTGGCCTTGATGCGTTCGCCGGCCCGCAGGTCGAGCCGGATGATCTCGCTGCGTACGGCGCGGAGCACGTTGGACTGCTGCAGCAGGTGCCCTTTGCCGGCCAGGTCGATGAGGGCGTGCTGGAGTTCGGCGATCCGGGACTCGCGGATCAGCTCCTGCGCCGCCTCCTTCGGCAGCGTCATCGCCAGTTCGGCCAGGCGGGCGGAGACCGGGTACCAGGGTGCCGGCCCGAACCGGGGTGCGTGGGCCTGGAGCTGGGCGCGGTCGTCTTCCCAGATGGTGCGCCAGCCCGGGTACGCGTCGGTCTTGGTCAGCGCGAAAACGACGAAGTTGACCCGCTTGCTGGCCTCGATGAGGAAGTCGAGCTCGGGCTTGGCGAACGGCGCGGACGCGTCGACGACGAACAGCAGCGCGGTGGCCCGCTCGACCGCGTCGAGGGCGATCTCGGCGTGCAGCGGGTCGAGGCCGCCGGTGCCGGGGGTGTCGACGAGCGTCAGGTACTGCAGCAGCGGCGCCGGGTGGGTGACCTCGACCCGCCGGGGTGGCCGCATGCCGTCGGGCAGCCGCCCGAACGGGGTCGCCCAGTCCCGCAGGGCGTCGAGGCCGAACGGCACCGGGTCTTCCCGTCCGGGCAGCCACGCCTTCGCGGCGGGTTGCGGTCCGTGGGCGAACTCCAGGTACGTCGCGGTGGCCACCGCCACGTCCACGGGCGACAGTCCGGGTACGCCGATGAGGGCGTTGATCAGGGGGCTCTTGCCCCGCTTGGTTTCGCCGACGACCACGATGGACGGCCGGCCCAGCTCGCGGCGGCGCAGCGCGTCGACGTCGCTGGCCGCGTCGGGGTCGGTCTTGCGCAGGTACGCCATGGAGGCGTCGACGGCACCGCCGAGCAACTTGGTGAGAGGTTGCGTCACGCGGTGCCCCTGACGCGTTGGGAGAGCAGGTAGAAGCCGCGGTGGGCGACGAGGGCGACCCGGGACTGGGCGGGGCTGGCGCCGGCGACCGCGTACACCCGCCACCGGGTGGCCGCGTCGAGTGCCGCCTTGACCAGCTGCTCGGTGCCGGCGGTGGGCAGCCCGAGGATCCACTGCGGGTCGCTGGACAGGGCCAGCCGGGTCAGTTCCTGCTCCATCCCCTCGGGCAGCTCCACCGAGCCGGTGCTGACCAGCTGCGCCACCTCCATCAGCCGCAGCCGGTGGTAGTCGGGCTGCTGCAGGACCCGTTCGATGGCGTCGCGCAGCAGCTCGCGGTCGTTCGGCCGGGCGGTGTGGCTGGCGACCTTCTCCAGGCTGGACAGTGCCCAGCCGGCCTTGATCGCGTCGGTGCGCCACCGGAACGCCTGGTCGAGGGTGTGCCGCAGGCGCGGGAACCCGGACGCCTGGTACAGCATGCGGACCAGGTCGCCGCTGGCCAGCTGCGGCCGGGCGGCGAGCTGGGCGATGGCGAAGCCGATCCCGTACAGGTCGAGCAGCCGCAGCAGGCGTTCACGCTGTTCGCGGGGGACCGCGCACTCCCGTGAGGTGAACAGGTCGACCGAGGCGAGCAGTACCAGCCGGTCGCTGGGCGGCAGCTGGGCCAGGGTGCGCAGGGCCTCGCAGTCGGCGGCGGTGAGCCGGCCGGCCTCGGTGGTCTCGGCGAGCAGCCCGACCACGGGTACGACGTCGGAGACGACACGGCGCAGCACCTTGGTCTGGTCGCTGGCCAGGGGCCCGGCGACCGGCCACGGGTCGGCGACCCCGGCGACCAGCTTGTCGACCTTGTTGAACAGGCCGACGGAGTTGATCGGGTTGCTGGCCAGCCGCGCCGAGATGGACCGGAACGCCTCCAGGGCCTGCAGGTCGTCGTCGCGCACGGACTGGGTGAACACGTACACGATGGCCTCGGCGCCGGAGATGGCGCCGACCGAGTCGTCGTCGATGTCGTCGTCGATCGGGGCCTCGTTGAACAGGAACCGGCGGGCGCCGGCGCTGACCGACGTGTTGGTCGACGACAGGCCGGGCGTGTCGACGACGGTCAGGTCGCGCAGGTGGTCGCTGGTGAGGGTGACGTCGACGAACGAGATCTCGTGCCGGGGCACGCCGAGCCGCTGCGGGATCATGCCGGCCTCGTCCAGCGGCAGGCTGGCCCGGGAGCCGTCGCGGCGCACCACGTCGACCCGGTCGGCGGTGCCGTACCGGAACTGGGTGACGATACGGGTGCATTCACCCACCTCGGTGGGCGCGACCCGGCGGCCGATGAGCGCGTTCACAAGTGTCGACTTTCCGGCTTTCAGACGACCGGCGATGGCGACCCGCAGGGGCTCGTCGAGCCGCCGCCGGACGCCCAGCACCTGCGTCTGGGCGGCGGGGCCGACACGGGGGCCGACCTCGTCACACAGGGCGGCGACGCGGGCGGAGAGTGGACCTGGTCCCATGACTCGTCAGCCGACCATGCGGTCGGCGACAATGACGAGGTACCCGCGGTCGTGCTCACTCATGGTGTTGGTCGTCCCTCCTACGGTCCACATTACGAATATCCTGCCGACGCAGAATCCCATGTTCGTGCCACCCCCATGCCGGAGGCCCAACGTGCGTCACGCGACCGCAGCGGTGCGGCCCGGTTCCCTCATCGCGGAGGCTACCGGGCTGCTGGCCGCACCGGCCCTGGTCGTCGTCGCCGGCGGGCCCGGTGCCGGTCGCAGCACCGTACTGCGGCAGCTCGGTGAGGCGTTCCGCGGGCCGGTGTTCGCCGGTGGCGGTCTGGCGATGCTGTCGGCGGTGCCGGCGTTCGCCCTGGCCAGGGCGGTGCGGGTGCGGCTGCCGGCCGGCGACGCGGCGCTGCTGGCCGAGGCGGTGCGCTCCCGGGTCCGCGGCGGGCTGCTGCTGCTGGACGACGTGCAGTGGGCCGACCCGGCCACCCTGGCGGCGCTGCCGGCGATCGCCGTGCACTGCCGGGTGGTGGTGGCGCTGCGCACCCCGCACCGGCTGCCGCCGGACGTGGTGGCCCGGCTGCGGGACGCCGCCAGCGGCTGGCTGACCGTGCCG
>NZ_JAIBNX010000077.1:0-26939 GCF_026130045.1 Micromonospora sp. CPCC 205371
CCGTTGGCCGAGGACGCATTGCTGATGTCCAGGCACCGGCCAGAGCCCTCGTTACGCAACCGGCTGCCGGTTGGATTCGGGCTGCCCGTCGAGGTCGGGGGCGTGCCGCCGTTGAGCTCCCGCAGGACGGCGTCGTAGGCTGGCTTCTTGTTGCCCGCGCAGTCGAACAGCAGGGCGTCGTCGCTACCACGCCAGGAGTCGCAGTCCCGCACACCCCACACCGTGATACCGGTACAGCGGGAGACCGCCAGACAGGCACGGGTCACCGTGGCGTAGATGTTGGCCTGATTGCCACCCTGCATGACGTCCAACTCGGTGATCTGCACATCGACACCCAGATCCGCGAAGCGCTGCAGATTCGCCTGGTAGTCACCAGGGACCGAGGTGCCCAGGTGCGACTGGAATCCCACACAGTCGATCGGCACACCGCGGGCCTTGAAGTCACGAACCATGTTGTAAATACCGGTCGACTTCGCGTTGATTCCATCGGTGTTGTAGTCGTTGTAACACAACTTGGCGTTGGGATCCGCCGCACGAGCGGCCCGGAACGCCGCCTCGATCCAGTCGTTGCCGGTGCGCTGCAAGTTCGAATCCCGCCGCCCGCCACTACCACCATCGGCGAACGCCTCGTTTACCACGTCCCACGAGTGGATCTGCCCGCGGAAGTGGGTCGCCACCTGCGTCACGTGGTTGATCGCCGCGTTGCGCAGGTCGCCGCCGGACAGCCCCTGCGCCCACCCCGGCTGCTGGGCATGCCACAACAACGTATGCCCACGCACAGACATGCCCCGCGAACGCGCGTGGCTGACAATCCGGTCGCCAGCACCGTAGTTGAACACGCCCCGCTGCGGCTCGGTAGCGTCCCACTTCATCTCGTTCTCGGCGACCAGACTGTTGAACTCGCGATTCAGCACCGTCATGTACGTGTTGTCATTGAACTTGTACGTCCCGACCGCGGCGCCGAAGTAGCGGCCCTTCTCGGCCGCGGAAGCACCCAACGTGGTGCCGGCGTTGGCGGTGCCCGTGACCACCAGCGCCGTGCCCGCCGCCGCCAGCGCAGCCGCCAGCACAGGCAAAATCGCTATGGCCCGCCGCCTTCGCGGACCGCTCGAACGGACGAGATCCTTCATGAGTCAGTACCTTCCGAGGATTGGGCCAGCTAGCCGCGTTAGCGCTAACATCGGTGAGATTGCCAGATTGTTTCGGCACATTCAAGAGAAGGATATCGATGCGTTGTGCGATATTCGACAGGCCACATTTCTGTTATCGAAACGGGTACCGGATGGTCCGCCCGCTCGCCGCGGCACGGGTACACAGTGGACAGGACCGGACGTGCCGCAGGATGCGCTTGCGCCACAGTGGACTGGGCACGCCGTCCCAGTCCTCCACCGCGGCGGTAAGCCGTCCGCATCGGGGATGAGCCTCCAACGCGACCACCAACGACCGGCTCAGGTCGAGCTGGTGCCGCATCCGCTGGACGCGCACAGCGGCGTGGGCCACGCTGGTTCCCAGTGCCGCCGCGAGCTCGGTCCTGGTTAGCTGGCCCGTGGTCTCCAGCCACCACAGCGCCAGCAGCTGCTGGTCGTCGGGGTCGAGCCATTGACTGGCGTGTACCGCTTGCCGGCGGTGACCTGACAGTTCCACGTTCGTCAGGGCCCGGCTCTCCGGGTCGGCGTCATACAGGTCGGTCACCTCGTCGAGGGGAACCGTGCGCTGGGCGTCAGCCTGCCGCCGGTGGAGGTGGGTACTGATCTGGCGTGTCGCGATCGTCGCCAGCCAGGGCCGAAAGCTCTCCGGAGCACGCAGCGCGCGCAACTCCCGCAGGGCGCGCAGCATGGTCTCCTGCACGACGTCGTCGACCTCCGCGCGGTCCCCCAGCGCCCTGCGGACGATGGTGTACACCAGCGGCAGGTACGCCGTGACGAGGTGGTCGAGCGCCCGCCGGTCGCCGGCTTGTGCGGCGACGACCATCAGCGGGTTCACGTCGCGATCCCCTGCCATTCGAGCAGGACCTTCATGACGTCCGCGCCCTCTTCGAGGGCGGTGAAGGCGGCGTCCACCTCGTGGACGGGACGGGTCTGTGAGATCAGGTGCTGAGCCGGGATCGCGCCGGTGTCGAGCAGCCGGATGGCTTCGGCGATGTCGGCGCGCTGATAGAGCCGGGCGCCGAACAGTTCCAGCTCGCGCCAGAAGAACCGGTGTAGGTTCACGGGGCGGGGCTGGCGGTGGATGGCCGCCATGACCAGCCGGCCACGGGTCCTCAGCACGTCGACAGCGGTGTTCACGCCGCCGGCCGCGCCCGACACCTCGAAGGCCACGTCGGCCCCCGCGCCGGCGGTACGTTCGTGTACCAGCGCCACGACGTCGGTCTTTCGCGGATCGACGGCCCGTAGCCCGATCCGCCGCGCGACCGTACGGCGCAACGGATTGGGCTCGACAAGCAGCACATGCGCGCCCCAATGCCGGGACAGCATCGCGATGAGCACACCGGCCGGGCCGCCGCCGACCACGACGACGTGGTCAGCGACGCCGATCCGGGCACGCCGGACGTCGTGCACGGCGACCGCGACCGGCTCGACGAGTGCCGCGTGGCGCAGCGGCAGGGAGTCCGGAAGTGCGAACACCAGGCCGGCCGGCACGTTCCAGATCGACTGCATGGCTCCGGGCGAGTCGATGCCCAGGAAGTTCATGGCCTGGCAGATGTGTTGGTTCCAGCCTCGGCAGGCGGCGCACCGGCCGCAGGACAGCGCCGGCATCACCGTGACCGGCTGGCCGACGGACCAACCGGTCACCTCGTCGCCGGTCGCGGCGACACGACCGGACATCTCGTGTCCGATCACCGCGGCCGGTCCGACGCGGGAATCCATGTCGCCGTGGTAGATGTGCAGGTCGGTGCCGCAGATTCCGGTGTAGGCGACCTCGATCGCCACCTGCCCAGGCCCGGGCGCCTCGGCGACCCGGTTCTCGATTTCGAACCTACGGGCGCCTCGGTAGACGACCGTCTCCATGGATCCTCCGTCCAAGCGATGCCGGTCAGCTTCGAGCGGCGCGGGGCAGGTCGGCGTTGGCCGGTACAAAGCCGACGTCGACGGGGTATGGCAGTGGTGGGTGTACGGCGACCGCGAGCAACCTGCGGCCAGCGTGCTCCGGCCGTACGTGCGGTCCGCCGAGTACGGGCGCGTTGCCCCGATACACGGCGGCGATCATGGTTTCGTCGACCCGGACACCAAGCCCCGGCACGTCTCCCAGGACATAGGCGCCGTTCTCCACGTGCAGGTCCATGGCCACGCCGATCGGCGGCCGCAGATCCTGCAGTTCGCTGGCGATGTGGTTGGGCACCGAGGTCGCGGCGTGTAGCAACGGCACGGGCGTGTTGCCGATGGGGCTGACCGGTAGGTCGAAGGCGTGTGCCAGCGCGGCGACGCGCAGGAAGTGGGTGACTCCCCAGACCGCGGCGGTCTGCACGATGTCGAGACCGCCCGCGGCGATCAGCGGACGGAACTGTTCGAGCCCGGTCAGGTTCTCGCCGCTGGCCACCGCCGCGCGTACGCCGCGGCTGACGGTGGCCAGGCCGTCGGCGTCCCAGCGCCGGACCGGCTCCTCGATCCAGGTCAGGTCGAGGGTGCGTTCGAGTTCGCCGACGTGCCGGATCGCCTGCTTGCGTCCCCAGGACTCGTTCGCGTCGAGCATCAGCCCGGGCCGCTTTCCGTGCGCCGCCTCGGTCAACACCTCGCGCACCAGCGTCAGCCGGTGCCGATCGCGATCGATGTCCAGGCCGCCCTTGAGCTTTGCCGCCCTGAGCCCGTGCTGGGCGTAGATCTGGTAGGTGGCGACGAGTTCGTCGTCGGTCAGGCCGATGTCCAGGCCGGAAGCGTAGGCGTGGACCCTGCGGTCACGGCCGCCGAGCAGCCGCCACAGCGGCTCGCCGGCGATCTGCGCCTTGATGTCCCACAGGGCCGTGTCGAACGCGCCGATCGTGCCGAACACGACTCCGGCGTGGCCGGCCTTGAAGGTTTGCCGCAGCATGCGGTCGTAGAGGGCCGTCACCGCCCGGGGATCTTGCCCGTCGAGGGCGGCGAAGACGGCTTCGGCCTCCACATGCGGCCCGAGGCCGACGCCGGTGATCCCCTCATCGGTGTCGACCATGATGATCGGCACGGGCATGACGCCGTCGGCGTAGACGCCATTGGCGTCGCCGATGGGTCGACCCCATTCCTGCGCCGTCGTCAGGGTCCGGTATCCGGTGATCCGCATGTCACCCCTTCGTCGCACCGGCGGTCACGCCGTCGGCTATCTGGCGCTGCAGGAACAGGTAGGTCACCAACACGGGTACCGCGGCGATCAGGACGCCGGCCGCGAAGGTGGGGATGTCGTCGGAGTACTGGCCACGCAGGGAGGTGACGCCCACCATCAGGGTGCGATGGTCGGCCGACGGCATCATCAGCAGCGAGATGAGCACGTCGTTCCAGCAGAACAATGCGTTGAGGATGCCCACCGACAGCAGGGCCGGAGTGCCGATGGGCAGCATGATCCGCCGGTAGACGCCGTACAGGGTGTTTCCGTCGATCCGGGCCGCGTCGATGATCTCGGCTGGTACGGCACGGTAGTAGCTGGTCATCAGGAAGACGGTGAACGGCAGGAACTGCGCGACGTAGGCGAGGATCAGTCCCGGATAGGTGTCGATGAGGCCGCCGTCGGCCATGATGCGAGCCAGCGGCACCATGATCACCTGGAACGGTATGAACAGCGCCGCGAGACAGACCAGGAACAGCGCGGACGAGCCGCGGAACCGCACCCGACCCAGTGCGAACCCGGCCATCGAGCCGATGAGCAGCAGCAGGACGACCGAGCAGGTCACCACGATGAGCGAGTTGAGAATGTAGCGAGCCATGCCGGCGCTGTTCCACGCGGTGGTGAGGTTCTCCCAGTGCAGGGTGCTCGCCAGGGAGAAGCGGTCGAGGATGTACTCCCGGCGGGTCTTCATCGCCACGTTGGCGGTGAACAGCAACGGGTAGATGGTGGCGGCGGCGAGGATCGTCATCGGCGCGGCGATCAGCCACCTGCCCAGTCGGACGCGGGACATCAGTCTTCCCTTCCCGCGCGGCGCAGCAGGCCGATCTGTAACAGGCCGACGACCAGCATGATCACGAACAGGGCGGTGGACGCGGCCGACGCGAGCGCTGGGCGGTTCATCTGTCCCTGCTGGATCCAGATGTAGTACTCGGGCAGGTAGGTCGATCCTTCCGGGCCGCCGCTGGTCATGATGTAGAGCAGCCCGAACATCGAGGTCAGCAGCCCGATCATGGTGGTGACGAAGACGAACTGGATGGTGCGGGACAGGCCCGGGACGATGACGTGCCAGATGGTCTGCCGCAGTGAGGCGCCATCGACCCGGGCGGCGTCCACGAGCGCCGCGTCCAGGGTCGCGAACCCGGCCAGGAACACCACCAGCGCCATACCGAACGTCGCCCAGACGTGCACGCCGACGACGGCGAAGATGGCCACATTCGGGTTGCCGAGCCAGTCGACCGGACCGATGCCGGCGCCGCCGAGCACGGCGTTCAACGGGCCGTCGTACGCCAGCAGCAGGTTGAAGATCGCCCCGACGATCACCGGTGACAGGACGGCCGGGAAGAAGTAGACGCTTCGGAAAAGCCGGTGGCCCGGCACGCGCAGGTAGATGAACGTGGCGAGCAATCCCGGTATCGCGACCGCGACCGGCAGCAGCAGCACGAGCAGCCCGACGTTGCGCAGGGCGGTGCGAAACAGCGGATCGTCGAGCAGGTCGCGATAGTTGTCCAGGCCGACCGCGGTGCCGTTGAGCGCGCCGTCGCCGGTGAACGAGAAGTTGACTCCCAGCAGCAGCGGCCACAGCCGCAGCACCACGATGATCAGCACGGCGGGTGCGACCAGGACATACGGTGCGAGGCGTTCGGCGCGTCGGCCGGTACCCGGTCGCACTAGATCAACCCGCCTGGTCGGTCGCGGCTAACTGCTCCACCGCCTTGTCGACCGTGATCGATCCGCTCAGCAACTGCTGGGACAGCCGCCCCATAAGGTCCACCGTCTTGGACGACAAGGCCACGTGCAGTGCCGGCTTGCCGTCTTTGATCTCCGAGACGATCGTCGCGACGGCAGGGCCGGCGCTGGACACGTCGATCGTGGTGTCTGATGCGATCGCCCCCGCGTCGGCGTGGAACGCCTTCAACGCCTCGGCCGAGGTCAGCGACCGCACCAGCTCGGCGGCGACCTTCGGGTCCTTGGTCCACTTCGCGACCGCGTAGCCGATGCCCCCGTCGTACGGCAGGCTCGGGGTGGTACCGGCGTTCACGACCGGCGAGGTCATGACACCGACGTTGCCGGCCTCGAGGAACTCGGCGAAGTCCTTCCAGTGCCCGATGTCGGACATCAACCCGATGACGTGCGCGGCCTTGCTGGACTGGAACACCGCGAACGCGTCGTTGAACATCGCGGTCGAGTTGGCGCCGTCATTGTTCAGGCCCTTGTCGTTGACCTCTTTCCAGAGCGCGAAGATCCGCTTGACGCCCGGCGAGTTCCAGTCGCGCTTGCCGGCGACCCAGTCGTCGTACTCCCGCGGCGAGAGGATGCCCGAACCGAGGCCGGACATGAAGAACTGGATGCCGATGCCCTCCTTGTTGCCCTGCGCGAAGCACTTCGCCCCGGTGGCCTTGGTGATGGCCGCGCAGTTGGCGACGAACTCGCTCCAACTGGTCGCCGGCCGGTCGGGGTTCAGCCCCGCCCGCTGGTAGAGCGCCTTGTTGTAGTAGATCGGGTGCCCCTGCAGCGTCACCGGGGCGGCGTAGACCTTGCCGTCCTTGGTGAACGCGTCCCAGCCGGCCAGCCGCTGCTTGTCTTCGTCGACGTACTGATCCAGCGGCAGGAGCGCGTCCACCCGGTCGCGGATCTGCCCGCCCCCGTTGAAGAGCATGACATCCGGCCCCTTGCCGGACTGGATCGCGGCGCCCAGCAGGGTGTAGTACTGCTCGAACGGCTGCGCGACGAACTCCACCGTCACACCGGGATGCCTCTTGGCGAAGTCGGCCTTCGCCTTCTCGATATATGAGGCCGCGGACGCGTCACCTGACTTCCAATCCCAAACCACGAGCTTGCCGGCCGAACCACCGGACGAGGAGCCGGAATCCGCGGCGCTTCCGCAGCCGGCCAACGCCAGCGCCGCAACCAGGACCGCCGACCACAGTGCACGCTGCTTCATCGCTGCTCACTTCCCTGGTGACCGGCCCTCCCGGCCATTGGCGAAGGACTATCCGGCAAGGTAACTCGTATGACGTATGACGTCAACACATTGACGTATAGTGAGGAGGCGCTCGTGGCGGCTCGCGGGCCACGGAGGGTGATATGACGGCAGCAGCGCAGTCGGACGCAGGCGTCGCCGGGCCCCCTGCCTGGACGAGACGACCGGCAAATCTCGCCACGGCGGTCACCGCCGAACTGGTGGAGCGAATCGTCCGCGGAGTCCATCCGTCGGGCTCGACACTGCCGCCCGAGCCGGTGCTGTGCGAAACCTTCTCGGTCAGCCGCACCGTCATCCGCGAGGCGGTGAAGATCCTCCAGGAGAAGGGGCTGGTCCAGGTCCGCCAAGGCACCGGCACCACGGTCACCCCACCGGCGATGTGGAACATGCTCGACGAGCTCGTCCTCGGTGCGACCATCGCCGAAGACGAGAGCCTCGCCATCCTCGACGACCTGGTCGTCACCCGCCGCGTGCTGGAGTCCGACATGGCCAACGTCGCGGCCCGACTGGCAGGCGACGAGGCCGTCGACCAGCTGCGCCGCCTGGTCGACCAGATGGACGAGCTCGTCGACGATCACGTCGCCTACCATGATCATGATCGCGCCTTCCACGACACTGTCATGCAGGCGTCCGGAAACCGCATCGCCCGCGCCGTCGTACGCGCCCTGGAGAGCCAGGTCGTCAACACCGCCCGCTACATGGGCCGCACCGAGCGCGCCCTGTGCGTCGCCTCAAACCGCGGCCACCGGCGCATCTACGAGCGGATCGCCGCCCACGATCCCGAGGGCGCGGCCGAGGCGATGTTCACTCACATCACCGAGGCGTGGGTGGTGCGCCGCAGCGGACCCGGCGAACCGACCCGGCTGCGGCGATAGCGTGATAGCGGTGGCGGCGGAGCCCGCGCCTCACCCGGGCCCCGCCGCCGGCTTCCGGCGCTCGCCTACAACGGCGGGTAGGCGTTCTGCATCAGTTGGCTGAGCTGCGCCGGGAAGAAGGCACCCGCGATCGGTGAGTCGGGAAGGGCACCTGACATGTTGTTGCCGTTGAGGTCGTTACCGGTGTAGGTCGGGTCGCACATCCGGTCGAAGCCCTTGCCGTCCGGGTTGTCGATCAACCGGCTGGAGCCGTCCGACTCGCCCGGCGGCTTGACCCACACGTAGGCGTCGATACCTGCCGGGCCCGGATTGGCTCGCGGTCGCTCGCCAATGCCGGCTCCCGACTGGTTACACCAATTGCCCTTGTGCAGTCGCCGGTCGACCCGAGAGCCGTTGACCTGCTCGTCGATGGTGCCGGTGGTGACCGGACCGGTCGGCCGGGCCGACCCGCCCCAACCGTTACGGGACGTGTCGATCAGCATGCCGATGTCCGACGGCATGCCCTGCGTGATCAGCTCCCGCCGGAACGCCTGCACGAAGCTCGTCTCGTCGTTGTACCTGTTCCAGTCGAGCCACTTGGACTGACGGGTCTGGTCGTTCACCGTGATGTACGGCTCCACCAGCGCCGAGTAGTTGGACGTGTTGCTGATGAAGCCGTGCACGTTGTTGACGCTTCCCGACAGCCGGACCGTGTCGGCGATCAGCTGTGCGGTGGGGCGGAAGTTGTCGTCCCAGCCGAGCCAGCCGTGGTGTGCGGCATCGATGTAGTTGTAGACGTTCGAGATCGCGCCCAGCTTCTGCAGGGCGTACGCGATGCCGGTCTGGTAGTTGCCGTTGGCCTTCATGGTGTCGCACATCGGCTTGGCCGAGGGACGGCCGGACACGTTCGTGATCAGGTTCGGCAGCGAATCGATCTCGACGATGTTGATGATCCGCAGACTGGCGAAGCGCGGGTCGGCCTGGTAGGCCGCGATCGGGTCGATGTACTCGGTCTTGTACCGGTTGATCTCCGTCGGGCCGAGCTCACCGTTGGACGCCAGCGCCGAGCAGTCCCGGCCCGGCAGGTTGTAGATCACGAACTGGATGTAGGAAGCGCCTTGGCGCACCGCCTCGATCAGGTGATCCTCGACTCCCCACGGGCCGTTGGATTGGCTGTTGGGACTGCCCTCGATGGCCGCGATCCGGTCGATCCACACCGCGGTCGGGTTGCTGGAGATCCGGCTGCCGCCCGCAACCGCCTCGACCTTGGCCTTCCACTCCGGGTTGTTGTATCCACGGCCACCCACGTACGGGTTGTCCGCCTTGGTCCCCGGCTGAGGGCTGGTGGTGGGGCTTGTGGTGGGACTGACGGTCGGGCTCACGGTCGGACTGACCGTCGGGCTCACGGTCGGGCTGGACGTCGGCGGCGTGGTGACGACCGGGCCGTTGCACGCCACCCCGTTGACCGAGAACGACGTCGGCGCGGTGTTGGCGCCACTCCAGTTGGCGATGAAGCCGGGCACGACCGTGCCGCCGGTGGCGACGGCGCCGTTCCACGACTCATTGGACACCGTGACGGCACTGCCGCTCTGCGTGAACCGGCCGTTCCACCCCTGCGTCACCCGCTGGCCGTCGGCGAACGAGAACTGTAGCGTCCACGACGTCCATGGATCGCCCACGTTCCGGATGGTGAGGCCGCCCTGGAAGCCGCTGTTCCACTGACTGGCGACCGCATACGTCACACTGCAACCAGCGGCGGCGCTGGCTGGCAACGCCTGGATCACTGAGAGGCCGCCCACTCCAAGCGCCGCCACGGCGGCTACCGCCAGGCGCTGTCTCCGGGTACGACTCGACACGAGTCTCACTACTGTTTCTCCTCATTCGTCGCGGCGCGTACGCGCCTGACGGTTAGCTCGCCGGCCCGGAGGGCGAGCGTGCTGGTCTCATCCCTGTCCGCGAGGCCAGGGAGTGCCCCGCCATGTGGACGGCTCACACCATCCACATGCCCTTGGCGGGGCACACTCGCGTCGGCTCCCTCTATCGCATTGCCCATTGCTGGTTGGCTCCGCCGTGGCAGGACCAGAGGTGGATCCTGGTGCCGTTGGCGGTGCCCGCTCCGCTGGCGTCCAGGCACAGTCCTGATTGGACGCCGGTGACGGTGCCGTTCGGATTGACGTTCCATTGCTGGTTGGTCTGCCCGTTACAGTCCCAGATGATGGCGGTGGTGCCGTTGCTGGTGCCTCGCCCGTTGGCGTCCAGGCACTTGGTGCCGCCGTACACGGTCAGTTGCTTGCCGCCGGTGTAGGTCCATGCCTGGTTGGTGGCGCCCGTGCAGTCCCACAGTTGGGTCTGGGTGCCGTTGTTGGTGGTGCCGCCCGGCACCTCCAGGCACCGCCCGGACTGCGTGCCCACAATGGACCCACTCGGCTGGCCGCTGCCGCCCTGCGGTCCGGCGGACGCCATCACGGTCTGGGCGCCCGCCGGCCAGTTGCCGTTGGAGACGGTGACGTTGCCACTGACGACGTTGCCGCGGTCGCCGTTGGTCACGTTGGTGCTGCCGTTGGTCGACCAGTTGTTGGTGACGGTCCAGTTCCCCATGTTCTCGCCGCCCCAGTAGTTGGCCGTCGCCCAGGTGCCGGTGTTCGAGAACACGTTGTTGGTGACGGTGTAGTACTTCGAGCCCTCGTCGAAGTACACCCCGAAGTACCCGTTGGTCCGCAGGCAGTAGTTCTGGCTGATCAGCGCGTTCGGATTCCACGCGAGCGTGTAGATGCATCCACCGTCGTTCATCTGCTGCATGACGTCGTGGATGTAGTTGCCGATGAGGCGGTTGTTGGAGGCGGTCGTGGGCGTCGAGTACCGCGGCTGGTAGTTGTACAGGCCGCGGTTGGCGTAGTGGCTGCTGCCACCGGCGTCGTTGGAGCCCCATCCGTAGCCGATCGACATGCCGGAGTACGGCATGTTGTAGACCTCGTTGTGCGAGACGGTGGCGTTGGTGACGTACGTGTTCAGGACCGAGACGTTGCCCCGGTAGTCGACCCCGAGGTCGTGGATGCGGTTGTTGCTGACGGTGATGTCGCGATTGACCATCCGCTGGTCGCTGGGGTGATGCGCGTCGGCGCGCACGCCGCCGACCACGATCCCGCCGGCGGAGCTGCGGGCGATCTCCGACCGGGTGACCGTGATGTTGCTGGCGCCGAGGCCGACGCCGCTGGCGTGGGCGTTGGCGTCGTTGCCGATGCCGATGGCCGTCTGGCCGAGGTTGACGAACTGCGAGTCGCTGAAGGTGATGGTGTCGGCGGCGGAGACCTGCACGGCGGCCGGCATCTGCAACCAGTTCGGCCGGGTCGCCTCGAACTGCGGGCAGCCGTTGTGGCACGACGTGAAGCTCGGCCAACTCCAGTTGCCGGCCATGTAGGCGCCGGTCTGCTGGTCCACGTAGCCCTGGTTGCCGCTGGGGCCCAGCCAGCTCGTGCCGGTGAACGTGATCCCGCTGAACCTGATGTGGTGCGCCGGCGCGTTGTAGGTGCCCCCGACGTTCACCAGAGATTGCAGCGTTGGCAGCTCCACGCTGACGCTGCTCATGTTCTGCCCTGCCAACGGGATGTAGGACAGGACCCCGGTCCCGGGGTTGAGATACCACTCGCCGGGCGAGTCCAGGAACTCGTACGCGTTGGCCAGGTAGAGCGGACCGGCCCGGTGCGGGCTGGTGAAGGTGTCGTACCCGAAGTTGTTGTTGTTCCACGCCGGCTGTTGCATCGTGATGAGGCCACCGCTGATGCTCTGCACCGGCGAGTACCGGTCGGTGAACGAGTTGACGCTCTCCATCTCGACCCGGCTCTGGTTGGCCAGGTTGTTCAGATAGCTCAAGGCGCCGTTGGTGAACCGCATGCCCGTGCTGGAGGCGGTGAAATCGGCTCGGTTCACCTGCGTACGCGCCCGGGTGGCGATGGCGCCGTTGACGTAAAGCTGCCGGGTGTCGATCCCGGTGGGCACGGTGGCCCGCCAGATGTTGCGACCCGCGTCGGCCAGCGACCACCCCGTGACCGCCCGGGCGCCGCTGATCACCGGTCGCGCCGACGGCGCCGCCTGCCACACGACCGTGTGGCCGTTGGTGCCGGAGTCCTCCGCGGTCAGCCGCAGCGGCGACGACAGCCGGTACACCCCGTCGGCCATCTGCACCACGATGTCGTCCGACATCGCGTCGTTCAGCGACCGCACCGCGGCCTGCGCCGCCGTCAGGGAGCACGGCTGAGCGCTGGAACAGGCGGTACCGGTGCCGGACGCGGAAGCGTAGAGGATGGTGGGCGCCGCCAAGGCGCGGGTGGGCGACGCCACGACACCGACCGCGGCGGCCAACCCCGCCGCGGCGACCGCGACCAGTAGCTGCCTACGTCGCGCCGAGGACGCGGATGCGGACACGGGCTCTCCTAAAATTCCGGTTCCAATAAAGGGATGCGGCCTCCAACGGAGGTCGCTCCCCGCAGCAAGGGATCACCGGACGGGTCGGCGAAACCGTCCGGCGATCACCCGAATCGATCACCTCCGGGAGGGAGAGCGGCGGTAAAGGCATATGACGTATGACGTCACACAGGCGCCACGCTAAGCGGCGGTTACGTCCATGTCAAGTGACTGCCGTCGATCCGGTGGACGCCGGATCTGAGGGCCTGGTCGACGCTGTGGACGGCCGCTCGCAGGTACGCCAAACCCTGGAGGGCGAGCAGATCCTGCGATTCGGCGAGTGGACGCCAGATCGACGCCGCGGTTGCGATCGCCTCGTTCTGCGCGGTGAATGACTCGATGCAGATCGATCCCGCGTAACCGGTCGCGCGCAGCGCGCCGAGAAAGCGGAGCCAGTCGAAGTGGTCCGCACCGGGAGCGCCGCGGTTGGTGCCGCTGACCTGAACGTGCTTGATGCGCGATCCAGCGAGGGTGAGGGCCGCGCAGGGATCGTCCTCCTCGATGTTCATGTGATAGTTGTCGATCATGACACCGACGTTGGATGGCAGGCCGTCGATGAGTTCGAGAACCTGCTCCACGGTGTTGACGACGCTGGTCTCGTAGCGGTTCAGCGCCTCCACGCCGATGCTTATCCCCCGCTCGCCGGCGTAGTCGGCCACCGGCGAAAGCGCCCGGCGGAAGTCCGCGTAGCACGCCGCGCGAGCCGCTGGAGACATGCGCCAGGTACGGCCCACCGCGGCGTAGACCGGGCCGCCGACGCATGGCGCTCCGACGGCGACCGCACTGTCCACACAGGTCTTCAGGTACGCCGCGGTCGACTCCACGACGGCCGGTGGAGCGGCCACCAGGTCACGCCCCGGCGGGGTGACCGCGCAGACCGCGGCCGCGGCCAGGCGGTGCGAGCCCAGCAGATCGCGGGTACGCGCCGGATCCCAGTCGCCGGGTTGCTCGACCGGCAGCTCGACCGCGTCGAAGCCGAACGCGGCGATCCGCGGGATCAGGTCGGCCAGCGCCTGGTCGTCGACCGGCGAGGCCCACACCCACGGGCTGACGCCGATGGCGTACACGGGACTACTTCCAGCGCTGGGGGTAGCCGGGCAGGTCGGTGCAGCCGCACATGGCGTAGTGCAGCGGCGGCATGTTCGGGTCGACGTACTGGTTCAGGTTGTCCTGGGTGATGGTCGGCTGCGGCAGCTTCCACGGGTTGGACACCGGCTCGCCAGCCAGCACCCGCAGCGCGGCGATGATCGGGGTTCGCCACTGATAGGTCGGGTACGTCGGTGCGATGGCGGTGAGCTTCTTGTCCTGCCACAGCTTGAGGAAGTCGAGCTGGTCCTCACCGTTGATCGGTGGCACGGGTTTGCCGGCGTCCTGGAACGCCTCGACGGCCGCGACGGCGACCGCTCCGGCGTCCATCCAGACGCCGTCGATCGTGCCGTACCGCTGGATGTAGTCGCCGACGATCTTCTTGGTCTTCGCTGGATCGCCGTCGGTGAACTCGACACCCACCACGTCGACGCCCGCCTTGTCGAAGGCGACCTTCGCCGCGGACCAGCGGGTCTCCAGCACGTCGACGCCGGGCAGGATGCGCAGGGCGAGCACCTTGCCACCGGGCTTCATCTTCTGGCTGACGAACTCGGCCGCGACATGGCCGAATCCGTAGCCGCCGATCGGATTGATGAACGTCACCGGGCAGGTCGTGCCGACGCCGCGGTCGAAGACGATGACCGGCACGCCCTTCTGGCAGGCGGCCTCGACGGCGGGGGTGAGCGTGGCGGTGGTGTTCGGCGACACGATCAGCGCGTCGCAGCCCTTGCCGAGCAGGTCGTTGATGTCCGCGATCTGCTTCTGGTCCTTGCCTTCGGCATCGACGTGGACGAACTCCTTGATGCGGCCGCGGTGGGTGTCGACCTCGGCCTGCATGGTCTTGAAGCCGACCTGCCGCCAGGGGTTGTTCAGCCCGGCGTTGGAGAAGCAAATCTTGTACGGGCCGGCCTTCTTGAACTTCGCGGTCGCCACCATCTTCGGGTTGAGCACCTGCTCCCACGGCTTGCCGGCCGGACCGGTGGCGGTGGCCGCGAGCAGCGCGAGTTCGTTGTCATAGTCGGCCTGCACGAAGAACTTCGACTGCTCGCCCGTGCCCGACCCGGCGGCCTGCGACGCGGTGCTGGTGGCGGTGGGGGCAGGCTCATCGGTGGCGCATCCGGCGAGCGCCAACAGTGCGCCGACGGCAAGGACCGCTATGGAACGTCTCACTGAATCCCCTTTACTCAGACGTGGAACGCGCGGACGAGACCGCCACCGCGAGCAGGATGATCGCGCCCTGGACGGTCGATTTGAGGGCGCCGGAGACGCCGTAGAAGTTCATGAGCGCGAAGAGCGTCTCGAGGGTCAGCGCGCCGAGCATCGCGCCGACGACGGAGCCACGGCCTCCGCCCAGCGCCACGCCGCCGAGGACCACCGCGGTGATGGCGCCGAACTCCAGGCCGGCGCCGGCCTGGAACGAGACGCCGCTGTACCCGCCGAGCAGGATCGCCGCGAGCGCCGCCGCGAGTCCACTAAGTACGAACGCGATGGTTTTGGCGCGCCAGACGCGCACGCCGCTCAGTTCGGCCGTGCGCGGGTTGCCGCCGACCGCCACCAGGGTGCGCCCGAAGTCGGAGCGCGTCAGCAGAACCGCGAGGCCGGCCGCGGCCAGCAGGACGAGCAGCGCGTACGGTACGCGGCCCAACCCGGGCACGTCCTCGAACGCGCGCCGGCCGAACCGGCGGAACTCCTCGGAGAGGCCGCCCTTCGGGGCGCCGTTGGACCACAGGTACACGGCGCCGACAAGGATCAGGAACATGCCGAGGGTGGTGATGAATGAGGGCACCCGAAGCCGCGTCGTGACAATGCCGTTGACGAGGCCGGCGGCCGCGCCGAACGCCAGCAGCAACACGACGACCGGCCAGGTGCGCGACGGCTCGCTGTCGATCAGCCGCGCGGCGACGACCACCTGCGCGGTGACGAGCGAGCCGACGGAGAGGTCGAACTCGCCGGAGACGATGACGAAGTACTGGCCGGCGGCGAGCAGGATGATCGGCGCCGAGCGGCCGAGGAACGACATCAGCGACGGTGGAGACAGGAAGTCGGGTTGGCGGAGGGTCAGTAGGACCAGCAACACCGCGAGGATGGCGACGATCGGCGCGACGCTGCCGGGGCGGACCCGGAAGAGGCGTGGTAACGGGCGAGACTCGGCGATCCGCATGGCTAGGACGCCGCCTTTCGCAGGGCACGGCGGGCGTAGATGGCCACGGCCGCGATGATGATCACGCCACGGATCACCTGTTTGAAGAAGGCGTCCACCTCGAGCTGGTTGAAGATGGCGTCGATGCTGGCGAGTAGCAGCACGCCGCCGAGCGTGCCGAGCACGCCGCCGCGGCCGCCGGCCAAGGCGGTGCCGCCCAGTACCACGGCGGCGATCGACTCCAGGTCGTACAGGCCCTCGGTGCCCACGCGCGGGGCGCCGGAGCCGAGCCGGCTGGCGAGGTAGATCCCGGCGACGCCGGCGCAGAGCGAACACAGCACGTGGGCGGCGACTAGCACCCTGCCGTTGCGGACGCCGGAGAGCCGGGCTACCTCCGGGTCACCGCCGACGGCCATCAGGTGATGGCCGAAGCGGGTGCGCGCGAGCGCCAGCCAGGCCGCGGCGGCGACCGCCAGCAGCAGCAGGAACGACACGGGCACCGGTCCGAGGCGCTGGTAGCCGAGGCTCTGCACGAGGGCGGGCGCGGTCCTGCCCGCGGGGCCGTCATAGCCGTTGTCGAGGTACCCCTTCAGCAGCAGCCCGACGCCCACGGTGGCGATGAACGCGTTTATCCGCGCCTTGGTGACGAGCACGCCGTTGAGCAGGCCGATCGCGGCGCTGACCGCGAGCGTCAGGCCGATCGCCGGCAGCAGCGCCCCGTCGTCACCGTTCATGGTCTGCGCCGCGACCAGCGTGCTGAGGCTGACCACGTACGCCACCGACAGGTCCAGCGAGCCGCCGATGATGACCAGGGTCTGGCCGACGGCGACGAGCCCGAGACCGGTGGCCACATGCAGCAGGCTGACCGTGGTCGGCTGGCTGAACAGCTGGCCGCCGTCGACCGCGACGACCAGCCAACCGACCGTCAGGGTAAGGGCCAGGGCGACGAACACGCCGGGCGAGGTCCGCCTGGCCGGCAACGGCAGTGCGGTGTTCATCAGGCCGCCTCCCGCGCGGTTCCGAGGGCGAGGGCGAGGACGTCCTCCTCGGTCGCGCCGGCGGGTAGCTCGCCAGCGATCCGGCCGTCGCGCATCACGACGATCCGGTCGCTCATGCCGAGCAGCTCCGGCAGTTCGGAGGAGATCATCAGCACGGCCGCGCCGTCCCGGGCGAGGCGGCGGACGAGATCGTGGATGGCCGACTTCGCGCCGACGTCGATGCCCCGGGTCGGCTCGTCGAACAGCAGGACCTTGGGGCCGAGCGCCAGCCACCTAGCCAGTACGACCTTCTGCTGGTTGCCGCCCGACAGGAACCGGATCTCCTGGTCCTCCCCGGCGGCGCGCACGTCGACGGCGGCGAGCAGGTCACGGACGCGGGTGGTACGGGCGCGTCGGCCGGTCCACGCGGGGAGGACGGCGCGGCTGGCCAGCAGGGCGTTGTCGAGCACCGGCTGCCCGGCCACGATGCCCTCGCCCTTGCGGTCCTCGGTGACGTACGCGATGCCGGCGCGCATAGCCGCGCGCGGCGAGCGCAACCGGACCGGCGCGCCGTCGAGCGTGACCTCGCCGGTGGTGAACGGCGCCGCGCCGAACAACGCGCGGGCCAGCGCCGACCGCCCGGAGCCCTGCAGGCCGCCCACGCCGAGCACTTCGCCGGCACGCAGCCGCAGGTCGACGCCGCGCAGCTTCCGGTTGCCGCCATTGTGGACGGCGATTCGGGCCGGTCCGACCTCGCCGGGTCCGGCGCGATCGGGATAGTAGCTGGACAACTCCCGGCCGACCATGTGTCGAACCAGCCGCTCCGGTGTCGTGTCGGCGGTGGGCAGCGTGGTCACCCGGCGGCCGTCCTTGAGGACCGTGATCCGGCCGGACAGGTCGAACACCTCCTTGAGCCGGTGCGATACGTACAGCACGCCTATCCCCCGCTCCTGCAGCCGCCGGACGAGCGCGTAGAGCTGCTCGACCTCGTGACCCGCGAGAGCCGCGGTCGGCTCGTCCATGATCAGCAGCCGCGCGTCGAGGGCGAGGGCCTTGACGATCTCGACGACCTGCTGCTGCGCCACGCCGATCTGCCGCACGAAGGCGTCCGCCGGCAGCGCCTCCTCCCCGATGGAGGCCAGGAGCGCCGCGGTGCGCCTGAGCATCGCGACGCGGTCGACGAGCCCCCGGCGCACCGGCTCATGGCCCAGATAGACGTTCTCGGCGACGGTGCGCTCGGGCAGCAGGTTGAACTCCTGATGGACGATGCCGATGCCGGCCCGTTGGGCGTCGCGCGGGCCGTGGAACGTGCGCCGCGCGCCGGCGAACTCGACGGCGCCCTCGTCGGGCGAGTACACGCCGGACACGACCTTCATGAGCGTCGACTTGCCGGCGCCGTTCTCACCGACGACGGCGTGTACCTCGCCCGGCCAGACATCGAGGTCGACGCCGTAGAGGACGCGTAGGCCGAGAAACGACTTGCCGATGCCTCGGAGTGCGAGCAGCGGTGACGGCGAAGAGGTGGACATGGAGGAATCCCAACGGATTGTCGTCACGAACAAGATCAATTGCCCATGGCCGAACCTTCCGCAGCCTTCGCCGATGAGCCGCGGAACCTGACCGAGCGCTACCAGATCTTCCAATCAGGGAGGGTAAATGATCAGATGAATCACTGCAATCCTGCACATCCAATCAGGATCGAACCAGGCCCGTTCGCCCTTCACAAGTCACATATTGACTTTTCCTGATGTCCCACGCATGCTGACCGAGCAGACCACGGGTTCCGGCGATACATCAGATGTATCGCGCCGTTGCGGACCCGCGGACCTGACTGCCCGTCGCGGCGGACGGCATGACGATCTGACCGGCACACGCACGCTCTCCGCGCGCCCAGGCACCGCCTGACGCGCCGAGCGCGCGGCTTCCCGTGCCCGTGGTCGCAGCCTCGTTCCGCCGAAATAGGAGACGGCATGCGTCGCAGCACATTGATCATCGGGGCGATCGCGGGCCTACTACTGTCGCTCGCGGTCGTCGTCCAACCGGCGTCAGCGGCCCCGGCCTTCCGCGCCCTGCTGTTCACCAAGACCACCGGCTACCGCCACGACTCGATCCCCGCCGGCATCACGATGTTCCAGGACCAAGCCGCTGCCAACAACTTCGAACTGATCCAAACCGAGGACTCGAACGTCTTCACCCCGGCGAATCTCGCCACCTTCGACGTTCTCATCATGTTCCAGACCTCGGGCATGGTGTGGACGACGGCCGCCCAACGCCAGGCGGTGGAGGGGTTCCTCGCCAGCGGTAAGGGCATCGTCGCAATCCACAACGCCACCGACATGGGCATCGAGAACGAGTACCCGTGGTGGGATCAGACCATCAACGCCGGCGCGCACATGCCGGAGCACTCCCCCGGCGTCCTGCAAGGCACCGCCATCGTCGCCGACAAGAAGCACCCGTCGACGGCCAGCCTGCCGGACCGCTGGACCCGCAGCGAGGAGTGGTACAACTTCGACCGCAACCCGCGCGGCAGCGTCCACGTTCTGGTCACCGCCGACGAGCGCACGTACAACCCGGGCTCCCGCGCGATGGGCCCCGACCACCCGATCTCCTGGTGCCGCAACACCGCCGGCGGCCGGGTGTGGGCCACCGCCATGGGCCACGCGATCGCCTCCTACAGCGAGACCAACTTCCGCAACCACGTTCTCGGCGGCGTCAAATGGGCCGCGGGCAACGAGCCCGGCGACTGCGGCGGCACCGTGTGGAGCAACTTCGAAAAGCGCACCCTCGACGACAACACCGCCGACCCGATGGCCCTGGCCGTCGCGCCGGACGGACGGGTGCTCTACGTGCAGCGAGGCGGCCAGCTGAAAATCTTCAAACCGGCCACGAACGCCACGGTCACAGCCGGCACCCTCAGCGTCTACACCGGCGGCGAGGACGGGCTGACCGGGCTGGCGCTCGACCCGAACTTCGCCAGCAACGGCTACGTGTACCTGTACCACTCGCCCGCCAGCAGCCCGACCGACATCAACCGGGTCTCCCGCTTCACGCTCACCGGCGACACCCTCAACATATCCAGCGCTGTCACCATCATCGACATCCCCGCGACCCGGGACCGCACCTTCGCCGAGCCGGGCCACACCGGCGGATACATCGATTTTGGACCCGACGGAAACCTCTACATCGGCACCGGAGACGACGTCCCGCCCAACCTCGACCCCAACTGGCAGGGCTACGCCCCGCTGGACTGGCGGTCGGGCAGGGCCAACCTCGACGCGGCCCGGACCGCCGGCAACACCAACGACCTGCGCGGCAAGCTGCTGCGTATCCGGCCCTCGGCCAATGGCGGTTACACCATCCCCTCCGGCAACCTCTATCCACAGGGGACGGCGCAGACCAAGCCGGAGGTCTACGCGATGGGCTTCCGCAACCCGTTCCGGTTCTCCATCGACCCCTCGACCGGGTGGGTCTATGTGGCGGACTACGGCCCGGACCGGAACCCTCCAACCACCAACCGCGGCCCGGAAGGGCTCGTCGAGCTCAACGTCATCAAGACGCCGGGCAACTACGGCTGGCCGTTCTGCCACGGCGACAACCAGCCCTACGCGCCGTACAACCCGGACAACGGCTCCGTCGGCGCGAAGTTCAACTGCAACGCACCGGTCAACAACTCGCCCAACAACACCGGCCTGACCAGCCTCAAGCCGGTCGTCGCGCCGAACATGTGGTACGGCTATGGCACCTCGCCGACCTTCCCCGAGCTCGGCTCCGGCGGCTCGGGTCCGATGGGCGGGCCGGTCTACCGCTACAACGCGGCGAACCCGTCCGCCACCAAGTTCCCGCCCTACTACGACGGCGTCCACTTCTTCTACGAGTGGATGCGCGGATACATCAAGGAGGTGCACTTCGACTCGGCCACGGCGGTCACCCGTACCAACTCGTTCCTGCCCGCCGGCAACTTCAACAAGCCGATGGACATGGAGTTCGGCCCGGACGGCTCGTTGTACCTGCTCGAATGGGGCTCCAACTTCGGCGGCGGCAACAACGACTCCGGCCTCTACCGCATCGACTACATCCATGGCGGGCGGTCACCGGTCGTCAAGGCCACCTGCACGCCCACCAGCGGCAACGCTCCATTGACCGTCCAGTGCAGCAGCGCCGGCACGACCGACCCCGATCCCGGCAACACCCTCAGCTACCAGTGGACATTCGGCGACGGCGGCACGTCTACGGCGGCCAACCCGTCACACACGTACACCACCAACGGCAACTACACCGCACAGCTGAAGGTAACCGACAACACCGGCAAGAGCGCCTTCGCCAACGTGCCGATCACGGTGGGCAACACCGCGCCGGTGGTCACCATCACCGTCCCGTCCAGCGGCGGCATGCTCAACTTCGGCGACCGGGTCACGTACACGGTCACGGTGTCCGACCCGGACGGCGGGTCCATCGACTGCGCCAAGGTCTTCGTCAAACCGGCTCTCGGCCATGACGACCACGAGCACGAGACCACCGACTACCCCGGCTGCTCCGGCACCATCTCCACCGAACTGCTCGGCGGGCACCCCGACGGCGCCAACCTGTACTACGTCCTCAACGCCCGCTACACCGACAACGGCGGGGCGGGCGGCGCCGCCCCCCCGCCCGGGTACGCCAAGACCGGGCTGGACCCCCAGGACCAGCAGGCCGAGTACTTCACCAACCAGTCCGGGGTACGGGTCGTCGACCATGCCGGCGCGGAGAGCGCCAAACGGGTCGGCGACATCTCCAACAGTGACTGGATCGCCTTCAACCCGATGAGCCTGTCGGGCATCACCAACGTCAGCTACCGGCTGGCGTCGCCGAGCGGCGGCGGCACGATCGAGCTGCGCGCCGACTCACCCACCGGCACGCTGCTGGCCACCACACCGGTACCCAGCACCGGCGGCTGGGACAACTACCAGTCCACACCGGCGGTGAAGACCGCCACCCTCGCCGGCAGCCACGCGCTCTACATGGTGTTCAAGGGCAGCTCGACAAACTGGTTGGACCTCGACTCGTTCACCTTCGGCGGTAACGGGGTCGGCACGCCGAACCCCGACGGCGGCGTGGCCGGCAAGACCTGGACCGTGGCGGCGCTGCACAGCAACAAACTCATTGACGTCAGCGGAGTCTCCACCGCCGACGGCGCACAGATCGTGCAGTGGGCGGCCACCGGCGGCAACAACCAGAAGTGGCAGGCGGTCGACGCCGGTGGCGGCGCCGTCTACCTCAAGGCGGTACACAGCAACAAGTGCCTCGACCTCACCGGCGGCTCCACCGCTCAAGGCGCGTTCCTGCAGCAGTTCACGTGCAACAACAGCAACCAGCAGAAGTTCCTCGTGACAGCGACCGCCACGTCGGGTGTGTACACCATCAAGAGCGTCCCCAGTGGACTCTGCGTCGACGTCAACGGCGCGGCGACGACGGACGGCGCACGCCTCCTGCAATGGAGCTGCCACGGCGGCACCAACCAGCAGTGGCGATTCACCACCGCATAGCCACCTCATCGAGAGCGCTCCGGTGCGCGCCCACGCGCCGGAGCCTCTCCCCCGACAGACATGTGAGGAACCGCTATGGTCATCTCGAACCGCCGGCGCAGCCACTACAGGCGACTGTTCGCCGTGGGCGCCGCACTCGTCATCGCTCTCGCCGCGGGCACCGCCGTGGCGGCTACCATCCAGCCGGGACAGAGCGCCCCGATCATGGGCGTCCAATCCGGACGCTGCCTGGCCGTCCCGAACTCCAGCACGAGCAACGGCACGCAGGCCCAGTTGTGGGACTGCACCGGGGCCGCCAACCAGACCTGGACCTACACGTCGTCCAAGCAGTTGATGGTGTACGGCAACAAGTGTCTGGACGCCAACGCGCAGGGCACCGCCAACGGCACCCGGGTCATCATCTGGGACTGCAACGGACAAGCGAACCAGCAGTGGAACGTCAACTCCAGCGGGACCATCACCGGCGTGCAGTCCGGCCGCTGCCTGGACGCCAACGGGCAGGGCATGGCCAACGGCACGAACATCATCCTCTGGGACTGCCACGGCCAGCCCAACCAGCAGTGGAACTCGCCAACGCCCACACCGACGGCGACGACGCCGACCACGCCGCCGCCGGCCGGCGCCGGCCCATGCGACATATACGCCTCCGGCGGCACGCCCTGCGTGGCCGCCCACAGCACCGTACGCGCGCTGTACGGCTCCTACAACGGCAACCTGTACCAGGTACGGCGCTCATCCGACAACACCACCCGGGACATCGCCGTCCTGAGCGCGGGCGGCACCGCCAACGCGGCGACTCAGGACTCGTTCTGCACCGGCACCACCTGCGTCATCACCGTCGTCTACGACCAGTCCGGTAGGGGAAACGACCTGTGGTACCAGGGATCGAGCGTCGTACCGGGCTCGACACAGAGCCGACCGGCGATCGCGACCTCCGAGTCGCTGACGATCGGGGGCAACAAGGCGTACTCGCTCTACATCAACCCCGGCAACAGCTACTGGCGCGACGGGCACCTGACCGGCGTGCCGACCGGTAGCGCCCCGGAAGGCATGTACATGGTGACGAGCGGCACCCACGTCAACAACGGCTGCTGCTTCGACTACGGCAACAGCGAGACGACCCGGTCCGCGGACGCCGCCGGGGCGATGGACGCCATCAACTTCAGCACGCAGTGCTGGTTCGGTGGATGCTCGGGCACCGGCCCCTGGGTCCAGGCAGACCTGGAATGGGGGCTCTTCCCCGGGGGAAGCCAGTCCTGGAACCCCAACCAGCGCGCCTTCACGAGCAAGTTCGTCACGGCGACGCTCAAGAACAACGGCATCTCCCGCTTCGCCATCAAGGGCAGCAACGCCCAGTCCGGCAACCTGTACACGCTCTGGGACGGCTCTCTTCCGCCCGGATACAGCCCGATGAAGAAGCAGGGCGCCATCATCCTGGGCAGCGGCGGCGACTGCTGCAAGCCCGGCGGCGGCGCCAACCTCAGCGCCGGCACCTTCTACGAGGGCGCCATGGTCGCCGGCTATCCGTCCGACGCGACCGAGAACGCGGTACAGGCCAACGTCGTCGCGGCCGGCTACCGCTGAGTCGCCACACCACGAGGAATGGAGTATCTATGCAACAGGGCACCAATCGACACCGTTGGCGGACGCTGATCGCGGTCGCCGCGGCACTCGGTCTCGCCAGTGCCGGTGTCACCGGCCTCCGGCTGGCAGCCGCGACCGCGGACACCGTCGCCCTCGCGGCGACCGCCGGATGTGGCAAGGCCCCAGGTTTGAACAGCGGTACGCACACGATCCAGAGCAGCGGCCAGAATCGCAGCTTCATCCTGCGGGTGCCCGCCAACTACAACAACACAAACCCGTACCGGTTGATCTTCGCGTTCCACTGGCGCGGTGGCACCATGAACGACGTCTCCTCCGGCGGGAGCAGTGGAAGCACCTGGTCCTACTACGGAATGCAGGAGCAGTCGAACAACAGCGCGATCCTCGTCGCGCCGCAGGGCATCGGCAACGGCTGGGCCAACTCCGGTGGCCAGGACATCACCTTCGTCGACGACATGATCAGGCGAATCGACGATGCCCTCTGTGTCGACACGACGCAGCGCTTCGCCCTCGGTTTCAGCTACGGCGGCGGCATGAGCTACTCTATCGCGTGCAGCCGGGCCAACGTCTTCCGAGCGGTCGCGGTCTACTCCGGCGCGCAGCTGAGCGGATGCAGCGGCGGCACCCAGCCGATCGCGTACTTCGGCCTCCATGGCATCTCGGACAACGTCCTCAACATCTCCCAGGGCCGTTCGCTGCGTGACACGTTCGTGCGCAACAACGGCTGCGCCGCCCAGAGCCCCCGCGAGCCGTCGCAGGGCAGCGGGCAGCACGTCACCACCCTTTACTCCTGCCGGGCCGGGTACCCGGTGCAGTGGGCCGCGTACGACAGCGGCCACGGGCCAGCTCCGGTGGACGGTTGCTCTGGCTGTGAGGACGGCGCCCGGACCTGGACCAAGGGCGAGGTGTGGAGGTTCTTCGCGCAGTTCGGCGGCACCACTCCGACGGCGACTCCGACCACTCCATCGCCGGGTACGACCACCCAAACGCCCAACCCAACCGGTAACCGGTTGCGTAACGAGGGCTCTGGCCGGTGCCTGGACATCAGCAATGCGTCCTCGGCCAACGGGGCACAGGCGCAGATCTGGGACTGCCACAACAACGCCAACCAGCAGTTCACCCAGAACGGTGCGGCCCTGCAGGTGATGGGCAAATGCCTGGACGCGCCACCCAACGCCGCGGCCGGCACCCGCGTACAGATCTGGGACTGCCACGGCGGCGCCAACCAACAGTGGAACCTCAACGGCAACGGCACCATCAGCAGCGCCCAGACCGGGCTCTGCCTGGACGTCAACGGCGGCGGCACCGCCAACGGCTCCACGGTCATCGTGTGGAACTGCCACGGCGGCACTAACCAGCGCTGGGCACGCGCTTGACCAGTTGCTAGCGGGCGACGGCCAGCGAGGCCATGTTCGGCTTCCAGGTCATGCGACGGCAGCGTCATGACGCCGACATGTACGGCTGCCTGAGACGACCGGGAGGGGCCGGCGCGGAAGATGGCACCTCCGCGCCGGCCATGGCCGGCGAGCCCCGAAAGCACGCCGGGTCGGGCCACGCAGTCCCCGCCGGTGGGTCAGCGGTCGGCCCGCGTCCTGGTGTGGCGGCGGCCGGCCAGAGCGAGCGCGATCACCGCGCCCAGCAGCACGGCCGCGCCGGCCGCCCACCCATACCGCGTACCGCCGCCAGCCGGCGCTTCCGGGGCGGCTTCCGGAGCCGGGGCGGTCTGGGCGGCGCGCGCCTCGACCCTGGCCTCGGCCCTGCCGGGGTTCGGCGCGGGTGACGTGATGACCACCGTCCACGCGCCGGGCGTGAGCACCGCGCCGCTGCTGTAGAAGCCCTGGCCCTCGTTCGCCGGGTTGAGCTGGACCGGACCGACCCTGCGGCCGCCCTCGCCGCTGGCGTTGAGCACCAGGCGCAGGACGCGGTCATCCACCGGGTGGCCGTCCTGTTTGTACGTGGCGCGGACCGTCACGCCGGTCGCGCCGTCGCCGGCCACGTCGAGCACCACCTCGCCGCCGTGGGCGGCCGCCGGCGTCGCGGGCCACAGGGCCAGCAGGGACACCGCCGCCAGGGTCGCCAGGATGCCACGGGCCATGTCATTTCCCTTCCGGTGCGCCGTCGGCGGTCAGCGCTCCCTGCCCCGGCGCGGCCGGCAGGAAGACGTGGGCGTGGCCGTTGCCGGAGTCGATGTTGAGCAGGTCGAGCTGGGTGGCCGCCGTGGACCACGTAGCGACCGCGATGTCGCGCTGGCGCCCGGCGAGCTCGAGGAGCGGGCCGCGGGCGGCCGGCGGCTGGGCGAGCGCCGCCGCGTACGTGTCGACCGCGGCGTCCAGCGAGCGGACCGCGGCGGCCAGCCCGGACCGGGCGATGTTGACTCCGGTACCGCCGGACGGTGGGTTGGCGAAGTCCGCCACCGCCTTGTCGGCGACCGCCCGCCATCCCTCTACATCGGACCCGGTCGCGGCCGGACCGGGCGCCTTACCGGGCGGCACCGCGGCGGCCAGCCCGTCGAGGACGGGTAGCAGCGCCTGCTGCGCCCGCCGCGCCGTGCCGGTCAGCTCGACGATCTGTGTCGCGTCGCGCTTGGCCTCCTCGGCCCGCAGGGCCGCGACCCGGTCGTCCGTGGACGACGAGCCGGCCGTGTAGGCACCGATCGGCCCGGCCAGCAGCGCACCGACGGCGAACGCGATAACGACGGGAACGACGTGCCGCCCGACGGCTGGAGTGGGCCGGCTGCCGTGCGCCGCCGGCCGTGCCTTGATCTTGTTACTCATCCCCAAGCCTCCCGAGAAGAGTGGGGCCGGCCAGCGTGCCGGCCGGCCCCACGAGGGCGTCAGAGCTTGCCGCCCTCCGGCACCCGGGTCGGGTCACCGTCGAGGCGGCCGGTGCCGGCCAGCGAGACGTCGCCGTTGGCCTTTCTGGCGGGTGCCGGCGCCTGGCCGCCCAACCGGACGATCATGGCGGTCGCGTCGCGGGCCAGCCCGGCCCGGACGGCCCCGCGGGGCGCCCGCGCCCCAGCCGCCG
>NZ_JAIBNX010000077.1:26949-32605 GCF_026130045.1 Micromonospora sp. CPCC 205371
GTGGCCGGCGGCCGCCGGACGGGCCCCCCGGCCCGGGCACCCCGGGTCGGGCCACCAGCGCGGCATCCGACGCCAGGCCGATGAACGCCTGAAGTTGCTGGATCGCCCGCTTGTCGTTGCCGGTGGCCTCGGATACCCGGGCCGCCTCCAGCTTGTTGGACAGCTGGCGGTGCGCCTTGTTGGACAGCTGGCCGGTCGCCTTGAACCGGTCGATCAGACCCTGCATGTCGCGGAACGAGGTGGTGACGAAGAACCGCACGCTCGCGGTCGTCTCGTTGCCGGCCTTGTCGGTGGCCGTCACGACCAACTCGTGCAGGCCCAGCGCCAGGTCGTACATGACCTGCAGCGTCCCGGACTGGAACGGCCTGCCGTCCAGCTCGCCCACCACCGACTGGACGCCGGAGGTGGGGTCGACCGCCTGGAACGTGACCCGCACGTCCTGGCTGTCGCCGTAGAGCTGGCCGTCGGCGAGGCCGGCGACCAGGACCGTCGGGTTGTCGCCGTCGATCCGCAGCACCGCCGACTTGAGCGTCTCGGCGTTGCCGGCCCGGTCCGTGGCGCGGTAGAGCAGCTCGTGCTCGCCGTTGCCGGTCACGTCGACCGGCTCCGTGTACGGCGTCCAGGGACCGCCGTCGAGTGACCATTCGATCTTCTGGACGCCAGAGCCGGCGTCGGTGGAGGCCAGCGTCACCGGCACCGCGCCCGCGTGCCACCCGCCGTCGGACGGCGGCGCGAACGTCGCCGTGGTCACCGGCGCGGTCGTGTCGATCTTCACCGGTACGGATTTGGCGGCCTCCACGTTCCCGGCCTCGTCGGCGGAGCGGAAGCGCACCTCGTGCGCCCCGTCCCCGGCGATGAGGATCGGTTCGGTGTACGCGGTCCAGGTCGTGGCGGTGTCGAGCTGGTACTCGGTGCGGGCCACCCCGCTGCCGCCCGGGTTGTCCGTGGCGGTCAGCGTGACCGTCGCGGGTCCGGTGTACCAGCCCTCGACCGCCGTACCGCCCACCGTCGCCGCCGTCACCGGCGCGGTGCCGTCCACAGGCTCCGCGCTGAGCCGGAAGTAGTCGAATGAGACGGTCTTGCGGGCCGTCTGCGGCCCACCGAGCGAGAACAGACCCACCTTGGGTGTCGAGCCCACCGCCGCGTTGGCCAGCGGCTCGAGCGCCGTCCAGGTCTGCCCGTCCGCCGAGTACGACCCGGTGTAGACGTTGCCCTCCTTGGCCAGCCGCAGGTACCACACGGCCGACGTCAGGCCGGTGGGGCCGGGCTGCGGGTTCTGGATCACGCTGGCGATCTCGCTGCGCAGCTCGATCCGCCGCGACACCGTCGTTCCGGGCGAGTTGTCCACGACGAAGTCGAACTTCACGTAGTTGTCGTCGTCGCCGTACGCTATGAGGCCGCCCTGCTGGTACTGCTCGTTCAGCAGGGTGCCGTCCACCCTCGTCTCCATGATCCAGTCGCCGGGCGGCGCCTCCTGGAGTATGAAGTTCGTCGGGGCGGTGTTGGGTGTGGTGTAGATGTCGCCGTTCGGGACGTCGATGTGCAGCGACCCGCCCTGTACCCGGTACGCGGCCGGGTCCTCGTGGAGGATCGCGTCCCAGCGGCACTTGTCCAGGCTCACGCCGTCGAACTCGTCGGACGGTGAGACCGGCTCACCCGGCTCGTCCGGCGTGATCTGGAACCACTCGAACGTCGCGTCGACGACCGGGGCGGCCGTGGCGCCCTTCAGCGCGAAGAGTCCCACCTTCGGGTCGGTGATGCCGGCCAGCGCGGCCGTCCGGCCCACCGGGGTGAAGGTCTGGCCGTCGGCGGAGAACGCCGCGGTCAGGTTGGTGCCGTCACTGGTCAGCCGCGCGTAGATCGTGTCCGAGCCGGTGGGTGCGGCGGTGCTGTCGGCGGCCTCGTTGCGCGGTGCGCCGGCCGTCTCCCGGATGAACTCCACTCGCCGGCTGCCCGCGTAGAGCAGATCGACCTTGGCGTAGTTGTCGTCGTCGCCGTACACCATGAGCCCGGCCTGCTGGTAGTCGGCGGTGGCCGTGAGCGTCACCTTCGTCGTGGCCTGCCACGCGCCGTTCGGCGCCGGCTGGAGCACGATGTTGGTGGCGTCGTTGCCGGAACCGTAGATGTCGCCCGCCGCGGTCGGCAGCGCCAGCGATCCGTCCCGTACGGAATAGAGCTGGTTCTCCCGGACCACTGTGGACCATCGGGTCTTGTCCAGGGTGGTGCCCAGGAAGTCGTCCGAGCGCGCCCCGAAGCAGGACGTGTTCGGCGCGCTCACCTTGACCGTGGCGGTGGCGTACCCCTTCGCGCCCTTGGCGTCGGTCACGGTCAGCGTGGCGGTGAACGTGCCCGGCGCGTTGTAGGTGTGGGTGGCGTCGAGGGTGCTCGCGGTGTCGCCGTCCCCGAAGTCCCAGGCGTACGTCAGCGGCGTATGCCCCTCGGCGTCGGTGGCCGTGCCGGTGAACCGCACCGCGAGTGGCAGCGTGCCCGTGGTCGGGGTCGCCGAGACGCTCACGATCGGCGGTGCGTTCTCGGTCACGCCGCGGCCGAGGAAGTCGACCCAGTTCACGTTGAACAGACCACCGCCGCCGGTGTTTCCCGCGTTGTTGCGGGCCACGAAGTACAGGGGTCCGCTCGCGGTGCTCGGCGCGGGGAGGTCGACGGAGACGTCGGTGTACGTCTGCCACGCCCCGGTCGCCGGCACGGCGGCGGTCAGCAGCAGCGGGCCGTCGACCGCGCCGGTGCGCACCTGGATCGTGCCGCCGTTTCCGCCGGAGGCAACGCGGAAGCGCAGGGCGTCGATGCCGGAGAGGCTGGTGGGCGCGAACGACCACCAGTCGCCGTCCTCGATTGAGCCGATGTTCTGGAAGCCGCCCGCGGTGTCGCCGGTGGTCTCCTTCTGCACGCCGGGTGCGCCGGTGCCCACGCCGTCCGGCGCCTTGCCGGTGGCCGCGAAGTACTCGGCCTGCTTGCGCTTGGGGTGGAGCTGCTCGACCGCGCGGCCGGTCAGCGGCTTGGCGCCACCGGAGCCGCCCTCGTCGGTGTACGTGGCTTCGAAGATCGTGAACACGTTGGCTTCCGCCCCGTGCGAGGCGGCCAGCGCCGTCTGCACGGTGCCTTCGCAACCGGTGTACGGCTGCATCGGGTGGTTGTGCTCGTCATGGCCCAGGTAGACCTGAAGGGTCACCTTGTCGCAGTCGATCGCGCCGTCCTCGGGGTCGGTCACGGTGACCCGGTAGTTGACCTGGTCGCCCCAGTCGAAGAAGCCACCGTTGGGCGGGAATTCGATGGTCACGGTCGGCGCGGTGTTGCCGACGGTCACCGGCACGTTCGCCACGGCCGTGCGGCCCTTGGGGTTGGTGACGGTCAGTTGGGCGGTGTAGTTGCCGGCCGCCGTGTACTGGTGGGTCGGGTTCGATTGGTCCGAGGTGCCGCCGTCGCCGAACGTCCACGCGTAGGTGAGCGCGCCGCCGTCCGGGTCGCGTGAGCCCGCGCTGGAGAACCGCACGGTCAACGGGGGCTGGCCAGAGGTCGGCTCGGCGGCCGCGACGGCGATCGGGGCGCGGTCGGCCGCGATGTAGTCGATCCGGTAGACACCGGAGTTGTCGTTGTTGCCGCCGAAGCCGGTGCCCCATTCGATCATGTAGAGCGCGCCGTCGGGCCCGAACTCGAAGTCCATCGGCCGCAGGAACGTCATTCCGGCCAGCGTCTGGTTGATGTCCACAAGGGACTTGGCGTCCGCGTCTAGCTGGAACGCGTACATCTTGTGCTGGTTCCACTCGCCGACCATGGCCTTGCCGTCGAAGTAGGCCGGCCACTTGCGGGTGGAGTCGACGCCCGCGTCGTACCGGTAGACGGGACCGCCCATCGGCGCGCCGCCGCCCCCGATCTCGGGGAAGAGCGGGTTGCCGCCGTAGTCGTAGTCGACGGTCGCGGAGATCGCCGGCGGCAGGGTGGTCAGGCCCGTGTTGTTGGGCGAGTTGTTGACCGGCGCCGCGCAGTTGAACTTCGGTCCGCTCGGGCCGGACGGGAAGGTGTAGTCGTTGTACGCGTAGTTCGCACCGTGGCAGTACGGCCAGCCATAGTTGCCGGGCGTCACCACGTTCCACTCGACCGTACCCTCGGGTCCGCGGTCGGGGTTGGTCGCGTTGGCGTCGGGGCCGTAGTCGGCCACGTACAGCGTGTCGGTCCGCTTGTCGATGCCGATCCGGAACGGGTTCCGGAAGCCCATCGCGTAGATCTCCGGCCGGGTCTGCGCCGTGCCCTGCGGGAAGAGGTTGCCGGCCGGGATCGTGTACGTCCCATCGTCCTCCGGGCGGATGCGGAGTACCTTGCCGCGCAGGTCGTTGGTGTTGCCGGAGGTGCGTTGCGCGTCGTAGTCCTGGCGTCCCGGCCGCTCGTCGATCGGGGTGAAGGAGCTCGACTCGAAGGGGTTGGTGTTGTCGCCTGTGGACAGGTAGAGGTTGCCGGCGCTGTCGAAGGCCATGCTGCCGCCCGCGTGGCAGCAGGTGTTGCGCTGCGTGGGCACCTCCAGGACGACCTTCTCGGTGCTCAGCGCGATCGAGTCGCCCTGCGCGGTGAAGCGGGCCACCCGGTTGCGGGCGACGCCGTCGTTCGGCGCGTAGTAGAGGTACACCCAGCCGTTGGTGGCGAAGTCCGGGTCGAGCCGGATGCCCAGCAGGCCGTCCTCGTTGCCGGTGAAGACGTCGAGGTCGATGGCGGTGACCGTGGTGCGGGTGTCCGGCTTGACGATCTGCACGCGACCGTCCCGCTCGATGTAGAAGACCCGCCCGTCCGGGGCGACGTCCAGCTCCATCGGGTTGCTGGTGTTGCTGTCCAGCGTCACCTTCTCGAAACTGCTGGTCAGCGACGCGGCACAGTCGGCGTCGACGGCGCCGGCGGCGGTCTGGATGCCGCCCAACAGGTGGGTGAGGAAGTTCGGCTCCGAGAACGACTCATTCGTGTGCCCGCCTGCCGTGTACCAGGCGCGCCCGCCGTCGTAGTCGTGGCACCAGGCGGTGGGGTGGTCGGCACCCATCGCGCCCGCGCCCGGCGTGTACGTACGCTCGTCCAGGCTGGCCAGCACGTGAACGTCGGTCCGTGGGTTGGTCTGGAAGTTGTACCACTCGTCGAAGCGGGTCCACTTGGCCGGCAGCGACGCGGTGGACGGGTGCGCCGGGTCCTCGACCTTGATGGTCGCGGTCTGGTTGGCCGGGTGCGACGCGAAGTACGCCCCGACCAGGTCGCCGTACCAGGCCCAGTTGTACTCGGTGTCCGAGGCGGCGTGTATGCCGGCGTAGCCGCCACCGTCGCGGATGTACCGCTCGAACGCGGCCTGCTGGTCGGCGTCGAGCACGTCGCCCGTCGTCGAGAGCCAGACCACCGTCGCGTACTTGTCGAGGTTGGCGTCGGTGAACGCGCCCGCGTCCTCGGTCGCGTCGACGGTGAAGCCGTTGTCCGCGCCGAGCTGCTCGATCGCGGCGACGCCCGCGGGTATCGAGTCGTGGCGGAAGCCGGCCGTCTTGGAGAAGACCAGGATCGAGAACGGTTCCGCGGCGGGCCGCCGCCCCCGGGTGGGCCCCGCCGGGGGCGGCGGGGGCGGCTGGGGGGGGGGGGCGGGGGGGGGGGGGGGGGCGGGCGGGGGGGCGGCGCTTGT
>NZ_JAIBNX010000077.1:32615-36384 GCF_026130045.1 Micromonospora sp. CPCC 205371
CGCCGCCTGCGTGGCGAGGGCGGAGGCGGCGGGGAGGGCGGCGGGGGCGGTGAGGGCGGCTGACTTGATGAGGGGCACGCGTTTGACAGAGCCGCGGAGACCGCGGCTTCGGCGAAATGCTCGCACGAAGGAGCTCCTTCGCTGGATGGGACAGCGGGGATCTCGCATCGGCTCGCCGAAGACCGGTGCGCGATTGGCGGGACACACGGCGCCGGCCCGCCGCAGCCGGTCGCCGTTATTTGTTCTCTGGCTTAACGAATTAAGCCCAACGGGCTTCGTCGATGGCAAGTCACATTCAGGTAACGAGGCTCGGCGCCGGCTCGCGGTGCGAGTCGTCGCTGCCGGAGCGAATCGGTTCGCCCGGTGACGGCCCGATCCGTGTCGTTAAAGCCGCGCCTGTCCAGCGATCCGTGAAGATAGACATACTCAAATCAATGGCTTGCTGCTAACGTGATCGAAACGATTCGCTCACACAGAAGGGAGAACCAGTTGTCAATAGGGGACATAGCGCGACGCCGCGGCCCCACGGGTCGCGGCCTCGTCGCCATCCTCGCGGCCGCCGTGCTGACCGGCGGAGCCATGGTCGGTGTGGCCCAGCCGGCGTACGCCGCCGACGAGTCCATCAGCGTCAACTTCTCGGTGGCTTCCGGTACCCCCACGTACCGTGCCTCCGGCTGGATCTACGGCATGACCGAGAACGCGTCCGGGCCACCCGACAGATACTTCCGCGACGTGAAGTTCCGTTACATGCGTGCCGGTGGCGCCCAGCTGGACAGTCCGGGCGGCTGGGTGTCGGGGCGGTACGACCGCCGGTGGAACGCCACCCGGGCACAACTGCTGCGCACCCGGTCGCTGGGCGGCGAGTTCATCATCCTGCCGCACGACCTGTGGGGCGCGGATGGCTACCCGATCTCCCGGTTCCCGGGCGACAACGGCAACTGGGCGGACTACGACGCCTTCCTGACCCGGCTCATCGACGACGTGCGGGCGACTGGCGCGCCTGTGCAGTGGGACATCTGGAACGAGCCGAACATCACCCTGTTCTGGAATCGGCCGCAGGCGCAGTACTTCGAGCTGTGGCGGCGCACGTACCAGCGCATCCGGGCGGCGTTCCCGAGCCATCTGATCGTCGGCCCGAGTTGTGCGTGTGTGCCGTCGACCGGGGGTTGGTGGGTTCAGTATCTCGATTTCGTCCGCGCCAACAACGTCGTGCCGGACATCATCAGCTGGCATAGCCTGCCCGGCGACCCGGTTGCGAACGTGGCGGTGGCGAACTCCACATTGGACTCCCGAGGTATCCCGCATCCGCGCCCGTATCAGATCAACGAGTACGGCGCGTCCAACGAGCAGAATCCTGGCGATGGCTCGTGGTACATCGCGCGGCTGGAGCGTGCCGGGGCCGACGGGCTGCGCGCGAACTGGGCGGGCGGCGGAAACCTACACAACGATCTGGGGAACCTGCTCACGCGCAACTCGGCGGGTCAGCACCAGCCGAAGGGGGAGTGGTGGGTCTACCGCTTCTACGGCTCGCAGACCGGTCAGATCGTCTCGGTGACGCCCAGCGCCAACTACGACGGCTTCGCCACCAGAGACACCGGGGTGGCGAAGGTGCTCGTCGGTGGTGGCCGCACGACCGGCAACGTGGCGGTGAGCCTGCAGCGGCTCGATGCCACCACCGATATCGTCCGTAACAACCAGGTGCGGGTCGTTGTCGAGCGGGTCCCGTACAACGGCGGCGGCGCGGTGGCTGGCCCGGTCACCGTGCAGGACTCCGTGGTGACGCTGTCGAACAACGGCACCACCGTGAACGTGCCGCACAACAACATCGATGAGACCTCCACCATCACGCTGCTGCCGCCGGGGGATGGGCCGCCGCCGGTCGGGCAGCAGATCGTGGGTGGTCAGTCCGCGCGGTGCGTGGACGTGCCGAACTCGACCACCGGCAACGGTACGCAGGTGCAGCTATGGGACTGCGGCACCGCCACCGGACAGCGCTGGACGTACACCGCCGGCCGGCAGCTGACCGCGTACGGAGGCGCCAAGTGCCTGGACGCCAACGGCGCCGGCACGAGCAACGGCACTCAGGTCATCATCTGGGACTGCAACGGCCAGTCCAACCAGCAGTGGAACATCAACTCCAATGGCACCATCACTGGCCAGCAGTCCGGGCTGTGCCTGGACGCCACCGGTGCCGGCACCGCAAACGGTACGAAGATCATTTTGTGGGCCTGTAACGGCCAAGCGAATCAGCGCTGGAGCCTGCGTAGTTGATCGCGTGGCCCTTCACCGGGTCGTGTAGGTAAGAGGACTCTCACCGCCAGCTCATGACCGGCTCACCGGTGGCGGCCAGCGTATCGGTCATGAGCGTTGACCAGTATCACCTTCCCGCCGGGCCCGATCCGCATCTGCTGACCGGGCCCGACGCGGCCGGTGCGCTGGCGGTCGCCCTGGACGCGGCCGGTGGGCGGCTGCTGTCGTGGCGTGCCACGCAGGTTGACCACCAGCCGGGCCGTGGTAGCACCGTCGGGTACCGGGCACAGGTCGGCTGGCGAGACGGGTCCGCCACCGCCGAGCGGCTCGTGGCCACCACCGCCCGCGCACCGGATGGGGCGCTTGTGGTCGACGACGGCGTCGACCGGGTGGCGGTCTGGCGGTTCCCGCACGACCCGTACCTGCCGGCGCTGCCGGCCGCCATCGATCCCGTCGCGGTCGGCAGGCTGCTGCACGAGTACGGGTACGGCGGCGGGCCCGCCCGGCTACGGGTCCGCGCGTACCGGCCGGGCCGCCGCGCCGTCATCGAGGCGGCCACCGACCGCGGGCGGCTGTTCCTCAAGGTGGTCCGCCCACGCAAGGTCACCGGCCTGCACGAGCGGCATCGGCTGCTGACCGACGCCGGCGTACCGGCACCACCCAGCCTCGGCTTCACACCGGACGGGCTGCTGGTGCTGCAGGCTCTGCCGGGCCGTACCCTGCGCCAGGCGTTGATGCGCGGCGGCCCGGCGCCGTCGGCGCGGCCGCTGCTGTCGTTGCTGGACCGGCTGCCAGCGCAGCTGGCGCACGGCCCGCCTCGCGCCTCGTGGCTGGACAAGGCCCCGCACTACGCGGCGGTGGTGGCCGCAGCCCTGCCCGAACGGGCCGCCCAGGCCACCGATCTCGCCACCCAACTCGCCGCCGACCGGCCACCGGAACCGGTCAGCGTGGTGCACGGCGACCTCTACGAGAGCCAACTGCTGGTCGCCGGTGACCGCATCACCGGGCTGCTCGATGTCGACACCGCCGGCGCCGGCCACCGCGTCGACGACCTGGCGTGCCTGCTGGGCCACCTGAGCGTGCTGGCGCAGATCGACCGCCGCCACGCACCGGTCATCAACCGCCTCGGCGCCGCCTGGCTGTCGGGCTTCGAACCGCACGTCGACCCGGCCGGCCTGCGGCGCCGCACCGCGGCCGTTGTGCTGTCGCTGGCCACCGGCCCGCACCGGGTCCAGGAACCCGGCTGGCCCGCCGCCACCCGGGCCCGGCTCGACCTCGCCGCGGCCTGGCTGGCCAGCGCCCACACCATGACCGCTCCATGAGGCGGTTCTCACCGCCGGCTCAAGCCCATCTCATCCCGGTCCCGGACTGTCGTAGCAGCACCGCAAACACCGAAGGAGGACACCCATCATGAGGATCAGCCGACCGTGGCGGATCGCCGCCGCAGGAGCCGGCGCCGCCGCGCTCATCGCCGGCCCCGGCGGCGGCGCCCTCCCCCGCGCCCGGGTCGGCCCTCCGG
>NZ_JAIBNX010000078.1:0-9222 GCF_026130045.1 Micromonospora sp. CPCC 205371
CTCGTACGAGGCGGTGGCCACCACCTGCCGGGCCTGAGTCGGGTCGCCGCTGCCGCCGACCACCACCGGCCACGAACTGGTCGAGGTCGACGTGTAACAGCCACCAGCGCGCCGCGCCTACGCCTTCGATGCTGTCTCAGGCACTTTCGGTGGAGACATTGAGGATGTTGCCGTCCGGATCATTGAACCAGACCGCCTTCATCCCCTCGCTAACCATGACGTCGTCCTTCCACTCCATGCCTTCGTACTCGAAGGTCTGGAAGGTGATGCCCTTTTTGCGCAGCGCGTCCACCTCGGCGTCGAACCTGTCTTCGCTAACGGAGAACGTGACCGCCGTGGCCTTGTTGGTGCCGGCGTACTCGGACTGGTAAACGAAGAGCTGACCGTCACCACACGTATACATGATCCCTCCGACCTCCTCCCGCAAGGGGGTCAGGCCGAGGGTTTCCTCGTAGAACTTGCGGGCCCGCGCAGGATCTGCCGTGGGCAGTGTCGCTATCGGTGTGCTGTCCGAGAGCATGGCAGTCTCCCCTCTCGTCGCTCCGTTGTACGTTTCTCACGCTACGCCCGCGCCATCGGCGGCGCTGGGCAAACGCTGACGCGTGCTCGGCGTGATCACTGGTTCCACGCCATGGACGCCTGCGAAGCCCGCACTTGGGCGCATACCGGCGCAGCGGATGGACGCCAGCCGGCATGGGGCGCTGTTGACGCGCCGATAGTGTGATGGCGCGGCGGTCCTTCGGGGCGAGGTCGGTGACGACATATCGGCAACTGTTCGTCGACGCCGATGATGTACCGAGCGCGGCCATGCCGGCGATCAGGAGGCCGACGGGTGTGGGTGCGCGAGTGGGCGCGGAGTACGGCCGGGACGCCGCATGCCTTCTGGCCATTGAGGTGTCGCCGGCCGGTCCGTCAGGCTGCGGGCTCCTCCTGGAGGGCACGTACCTCGATCCTGCATCGCAGTGCCCGCGAGGCCTGCTTGGTCCATTCGATCGCGACGTCGTCGTTTTCGGCTTCGATGATCCAGAAGCCACCGAGGTACTCATCGGCCTCGACGAACGGGCCCGGTGTGAGTACGGGGCTGTCTCCGGAGTAGTCCCCGTGGTCGCGCTCGACGGTGGCTGCAGGCCTCCAGCGGTCACGACGCGCCCGCCTCCTCGGCCGCTGGCGGCTCGCCACGGGACGACAGCTCGGCGAGCCGATCGTCGCCGGCCGCGGCGGCGCGACCAAGGGACGCCGGCCGCCCTGGCGTTCACCGAGCCAGGCGACCTGGTGACGTGCCCCGGCGCCGACGTGACCCTGCTGACCCCTCCATGATCGAGGCCTGCCTCATGTTGCTCTTGCCACTTGAGGAACGCATGGATCATGGAGCTTGCGTCGATGGCGGAACGCGTCAAGGTGGTTCGAGCCGGGCCGCACCGCGATCTGCCGCAGGGCGCACCCTGGGGGTTGCCACCACGGCAGATCCGGATGTTAGCCGTCGCACGCTCAAACACGCGCCACTTTCCGCCCACGGAAGCTTGGGCAGGAGCCCCGCCCCTCAAAACGCTGCTTTGTGGGAAAGGCGAGCGATCGGTCGGGTGAAGGGGCGCCTCCGAGCAGATGATCCCTGTGGCGGATACGAGGCTGGGCGCCGGGCGCAGGCATGGCCGGCTGGGCGGCAGCGGGATGACAGCGGGATGACAGTCGGGTGCCAGGGCGGCTGGTCACGATCGTGCCGATCGAGAACCGAGGAGGCACGATGTTCGATACCACGGAAAGGCACGTCGCGGCGGTACGGCGGGGCGGTGTCCGGATAGCGTACGAGGTGGCCGGGAGCGGACCGACGGTGCTGCTGCTGCCCGCCTGGATGATCTCCAACCGCCGTATGTGGTCGGCTCAGGTGGCCGGGCTGTGCGGTGGCGCGCGGGTGGTCACGTACGACGCGCGGGGCAGCGGCGAGTCGGACCGGCCGGCCGACCCGGCCGCGTACGACGTCGCGGAGCTGGTCGCCGACACGTTCGCGGTCCTGGACGCGACCGGCACCGACCGGGCGGTGCTGGTGGGCAACTCGTTGGGCGGGCTGCTCGCCTTCCTTGCCGCCGCGCAACAGCCGGAGCGGGTCGCCGGGCTGGTGCTGATCGCCCCCTCGGTCGACCTGACCGGTGGGCCCGAGTCGCCGATGCAGCGGGCGGCTGCCCGCTTCGACGAGCAGCTGCCGGAGGGCGATGGCTGGGCCCGGTACAACCGGCACGCCTGGCAACGGGACTTCCCCGGCTTCGTCCGCTGGTTCGTGGAGACCGCGCTCGGCGCGGAGGCATCGGCCGAGGTGCGGGCCGAGGGGCTGGCCCAGGGGCTGGACGCGACCGCGGAGGTGCTCGCCGCGACCGTCGCGGCCCGGGGCCAGCAACGCGCCTCGGACCGGGCGGCGATGCTGCGCGGGCTGGTCGACCGGATCACCTGTCCGGTGCTGGTCGTCCACGGCACCGACGATGCCGTCAACCCACCGGCGTGGAGCGAGGTGCTGGCGGTCGCGCTGCGTGCCGAGCACGTTCCGCTGGTCGGTGCCGGTCACTGCCCGCAGGTCACCCGGGGCGCGGAGGTCACCGACCTGATCGCCGGGTTCGTCCAAGGGCTGCGGCGGTGAGCGGGGCCAACCCGGTTCGTGGCCGGCTCAACGCCGCCGTGCTCCGGGCCACCGATGGGTACGCGCACCTGGTGCTCGGCGCGGCCAAGCGGGCGCTCCTGGCGGACCTGCCGGACCGCGTGCTGGAGATCGGCCCCGGGACCGGCGCGAACATGCGGTACTACCGGCCCGGGACGCGGGTGGTCGCGGTCGAGCCGAACCAGCACATGCACGCCGGCTTGGCCGCCGCGGCGCGCCGTCGCGGGATCGTGCTGGAGCTGCGGGCCGAGAGCGCCGAGTCGATCGGGCTGCCGGACGGCAGTGTCGAGGCGGTGGTGTGCACGCTCGTGCTGTGTACGGTGCCGGACCCGGCGGCCGTGGTCCGCGAGATCGCGCGGGTGCTGCGGCCAGGTGGCCGGCTCTACTTCCTCGAGCACGTACTTGCCGCCGACCACGCCGGCTACCGGGCCGTGCAGCGGGCGGCGGCGCGGCCCTGGCGGTGGTTCTTCGAGGGCTGCGACGTGCTCCGGGACACCGAGCGGGTGCTCGCCCGCGCGGGTTTCGCCGATCTCGTGGTCGACCGCTACCGGGCGCGGACGCTGTTCGTCCCGATCAACCCGCAAATCGCCGGAGTGGCGACGCGGTAAGCCGGGCCAGGGTGTCACCATCGAAGGCATGTTCCGGGTGCTCGGCACCGTCGAGGCGGTCGGGTCCGGCGGCGCACCGGTGCCGCTCGGCGACCGCCGTCGCGCACTGCTGTCGAGCCTGCTCGCCCGCGCCGGCGCGGTGGTCGCCGCGGACGAACTGGTGGACCTGGTGTGGGGCGAGCGGCCCCCGGCGGATCCGGCGGCCGCGTTGCAGAGCCAGGTCTCCCGGCTGCGCCGCGCGCTGCCGGGCGCCCGCATCCGCACCCGCCCACCCGGGTACGTGCTGGAGGCCGGGCCGGACGAGCTCGACGCGCTGCGCTTCGACCGGCTCGTCGCCGCCGCGCGTACCGGGCCGCGCACCGAGGCGGTGGGGTTGCTGGACGAGGCGCTCGGGTTGTGGCGCGGCCGGGCGTACGCGGAGTTCGCCGAGAGCCCGGTCGCCCGCTTCGAGGCGATCCGGCTGGAACAGGCGCGGCTGCACGCCGTCGAGGCCCGCCACGCCGCGCTGCTCGACAGCGACCGGGCGGCCGAGTCGTTGCCCGGGCTGGAGGCGTTCGTCCGCGAGCACCCGCTGCGCGAACAGGCCCGCGGCACGCTCATGCGTACGCTCTACGCCTTGGGCCGGCAGGCGGAGGCGCTGCGCGTCTACGACGAGTACCGGGTCCGGCTCGCCGAAGAGCTCGGTCTCGAACCGTCGGCGGCGGTGCAGCGGCTGTGGCTGGAGATCCTGCGCCACCAGGTGCCCACCGCCGCGCGACCGCCGGTGCCGCTGCACGACCTGCGAGCCCGGTACGTCACCACGGACGGCCGGGCGATCGCCATGGCCACGCTCGGCTCCGGGCCGCCGCTGGTGGCCCTGCCCGGCTGGGTGTCCAGCATCGACGTCATCCGCTCCGGCCGCGACCCCCGTTCCTCGCTGCTCCAGCGCCTGGTGGCGGGCGTGTGTTTGACCATCTACGACCGGTACGGCACCGGACTGTCCACAGGGGACGTCTATGACTTCGGCCTGGAGCCAAGCGTCACCGAGCTGGCCGCCGTGGCCCGCGCCGCCGGCCCACCGGTGAGCCTGCTCGCGATGTCCCAGGCCGGGCCGGTCGCCATCGCCCTCGCCGCCCGCCACCCCGAACTCGTCGACCGGCTCGTCTGCTTCGGCACCTACGCCAACGGCCGCACCGCGTTCACCCGGCCCGAGCTCAACGCGGCGCTCGTCGCGATGGTACGCAGCCACTGGGGCCTCGGCTCACGGCTCTTCGCCGACCTGTACCGCCCCGGCGCCGGCGACGAAGCCGCCGCCCACCTCGCCGCCGTCCTCCGCGACAGCGCCAGCCGCGAGGTCGCCGCCGGATACCTCGACGCGGTATACGACATCGACGTCACCGAACTACTCCCACAGGTCACCGCACCCGCACTCGTCCTGCACTACCGCGGTGACCGGGTGGTCCCTTTCGCTGGCGGCCTGGAACTGGCCAAAGGACTCCCGCATGCCAGCCTGGTCGCACTCGACGGCCGCTTCCACCTACCGGACGCCCGCGACCTCGACGCGATCACTGCCACCATCACCGACTTCCTCACCCCGGACGCCGGCTGGTAGACAGTGACAGGGCATGTGTCGTTCGCGGGCCGCGGCCACCGGCCGGGCCCGTATTCGTCTAACCGCTCGTCGCCGGTGTGCCCGGCCAGTACGTCGGCGAGCAGCCGGGCGAGTGTGACGGCGGGGCTGTGCACGTGGGCCGCGTCGCCGGCTGCTCGGGCGCTTCGTCCAATGTGGCCACGACGGCCCGAGGATCGGGTCGGCCGCCCGGCGCGGGTTTCCTTTCAGCCTCGGGTTAAAGGTGTAGTCGCGGCAGCCGCTGCCTCCCGACCATGGGGTCCATCCAGACACGCGTCAGCGGGAGGGCCCTATGACGATACTGAGAGCGGTGCTGGTCGGTGCCCTTGTCCCGATCTCGGTGCCGGTGGCGGCGGTTGCCGCGCCGGTGGAGCACGTCTATGAAGCGGTGGTTCCGGCGGATCGCCGGGCCGTCGCGCTCGGTGACGGCTGGGCGCGTTCGACCGACCAGTCCTGGATCACGGCTGGTGATCAGGACGGCTTCCATCTGCTGACCGCCGACGCGTCCGACGGCTACCGGTGGCGCACCGCGGCGACGCTGAGCGAGCCGGGCATCGAGGCGGACCAGTGGATCGGCAACGCATGCGTGACCGGGTCCGGCGACCGGGCCGTCGTGGTCTACGCGCCGCGCACGTTCACCAACAACGAGGCGCTGTTCGACCGGGGCGGCTTCACCGCGGTCGTGGACCTGGGCACCGGCGCGGTGCGCAAGCTGACGGTCCGCACCAGCCTCGCGTACTTCAACCCGGGCTGCGGCGCGGGCGAGGACGCTGTGCTCACCCAGGCCACCGAGGAGGGCGGCACCAAGACCCGGCTGTTGACGGTGGACGGGCGTACCGGCGCGATGCGGGCGCCGATCACCGTCCCGGGCCAGCTCACCTCGCCGGTGCCGACCGTGGAGGGCATCGTGGCCGCCGACCGGGGCGCGGTGGTACGGGTGGACGGCGAGGGCGTACGCCGGGTGCTGGCGCCGGCGGCGTCGGTGCCGTTCCGCGTGGCCGCGGACGCCGACGGCGGCGTTGTGTACCTGGAACGCACCCGCGACGGCGCGCTCGCCCGCCGGGTCACGTTGGGCGGCACGGCGTCCACGGTGGCGCGCGGCCCGCTGACCGGCCTGGACGTGACGTCCGGCCGTGGCGGGCGCGTCTACGTCACGGGCACCGGCCGGGACGCCGGCATCGAGGACGCGCCGAGCGTCCGCACGCTCGACGTGCCGGCCGGCAGCCGGGTCTCCACCGAGGGTGCGCTCGCGGTCACGTCGGTGCTGCGGACCGGCGCGGCCGACCCGCGGGTGCCGGTCGCCCGCACGGCGCGGGACGTACGGATCGACGCACGGTCGTTGACCACCGGTGCCGAGTTGACCTTCGCCGAGGTCGGCACGGGCGCGGTGAACGGGCGGGAGCTGAGCCCCGCGCTGCAGCCCGCAGGCGATGGCAGCGCCGGGCCGCGGGCGATGGCGTCCGACCCGGCCGATCCTGCGGACATGGCCGACCGCTACTGCTCGGTGCCCCGCAACGACCCGCGCAATCAGGCGATGCAGCCCAAGCCCCGGCAGGTGGAGTGGGCGGTAGACCAGGCCGTGCGCGGCGTGCTGAACGTGGCCCGGCCGGCGAACTGGAAGAACCTCGGCATGTCGGCCTACACGCCGCAGACGATGTTCCCGCCGGTCCCGCTGAGCGGCGGCGGCTACGTCCCAGCGCAGATCATGCTGGGCATCGCGGCGCAGGAGTCAAACCTGTGGCAGGCGGCCCGGTTCGCGCTGCCCGGCGTGACCGCGAACCCGCTGATCGGCAACTACTACGGCGTCAACATCTACAACGGCACCGAGACCGACGACTGGACGATCCGCTTCGACCACGCCGACTGCGGCTACGGCGTCACGCAGGTGACCGACGGCATGCGCCTGCTCGGCCGGGAGAAGGACGAGAACGACACGGCGCGGCCGTACGAGGAGCAGCGAGCGATCGCGCTGGACTTCGCCGCCAATGTCGCGGCCGGGCTGCAGATCCTGCAGAAGAAGTGGAACCAGACCCGCGAAGCCGGCCTGTACATCCACAACGGCCTGTCCTCGAAGATCGAGAACTGGTACTTCGCCGTCTGGGCGTACAACTCGGGTTTCTATCCGCAGGCGGAGGCCGCTGCCAACGACGGCGCCTGGGGTGTCGGCTGGGCCAACAACCCGGCCAACCCGAAGTATCCGGCCAACCGCGGCTCGTTCCTGGAGACCGACGAGTACCACGTCGACTACGTCGACGCCGCGCACCCGCAGGACTGGCCCTATCCGGAGAAGGTGATGGGCTGGGCCGCGCACCCGGTCGAGGTGCCGGAAACGCCGGACACGGTCGTCGCCGGCTACCGCGCCGCGTGGTGGAACGGCGACGCGGTCACCGCGCCGCGCAATCGCCACCACGTCATCCCGCCGCACGACATGTTCTGCGACTTCAGCAACAACTGCGACTTCGGGGCGACCTGGCTGCCAGACGACCCGAAGGTGATCGGCGAGCCAGCCGGGCCATGCGCCCACCGCAACGCGGCCGGACGCATCGACCTCAAGTGCTGGTATCACCGGCCGGCGGGCTGGAAACCGGACTGCGTGACGGTCGACCCGGCACGGACCTCCACCTGCGGCAACGAACTGCTGCGCTTCGACCCTGGCTACGCCTACCAGGAGGACGGCACGGCCTACCCGCCCCGCTGTGATCTCTCCGGCCTGCCGGCCGGCGCCCGGGTGGTCGACAACCTGGCGTCCTGGATTCCGTCGGTGCGCCCGAACTGTCCCCGCACCGCGAACGCGGGCAGCTTCGGGTTCCACTTCACCGAGAACGCGGCTGGACAGCGACCCGGCAAGATCGACACACACCAGTTGGGGATGGGCTTCGGCGGCCACTTCTGGATGTCCAACGCCCGCACGTCGACCGCACTCGAGGCGACCGGGCGATGGACGTTCGACCAGACGTTCAGCGGCCTCGCCAAGATCTATGTCCACCTGCCACAACTGCACAACGGCACCACCCAGGCCCGCTACCACATCAAGACCCAGTTCGGGATACGGCAAAGCGTCGTGCGCCAGCAAGGTGACGGCAACCGGTGGATCCCGATCGGCACGTACATGTTCAACAACGTTCCCGAGGTCAGCCTCAGCACGGTCACCCTCGACGGCAACGGCGCGCAGCGCGTCGCCTGGGACGCGGTCGCGCTGGTCCCCGCAGCCGGCATGAAGACCGTGAAGATGCTCGACTGGAACGTCGCCGGCGCCGCCGACCACTTCGGCGACACGAGCGTAATCGACCGGCTGGTGACCGAGGTACTCGACCGGCAGCCGGAGGTCCTCACGCTCAACGAGGTCTGCCAGAACCAGTACAACTACCTCCTCGACCGGCTCACCGACGTCGGCTACCAGATGGCCGGCACCTTCGCCCCCGCCGAGGCCGGCAACCTCTGGTGCGCGCCCGGAGACCCGACGGCCCTGCTCAACGTCGGCAACGTCGTCCTCATCCGAGGCACCGTCACCCGCACACAAAAGTTCATCTTCGGTCTCGACAACAAGCTCGCCGAGGACGGACTCCCGATCCCCGAGATCACGAAACGGTCCGTCGCGTGCGTGACCGGGCGTCTGCCCGGCGCCGACCGGGACACCAAGTTCTGCGCGACCCACCTGGAGAAGGGGTACCCGGCCAATCAGGAGGCCGCGGTGCAAGCTCGCGAACTCGCCCGCGTCTTCGGGCCGGAGGCACGCCAGATGCCCCTGGTCATCGCCGGCGACACGAACATACCCACACCACCGACCGACGACGGCCTCGGACCGCTCTACGGCGCACCGCTGGGCACCGGCGACTTCTGGGAGGTCGAACAGGAACGGGTCTGCATCTCCCTACCCACCTGCGAACTCTTCCAAGGCGGCCAAGCGACCTACAGCGACCGCAAGCTCGACTACGTCTTCGCCAGCCGCTGGCACCTGTACGTCCCGATCGGCCGGGTCGTCGTCAACCGCGACGTGGGCACTTGCGACGACATCCCCTGCTCCGACCACTACCTCGTGCACAGCCAGGTCATCCTCCCGACCCCCTGAAAGGAGTGGAACCATGAAAGCCGTTTCCCGTCCGCCGGCTCCAACGGGACATGAGGGGCTCGGCAACGGCGCGGGCGGCTTCGCGCCGAGGCAACTGGTCGGCTGCGGCTGGGAGCCGTACTTTGGGCAGCATTGGTAGGTTCACCACTCATGGTCTCTCGTCGATCCTTGTTGCGCGGCGCCACCGGGCTCGCCGTCACTACGCCACTGGTGGGGGCGGGGGGCGGCCCCGCGGGCCGCCCCCCCCCCACCCCGCCCCCCCCCCCCCCGCCCCGCCCCGCCGCGCGGCCCG